>NZ_RZNH01000060.1 GCF_013141825.1 Marinifilum caeruleilacunae
TGGTTGCAGCACTCTGGGGTGTTTTTATCTGGAAAGAGTTTAAAGGTTCTTCAAAAAGTACCAATGGTCTACTTACGCTTATGTTTATACTATTTGTAGCCGGAATAATATCAATTATTTACGCAGGACAGTAAATAAACTATTTGTACTTGTGAAAAAAAATAATAAATCTTCTTTAGCAGAGTTTCGTATTTTAAGTCTGACCTTAATGTTACATGATCAATAATTAATTTCAATTCATTATTTAATTTTGAAAGTAAATATTTTAAGGCAGTCTCGCACATGTGCTCAACTGGTTGAGCAATTCTTGTTATTGGTGTTTCCGAAAAATCAAGATACGGGTAATCGTCAAAAGTAATTACTGAAATATCATCTGGCAATTTTAAAGTATCCTCCTTTAAAGATTTTAGGCATCCCATTGTAATTGTGTTACTTAATGCAAAAATAGCAGTTGATCGTTCTTTCCTGCGCAATAAAAGTTTAGTTTCCTGATAACCGTTCTGTACACTAAAATCATCGCCAATTACATGAATGTTTATGTTACCTATCTCTTGCATTGCATGTTTAATATCCTTAATCCTTATTTTGTAGGGAGTGGATGATTTAATTCCTAGAATACATGCAATTTAAGCGTGGTCATGTTCTATCAAATATTTTATTGTAGAAATTGCACCATAATAATTATCTGTAGAATCAAAAGAAAGTTTACTATTCTCAAAATTTGGTGTCAGAAATGATCAGCTTATAACTAAGCTTTCTTACTTAGCGATTGAATAAACTTGCAATATTCGCAAAAAAAGATTGTCTAAAGAGGGGATAATAAGCCTAATAGTATTGCTTTTCCCTGACCTCAGGCTTGTAGAAAAATGGTTGGGAATGTAATTTAGTTCTTTTGCAACTTCTTTGATTATTTGCTGCGAATTTCTTAATTAGATTCTTCCTAATTTACAATAATGTATTTTCGTAGTCTAAGTAATAGATAATCAAGTTTTAGATGCTCTATCCTTTATGCTAGCTGTAAGATCATGATCAATAGCCGACTAAACGTTTGAGCATACATATTGAAATTCTTTGCTTTGTGAAGAATTAAATTTTACTCTAATATTTTGCATTTAGAATAAGTGTATGTAAATATCAGAAAAAGAGGTAAATAAAATTTTTTGGCTTGATGCTTGTGTATTGTGTTTTTTGCATTTTATTAATGTAGGCATAAAAATTAAGTACAAACGATTGTGCAATTCGCTTTTTTTGTCTTTCTTTGTAATGTACAATCAAAATCCATTAATTATGAATCAATCAAAATCGCGGGAAGGACTTCTTTTTAAGGTGGTCTCGTTTTCTGCATCAACTAGTTTTAAACAAATTAACCGGATATTAGGGATTACGATAGTGTTTCTAATGCTTAGTTCGGTGCTGTATTCGCAACAGTTGATTACTGTTGGAGGACAGATCGTAGATGAAAATGATGTATCCCTGCCCGGTGTTACAGTTGTCGTTAAGGGCACATCGCAAGGTACAATAAGCGATATTGATGGTCGATATTCGTTAAGCGGAGTTCAGGAAAATGCAACCTTGGTCTTTTCCTTCGTTGGAATGTTGTCTCAGGATATTTCTGTAAGCAGTCGAACGGTGATAAACGTAAAAATGGAAGCTGATGCCATCGGACTTGAAGAAGTTGTGGCAATTGGGTATGGATACACAACTAAGAAAGAATTGACTGGATCAGTAAGTAGCGTTGATGCGGAAGAATTCTTACAAGGCGATATGACATCACCTATTAGAGCTATTCAAGGAAAAGTTGCAGGATTGTCTATTATAAGCAGTAATGGAGCAGATCCAAACAGCGATTATACCGTTAGAATCAGAGGTCTTAACTCCTTATCGGGAGGGAAATCTCCTTTAATTATTGTTGATGGAGCTGTTTGGGGAGGTACACTAAAATCCATAAATCCTGAACAGATTGAATCATTTGATATTTTAAAAGATGGTTCGGCAGCTGCAATTTACGGTACGCGTGCAACAAATGGTGTAATACTTATTACTTTAAAAAAACCAGAGCAGGGGGAAATTAAATGTGAGCTATCTGCATTTGTTTCCTATGAGTCGATTGATAAAAATGATCTCTGGTTTGATGCCGATGAATACAGGTCTGCAATCCAGGAGCTTATTCCTGGCAATTCCAATCTGGATAAAGGAAGTAGTACCGATTGGCTGGATGAAGTGACCAGAACGCCAATAAATCAAAATTATAACCTATCTATAACCGGCGGGACTGAGAAACTGGCTATTAGGACCAATTTGTCTTACAAAAATAATGAAGGTCTTTTTGAAGATAATTACTCCAATGTGGTGGCTCCTTCTATTTTTGTAAAACAGAAGGCTTTTAATAATCGGTTGATATTGGATTATAAGCTTCTTTATTCTAGGACGACTAGTTCTGATATTCCGGGAGGTCTTTACGAACAAGCGATCACCAGAAATCCGACAGAGCCAATTTATGATCCGGAGAACATTTCAGGCAATAAATATTATGATAATCACATACAAGGCAGCAGAAATCCGGTTGCTATGATTAATGAAAGTACTTTCGACAGGGAAGTCAATTTCGTTAATGCTGTAGTAAATACAGAATTTAAACTGCTTGATAATTTGTCTCTGAATTTCACAGGATCTTACAATGTTTGGTCAGGAACCGATGAGAATTATTATACAAAACATTACCCCCTATTGGGAAAATCAGGACAGGCATATGTTGGATCATGGAAAACTAAGGATTACATACTCGAACCAAGTATACGATATCGCTTCACTCTTGGAGAGGATCATAGGTTTAATGCTATAGGGGGGTATTCATACAATAAGGGAAGTAATACTAGTATGAGTGTTACCAACGGGAATTTTGATACCGACAAATTTAGCTATCACAACATAGCGGCCGGAAATGACCTTATAGAGGGATTAGCTGATATTTCTTCTTACAAAGAGACGAACAAACTTATTGCTTTTTATGGTAGGGTGTCATACAATTATAAAGATAAATATTTGGCTTCAGCTTCTTTAAGACACGAGGGAAGTTCAAGATTTGGTAAAAACGATAAATGGGGTACTTTTCCGGCGGTAAGCTTGGGCTGGCGAATAAAAGAAGAAGGTTTTATGCAGGATGTTGATTTTATCAATGATCTAAAAGTTAGAGCGGGTGTTGGTGTTACAGGAAACCAGGACATTCCAAATTACCAATCTATTCCGCGCCTTTCAACAAGGACTGGTGATAGTAGCGGATTGTTTTATTATAAAGGTAATTGGCAAAATGTTTATGTGCCAGACAACAATCCAAATCCGGATTTGAAGTGGGAAACAAAAACTGAATACAATATGGGAATTGATTTCGGCGTATTCAACAGAATTTCTGGATCGGTTGATTTATACAGTAGAACAATTTCTGATCTGTTATGGTATTATGATGTTCCTGTACCACCTAATGTTTATGATAAAATTTATGCCAACGTAGGAGAAATGACCAACAAGGGTATTGAAATCACGGTGAATGCAGATGTTTTAAAGACTTCAAATTTTAACTGGAATAGTACGATCACATGGAGTAAAAATAAAAATGAAATGGTAAAACTATCTGATCCTTCCAGAGGGTATGAGCTGGATTTCATAAAATATACGCCAGCATCAACAAGCTGGGCGCAGCTTTTGCAGGAAGGAGAAGCAGTTGGTGATTTCTGGACACCGATTTACGTTGCTACGGCCGAGGATGGAACTATCATATATAAAGATTTAGATGGTGATGGTGTGGTGGATGAAAACTCTATTGGAGACAGGAAGAACGTTGGTAATGAATATCCCGATTATGAACTGGGTTGGCAAAACAGATTGACATACAAAAACTTCTTTTTGACTTTTGCATTTAGAGCTATGGTTGGTCATTCCCTGATTAACTGGGACAGACTTAATTATGAAAATGTAAGACGTTTATCTGATGGTCGGAATGCCATGAAATCAGTGTTGGACCATCCCGAGAATTTTGGTGAATACCGGTTTGATGACAGGTTTCTTGACGATGGCACATTCATTAAATTGGATAACGTGGTATTGGGATACGATTTTAAATTGGGCAAGAGCGACTTAAGATTATATGTAAGCGGAACAAACCTTTTAACAATTACTGATTTTGAAGGAAATGATCCTGAACAGATTCCTGTAGGTATTGATACAAATTATAACACATATGGCGGAGATAACTTGACCTATCCATACAGCCGTACTTATTTGTTAGGATTAAAATTTAATTTCTAAAAAAAAACTAAAAATGGCACGATCAATAAAATTTCTGATTGCAGTTTTTGCATTTATACTGAGTAACAGTGCATGCACAAATTTGGATGAAGAATTATTTTCATCAATCAATTCTGAAGAATGGTATAGCACAGAACATGAATGTACACTAGCAATGGGCAGTGCCTATGCAGGTCTGCGATATAGAGGTACAAGTCTGTGGGGCTTGTATGGCACTGAAGTTGTGACCACCGATGAGGCTGTGATTCCGGTACATACTAATGGGTCCTGGCTGGATAATAACGGTGTATGGAGAAATTTGCACAAACATAAATTTACTCCCTACCAGGAAGCCATAAATGCCTCTTGGGAAATGTGTTTTAATACAGTGGCTAACTGTAACCAAATAATCTATCAGGTTCGAAATTCACCTGCACAGTTTGATGGTAAAGAAGGAATGATCGCTGAATTAAGGACACTCAGAGCCTGGGCATTGTATAAAGCACTTGACTTGTTTGGAAACATACCAATCAATTTGGAATTTGAGGATACCTCATTGCCTTCGCAGATTAGTCGAACAGAAGCATTTAATATTATTGAAACAGAATTATTAGAATCATATCCTTTATTACAGGAATCGCCTATAAGTGACTATTACGGAAGATGTATCCGACCGGTTGCCTTTGCAATTTTAGCTAAAATGTATTTGAACTCGGAAAAATGGATTGGCCATGATCGTTATGAAGATGCAAAAATAATGTGTGATAGCATAATTAACCGAGGGCATTATACGCTTGAAAGCAATTATTCCGATAACTTTATTGCTGAAAATGAAAGCTCAAGAGAAGTTATTTGGGCAATGCCACATGATCGAGTAATAGGTGATTTCGGATTTCAAATGCATATGTATACATTGCACTGGGCACTACTGGATAAATTCGACCTGAACGGAACTTGGTGCTGGAATGGCATATGCATGACGGAAGCGATGTATGATTCTTTTAGCCTCGAGGATAATCGAAGAGAAGGTTGGGAAGTAGGACCCCAGTTTTATTTTAATGGAGATCCGGTATGGGGATATGAAGGAGGTCAGCTAACATTTACAAAAGAGATAACGAATTTGGATGCATCGCCCGAAGGTGAGGGTGTAAGATGTTTCAAATGGGAGATGCCGCAGGGACTAAATGGATGGGAGACAATGGATAATGATTTTGCTTTCTTTAGGTATGCAGATATTCTTCTTATGAAAGCGGAGGCCATTATGCGAGAAAATGGTAATACAGAATCTTCTGATGCATCGGTACTTAATTTGGTGAACCAAGTTAGATACAGAGCCTTTGGTAACGACAGTCACAATTACACATCAATTACACTTGATGAACTGTTGGCCGAAAGAGGAAGAGAGTTGGCTTTTGAGGAAGTGAGGAGGCAAGATCTTATAAGGTTCGGAAAATGGGGTGATGAATGGAAGTTCAAACCGCAATCCGAGCCCTATAAGGAGTTGTTTCCTATTCCAAACAATGTGCTCAATGCCAATACAAATCTTGAGCAAAATCCAGGGTATTAATAAGCATAAATAGTTTAGTTAGTTAGTAAAATCCAAGGAGCGTTTTTGTGGCTCCTTGGATTTGATTCACCGCTTTTATTTAAGATATAAAAATGCTTGCATGCTTGAGAATATTTGTTGTACTGTCTTTAAGCGGTTTGTTTTATTTACCTTGTGATGAGGACAACCTTGCCCCTGAAGAGGAAATCCTTGAAATAAACAAGCCGATTCCGGAGACTATTCAGAAATACTTTAATCCGATTATAAAATAATGATTAAGTTTATTAATTCTTTAGAAATCTTGATTCTGGTTATATTATGTTACTTTTGCTTTAATCTTTGTAGTGCATGTTCAGAACAAAATGAAGAAATAGTCCCAATTAACGCAGTAGTTTATTTCATTGACTCTGAATCAGGAGAAGACTACAATGATGGAAAGTCTGAAAGCAGTGCTTGGAAATCGCTAAAAAATATAGGAGATACAAAGCTGAACCCTGGCGATGAAATACGTTTTAAGCGTGGTTCGAATTTTTCAGGAGTAGTAACAATTAATGATTCAGGAACTTATGAGCAACCGATTATTTTAAGTGATTACGGAAATGTTGACTTACATTCACCTGCTTTTACAAATACGATATTTAATCCCGAAAACAACCAATATGGAAACTGTATACGCTTAAAAGGGAGTTTTGTAATAGTGGAAAATCTATATTGCCTACATACTGTGGCTGAATTGCCTGAAAATGCAGGGGGATTTTTAACCATGTGGGAATTAGGAGCAATTTATATCGACAAAAGTGCTGAAAATTGTATTGTTCGAAATAATGAAATATACGACTGTGGCGTTGGAATCAAAAGCTATGGCCCTTATGCAAGGATTGAAAACAATTATATTCACGATTGCAATCGCGTATTAAAAAAATGGGATTGGGGACCATTGGCTATATGGTTGGGAGCTGATAATCAAGAAGTATGTTACAACCGGATAATTAATTACAGAGTAGTCAACCCAAGTATAACATGGGGGCCAGATAGTTATGGTGGAGGTGCCGATGGTGGAGCCATTGAAATAGATGATGCTCGTTATCCGAAATCAAATATTTCCATACATCACAACTTTTCTCGTGATTGTCAGGGGTTCATAGAAGTAACATGGACTGATGTTAAGCAAAATCCACCTTATACCGACTTTGAAATACATCATAATGTAAGTGATGATTATCAGCAATTTATAGCCTTATGGGTAGGTGCAAACTGTAAAATTGAAAACAATACAATAATTCGAAGGAAAAAGAACGTTAATGATTGGGGAGTGATTAACATTACTCAAGGTAACTCAAATAATTATATTAGAAATAACCTTATTGTTGTTGAAAATGATATTGTAGTTTATCCGGAAGGAGGTCGAGACTATGTTTTTCCAAAAAGTATAATTAGTAATAATTTATACTATGCCCTAAAAGGAAAATTAAACATGGGACTGGCCGATCCAGGGGCGAATGCCATCTTTGTAGATCCGATGCTGTTGGATTATATCGATGGGGATTCTGCTGATGATTTTAAACTAACATCAGCCAGCCCAGCAATCAACGCTGGATTGGATTTAGGGTATTCCAAAGATTTTTCCGATATAGATATTCCTCAAAACATCCGACCAGATGTTGGAGCTTTTGAGTTTACACAAGATTCAAAATAAAATGACCAGTCCGAAATTGCACATAATTTGAATTTTCAACAAGGGATCTTGCGTAAATAGTAAAAAAATGAAAATGTTATGAGAAATAAAAAAAGAGCATTAGAAATAGTAGGGTTTATAATATTAGTTGTGCTGTTGATTGTAATGTATGGTTTCTTTACCGATACAGGGAAAATGCATAATGTTTTTGAAAGGAAATCAAAAGTTTTTTATATAGATTCCAACGATGGCGATGATAATAATGACGGTCTATCGGAATCCGGTGCGTGGAAAACACTATGCAAAATCGGTCAGCACATATTTGTTCCAGGCGATACTATTAAGTTCAAAAGGGGATCAAATTTTAATACAACACTTCATGTTAGTCAATCCGGATTACCGAATAAATATATTGTTCTGACTGATTATGGAAACAAAGATATGCCTGCTCCTGCATTTACCAATAAACAGTTTAATCCGGATAAAGATTTTTATGGTAACTGTATACGGTTAAAGGGGAGTTACATCTTAGTAGAAAATCTTTATTTCTATGAAACAGTTGCTGAACTTTCGGGCAATATCCGTTTTCTTAAGATGTGGGAATTAGGTGCTATTTATATTGATAAGAATGCAACACATTGCATCATAAAAAATAACGAATTGTTTGATTGTGGAGTAGGGATCAAAAGTTATGGTGAGCATGCATTAATTACCCATAATTATATTCATGATTGCAACAGGGTGTTGAAAGAATGGTCTTGGGGACCACTTGCAATTTGGCTGGGAGGAGACCACCAGGAAGTTTCATTTAACAAAATTTGTAATTATCGAGCTATAGATTCTCGAATTAACTGGGGAGCTAACAGTTATGGTGATGGTGCAGATGGTGGCGCCATTGAAATTGATGATGGCAGATTCCCAAAATCCCATATTGAAATACACCATAACTTTACTAGAGATAATCAGGGATTTATAGAAGTTACATGGACTGATGTAGTTCAAAATCCCCCATACAGTAACTTTTTGATTCATCACAATATTAGTGATGATTATCAGCAGTTTATAGCATTGTGGTGTGGTGAAGACTGTAAAATTGATAATAATACTGTAATTCGACGAAAGAGCAACGTCTGCGATTGGGGGGTATTTAATATTACACAAACAAACTCAAATAACTATGTACGCAACAATCTGGTGGTCGTGGAGAACGATATAATCATATTTCCTGGAGGAAAACAGGCTACTAAAAATGCAAATTCCATTATCAGCAATAATCTGTTTTTTATTGCCTCCGGCAGTATGGTAATGGGACAGGAAGGACCAGGCGATAATGCCATTTTTTCCAATCCTCAACTGATTAATTACCATGGACAGGAGGCAGACGATTTTAAGATAAAATCGAATAGCCCTGCTCGTAGAGCAGGATTAAATCTTGGCTATTCAATGGATTATGAAGGGAAAAAGATACCGAAAAGTATTAAGACAGATATAGGTGCATTCATTTTTAGTAAGAATTAAGATTGATTTTGTCAGATTTGATCCCATTTTACAGGATTAAGTATCGGGAAACTGGAAACATATGAATTTAGAAGAATTTAGGAAAATCCTATCTGTTAGGGGAAGATATCATTTAACAGAAAAGAAGAAAATATAAAAACTACAAATAATGAGTAAGATTTTAGTAGTAGGTAGTTCTAATACCGATTTAATAGCGAAAATGAAAAAGTTTCCGAAAGCCGGTGAAACTATTGAAGGTTTGTCATATATGCAGGCCATGGGAGGTAAAGGAGCAAATCAGGCAATTGCAGCACATCGTTTGGGAGGAGATGTAAATTTTATCACCTGTTTGGGAGACGATGCCAACGGACAAAATACTTTAAAGTATTACAATGAAGAAGGTATAGATGTTTCATCAGCAATAATTGTAGAGGGGGTATCTTCTGGTACGGCAATGATTTTTGTGGATGAGCAAGGAGAAAATTGTATCGTTATAACGCCTGGAGCCAATAATAGTCTCAGTCCGGATTATATTTCAATTATGGAAGAAAAAATTGCAGAGACTGAGATTGTGGTTTTACAAATGGAGATTCCGTATGATACCGTTAAGACAGTTTGTGCCTTAGCAAAAAAGCATAAAAAAACAGTTATTTTGAATGACGCTCCTGCTCGTAAATTAGATGAAGAAATATTGAAAACCGTTGATGTTCTTGTAGTAAACGAAATGGAAGCAGAAACTATTTCGGGTGAAAAAATTGAATCTGTCGGAAAAGAGTTTGTTCTGGAAAAACTTGTTTCCATGGGCGCAACATCAATACTTCTTACTTTGGGGAAGGAAGGCTCTTTGTTGAAAAAAGGAAAAATCAGCATAAGTATGGATGCATTTAAAGTTGAAGCACTCGACACAACTGCTGCGGGTGATACTTTTTGTGGAGCATTGGCAGCGCGTCTTAGTAAAGGAGAGGAGTGGCATGAGGCCTTACGATTTGCATCTGCCGCTTCGGCAATTTGTGTTACGCGTATGGGAGCACAACCTTCTATACCCACAGAAGAAGAAGTATTTGCATTTTTATCGGAAAACAGTTAAATCTATAATCAAATTCAATATAAAGTCATGATAAAGAACACAATAGTAATATTAGGTCTGTTAATTTCTGTTTCAAATTCATTTAGCATGAATGGAATTGAAAAAAAACAAGATGAAGCAACTATCTCCAAAGAAGCACTAAAAGACAAAATAAAGGGAGCCTGGGCGGCCCAAACTATTGGTGTGACTTTTGGTTTGCCTGCCGAGTTTAAATACAACTCAACAATGATTCAGGACTATCAGAAACTGGAATGGAATGAAAACTCTCTGATAAATGAATACAAAGAGCGTCCCGGAACCTACGATGATATCTACATGGATCTTTCGTTTATGAAAGTGATAGAAGAGGAGGGGATTGATGCACCTGCACAATCCTTTGCCATTTCGTTTGCCAATGCGGATTATAAATTGTGGTTTGCCAACCAAAGTGCACGTTATAATATTCAAAATGGATTAACTCCACCTCAATCCGGTCATTGGCTAAATAATCCATGTGCTGATGATATAGATTTTCAGATAGAAGCAGATTTTGCAGGTTTAATGAATCCAGGAATGGTAAACTCGGCTGTTGATATCTGTGATAAAGTTGGACATATAATGAATTATGGTGATGGATATTATGGTGGTGTATTTGTTGCTGCACTATATTCTTTGGCTCTGATTGCAGACAATCCAGATGAAATAGGTGATATAGTTAAAAAAGCAATAAGTGTAATTCCAACTGAAAGTAGATTTTTTCAATGTATCAATGATGTAATTAAATGGTACGAAGAAAATCCTTATGACTGGAAAGCAACCTGGTACAAGACCAATCAAAAGTGGAGTGAAGATGTCGGTTCACCTTTAGGTGTTTTTCAGCCGTTCAATATCGATGCTAAAATTAATTCTGCCTGGGTAGTAATAGGCTTGCTTTATGGTGAAGGTAATTTTACACGTACCTTCGAAATCGCAACCCGCTGCGGCGATGATGCAGATTGTAATCCGGCAACTGCAGGTGGGGTTTTGGCTTCAATTGTTGGGTATAAATCAATTCCTGAGTTTTGGACACAAGGATTGGATAAAGTTGAAGATTTGAATTTTATGGGAACAGAGTATTCGTTGCTCGATGCCTATGATTTGTCATATAAACACGCCATTCAACAAATTGAAAAAAATGGCGGATCAATTTATAACAATCACATTAGTATAAAAACGCAATCACCTAAGACTGTTCCATTGGAAGTTGCTTTTGAAGGACATTATCCCAAAGCTAAAATTGTTCCAACTAAAACAGACAATGAGATTTCTTTTGATTTTGAAGGTATTGGTTTTGCATTGGCCGGTCCCGCAAACGTTAAAGACCATGGAAAAAAGAACCATATTTTTGAAACCGAAATGTATATAGATGGGAAGTTGGTTGAGAAGATAAAGCTGCCAACCGAACAAAACAGAAGGAGGTTTACCCCATTCTGGAAATATCAACTTCCCAAAGGAAAGCACAAGGTGGTAATTAAAATCCTTAACCCGATTGACTATGGTAATATTGAATTAAGTTATGCCATAATCTATGATGATAAACCATTTAAAGTAAAACTTTAATATATCGTCATAAGAAGAATATTGGTATCAATTTTGATAGTATTGGTCTTCTTGAGTTTTTTTGCATCACTGGTAAAAGGAGAAACAGATATTAACCGTGAGGTCATTTTCTGGCATTTCCCTCATTATAATAACCACGGCATGTAAAGTCCAGGTGGTTCAGTAAGGTGTGGTGACTAAAAATTGCTGGAATATATAGAAAACAATACGGTACAGCTATTCAATCTTAAGGATGGTATCGTAAAAGAGAATGATCTTTCAGAAAAAGAGCCGGAGAAAGCAAAAGAATTACTTCAATTTCTTAGCTTGCAAAAAAACAGTGGAGCAAAAATGATGTGACTTAATCCTGAATATTCAATAAAATTAAATACTAAAATCAAACACTATGTTTATCGTTAGCAGTTACTCTTTAGCAATTATTTTTTGTGTAATAACTATGTTTTGTTGGGGCTCTTGGGGAAATACCCAAAAGTTAGCAGGCAAAACCTGGCGCTACGAATTATTTTACTGGGACTATGTACTCGGAGTTCTTATTCTTTCACTAATTTCTGCTTTAACCATTGGTAGTATAGGTGAAGGAGGTCGTGGTTTTATCGAAGACCTTTGGCAGGCAGATGTGCAAAGTATTGGAAGCGCCTTTTTGGGAGGTATCATCTTTAATGCAGCTAATATTCTGCTTTCTGCTGCTATTGCATTAGCTGGTATGTCAGTAGCTTTTCCCGTTGGAATTGGGCTTGCGCTTGTTTTAGGGGTAATTATTAATTATTTGGGTTCACAAAAAGGCGACCCTGTGCTGTTATTTCTTGGTGTAGGATTAATTGCGATTGCCATTGTTTTAAATGCAATTGCTTTTAAGAAAACGTCAGGAGGAGGCCAAAAAGTTACTTCAAAAGGAATCCTGGTTTCAATACTTGCCGGAGTTCTAATGTCATTCTTTTACCGTTTTATTGCCGCCTCAATGGACTTGGATAATTTTGTAAGTCCGGCAGTTGGTAAAATGACTCCTTATACTGCAGTTGTAATTTTTTCACTCGGAATTTTCATTAGTAACTTCCTGTTCAATACCATTTTAATGAAAAAGCCAATTAGCGGCAAACCCACTAATTACAAGGCTTACTTTAGTGGGAACTTAAAAATTCATATGGTCGGTGTTTTTGGTGGTATAATCTGGGGTATTGGCAATTCATTAAATCTTATTGCAGCTGGAAAAGCGGGCGCCGCTATTTCTTATG
>NZ_RZNH01000061.1 GCF_013141825.1 Marinifilum caeruleilacunae
GTAGGTCATTTCCCCTTCTTCAACTTGACGTACAACTGACAATTTAAAGGATAAATTATAATTTCGTTGGGTACGCCTTGCTACAGTCTTTCTCAATATTTTCATAAATAAGTCGATTTACTGTCAACTTATTTCAGGACGGGACAGAGAAATAAAAAAAAGGATCAACTTTCGTCGATCCTTTTTGTGCGGATGAAGGGACTCGAACCCCCACGCCCGAAGGCACTAGATCCTAAGTCTAGCGCGGCTACCAATTACGCCACATCCGCGTTGCGTTGATTGCGGTGCAAATATGAGTATTTTTTCTTTTCCGACAAAATCAAATCGTTAAAAAAATCTCACGAATCCCTTTAAAACCGCAAGATTCACACTCAAAATGCTGATTTTCAAGCTTGATTTTTTTTTGAGAAAAAAGAAGATTTATTGCAATTCAATCACTTTCATTACGAAGACACCAAAACATTCATGATGATCGTAGCTGTGCCCTACAATTTGATTCTGAGAATTCAAAACACCCTCCCAGGTATCCAGGTGGTATTCAAACTCTTTCTCGCAATCGAGCAGTTCTACTTTGGTTCCAGTTACACTAAATTTTTCTCCATCAAAAGTTCCTTCCACATCTTGCTGCACGCGAAATGGTGTTTCTCCTTCAATTCTCTCTGTGTAAACCACCACACCACTAATTTTTTCTCCCTCTTGTGTAAACTCGGCAAATCCTTCATCTTTACCAAATCCAAAATCTTCGTTAAACGACCAGCGACCTGTAATATTCTTTATCATCTTATAACAAATTCAATTTCGTGGCAAAGGTAGTAAAGTCCTTTATTCTGTAAAAAGAATCAGGTAAAAAGGCTTTAATTCAGGCTAAAATCAATCTCCAGTTTCGATACATTTAATATGCTTTTATCCAGTGTAAGTATGCATAACCTTTTCAGGTCTTCCAGTTCGCCAGGATGCAGCATAAAATTACACCCCCCTCCTCCAATTGGAATTACAATTTTTCTTTGATAAGGCGAATGTGCATTCTGTCTTAAGGCTTCGTTGATATCGATACTGTGAAGATATTCAGCAAATTGATAGTATTTATCACGTGTAGAAAAATTGATATTCATATTATTGAATTCCATATGTATCGACTGGCACGAATCACATTTGAACAGGCAGCCATTTGAAGTTCTATTGTATATCATATGCTTCTTATTTAGAATAATTATACAAAACTACGCTCCCGCAAGTATCAAATCAATACCAATTTATAGTGATATTTATGATCCTGTTCAATAGTCATTGCCAATTATTCATTCTTCATTGTCTATTGATATCTATAATTGCCTTATCTTTGTTCTTCCAAAATCGTGAGCAGGTAATTTGCCTGTACTCAATTTTAAATAATTTGTAATGATTGATCAATCTACTATATGCGCCATTTCAACTGCTCCAGGCAATGGAGCCATTGCGATTGTGCGCCTTTCCGGAGAAAATGCCATAGAAATATGTGAGAAAGTGTTTACTCCAATTAAAAAGAAAAATATTGTTGAGCAGAAAGCCAATACAGTGCATTTTGGTACCATTAATGATGATGATGAGATCATAGATGAAGTACTGGTGAGCTTGTTTAAAGCTCCTCACTCCTATACGGGCGAAAACTCTGTGGAAATTGCCTGTCATGGTGCTCCTTTTATTCAGCATCGTATTCTTCAGACTTTAATTAAGAATGGTGCCAGAACTGCAAACCCAGGAGAATTTACCCAACGCGCATTCCTGAATGGAAAAATGGATTTGTCGCAGGCTGAAGCGGTTGCTGATTTGATTGCCTCCAATTCTGCTGCTGCACACAAAGTGGCTTTACAGCAAATGCGTGGTGGTTTTTCAAGCGAAATTGCAGGATTACGAGAACGTTTATTGAACTTTATCTCATTAATTGAGCTAGAGCTAGATTTTAGCGAAGAAGATGTTGAATTTGCCGATAGAACACAGCTAACCAATCTTGTAAATGAGATTCAAAATCTGATTCAAAAACTGGTAGATTCATTCGAATTGGGGAATGTGATTAAAAACGGTGTTCCTGTAGCCATTGTTGGAAATACCAATGTTGGTAAATCGACCTTGCTAAATGCGCTTTTAAACGAAGACAGGGCCATTGTTTCTGATATTGAAGGCACAACCCGTGATGTAATTGAAGATACCATCAACCTGGGTGGAATCACTTTTAGATTTATCGATACAGCAGGTATTCGAACAACCAAAGATCGCATCGAAAGCATGGGAATTGAACGTACCTACAGTAAAATGAAACAGGCGCAAATTGTGATGCTATTGGTAGATGCCGATAGAGATATGGATCGAATCAATGAATCGATCGTAAGTGTCAATAAAACCATCGATCGTGCATCTCAACACCTGGTGGTATGCATCAACAAAATCGACTTGATTGAAAATCCACAGGAAATTGCCAAAAATCTAATTGGTTTGGAAGCGGAAGATAAGTTGCTCTTTATTTCGGCCAAACAAAAGCAAAATATTGATGCGTTAACCAATGAGTTACTGAAATCGGTGAACATGAGCAAAATTAATGAGCAAGATGTGATTGTAACCAACATCCGCCATTTCGAGGCTCTTCAAAATGCATTGGGAAGCATTCAACGCGTAAACGATGGTTTGCAAACCCAAATTCCAACCGATTTCCTTGCACAGGATATACGCGAATGTCTGCATTTCCTTGGCGAGATTACGGGAGATATCTCTACGGATGAAGTTTTAGGGAATATCTTTAAGAATTTCTGCATCGGTAAATAATCCCTCTCCGACAAAGATAACGAAAAAATTCCAAAAAAGCTAACTAGAACGCCTACAACCCCTTAGAGATAAGGGGTTTTTCTTTGGGCGTTTGCCGAAAACTTCCATTCTCAACTTTTCCCTACAAGTTTGTTATTAAACCTTTTTTTCGTAACTTGTAATTAACAACATCACTAAGTTAGTACAGTTTTTTGACTATGATTGACTAACTGATAATTAAATTTACAAGTAGACGAGAAAATGACTAGCAAATTAGAGATCGAAAAAACATGTCTTTGGTGCAAAGAAACCTTTGTTGCGCGTACAACAAGCACTAAATATTGCTCGCACAAATGCAACGGGCGTGCCTATAAGGAACAAAAGCGCCATGAAAAAATACAAAAGCATTTGCACCAGGTTCCGAAAATTTCTGATCCGACTTTAGACATTTTAAACACCAAGGAATTTTTGAAGGTGTCAGAGGTCTCTACCCTGCTTGGATTATCCCGTCAAACGATTTACAATCTCATTTACAGCGGACAGTTAAAAGCTTCCAAAATCTCTCCTCGTATTACGATCATCAAACGTAGCGATATTGATGAGATGTTTAAAAATGCCAAACCGGCTGAAATAAACCCTACCAAAATTACCAAGGAAGATGAGAAGTTTTATACGGTGGATGAGATAAAGAAGAAATTCAATGTTGGGGAATCCTGGCTCTACAGGATACTAAGGGAAAAACAAATACCAAAAATTAAGAGGTTCAAAAAGGCTTACTACAGCAAAACTCATGTAGACAAGCACTTTAAAAAGTTCAATTACTCTTCATTGAATGATATTAAGGATTGGGCTACAATAGAAGAACTCTGTGAAGAATTGAATACCACACATGCCGCTATTTGGACTTTTGTATCAACAAACGGGATTCCAAAGAAAAGAGATGGCCGTAAGAAGCTGTATTCCCGCCAACATGTATTAATTGCCAAAGGACTGGCCGGACAAGAAGAACCTGAATATTATACCACAGAGGAAGCTACAGAGAAATTCAATATTTCAAGAGACAGCCTGTATGGGCTGCTAAAGACATATAACATTACCAGGATAAAAGAAGGACGCTATATAAAGATATCAAAGATGGAATTAGACAATTTACTTAATCCTAAAAACAGAATACCATGACATGTACAAAAGTTTCTTTAAGACGAAGGCCCATATCCAGAGGGCGTTACTCATTACATCTCGATTACTATCCGGGCATAAGAAATCCCGTTACGATGCGAATCTCCCGGTATGAAAACCTGGGCATTTACATCTATCAATCTCCTAAAACAGCCATTCAAAAGGAGTACAACCAAGAAATGCTTCGGAAAGCTGAAGCCATTCGCTCCATTCGTGTGCAAAACCTGATCAACGAGGATTATGGTTTCCTTGACAAGCACAAATTAAAAGCCTGTTTTTTAACTTACTTCCGTGAAAAAGCATTAGCTAAAAACATGAAGTCCTTTAGTGCATACAAACACTTCGAGAACTTTGTAAAAGGCAAATGCACTTTTGAGGAGATCACCGTTCCTCTATGTCAACAGTTTCAGGCTTACCTTCTCCAGGCCAATAACCTGAAGCACAAAAGCAAAAAGCTGTCACAGAATTCCGCAGCCGCCTATTATTGCGTTTTCCGGTCAATATTGAAAATTGCTTACAGGGAGAAGTTGTTACATGAGAATCTGAACGAATACCTGGAAAGCACAGAAGTAGAAGATACTAAAAAGGAGTTTCTTACCCTGGATGAAGTAAAACTACTGGCCGATACACCATGCAAACATCCCGTTATGAAAAGAGCCTCCCTGTTTGCCTGTCTTACCGGTTTGCGCATGAGCGATATCATAAAACTTGATTGGGATGAAATCGTAATGGCTCCCGATGGGGAATACTGCATGCGTATTCGAACTGAAAAAACGGAAAAAGAAACCACCCTGCCCATCAGCAATGAGGCACTGGAACTATGTGGTGAACGTGAACCAGGGCTCGTATTTAAAGGACTCACCAAACACATGATCTTTGTACATGTACCCAAATGGGTAGCCCAGTCAGGAATTAAAAAGAAGATCACCTTCCACTGCTTCCGGCACACATTCGCCACACTACAGATTGCCCTGGGAACAGATATCTATACCGTGTCAAAGATGCTTGACCACAAAAACGTGACAACCACACAGATCTATGCCAACCTGGTAAATTCAAAGAAGCGGGAATCTGCCAATAAAATCAGCTTGAAATAAACATCTATACAATAACTAAAATTATTAGCCATGAACGAAGAACAAATTACATTCGAACAGCTACCCAAAGCAGTAGCAATTCTTATTAAAGAAGTAAGAGAATTAAGAGAGCTTATTGAATCCAAAAGGTCGGAGGAACCTCAAAAACGCAGACCTATTGGTGTTAAAGAGGCCTCCAAGATTATTATGCGGCCCAAGACCACCATATACCAGTATGTAATGAAAGGCCTTCTGCCCCACTTTAAAACCGGTAGAAGACTCTATTTCTACGAAGACGAGCTCATAGAATGGGTTGAGAGCGGCAAGAGGAAATCTCAAAAAGAGATCATGGAAGAGATTCACAATGAGATGAAACCCCAAAGAGGACGACCTTTGAAGCGTTAACAACTTCCTGATGATTGACAGGCCTGTTCACAACAGGCCTTCATCTGCAAATGAATAATAGGATTCACTTGTAAAAATTACATGATCAATCACCGGCAAATCCAGTAGCTTACCTACCTCAACCAACTTGCGTGTAATCTGCAGGTCACCTTCACTTGCACTGAGGTTACCTGACGGATGATTGTGCATTAGTATGATACCTGCAGCATTACACTTTAGTGCCACCTGGTAGACTAACTTTGCATCTACCGAAACACCTGATATGCCACCAATAAACAGATTTACGATTCCCAGAACCCTATTCGCACGTGTTAGCAACAACACTTTAAATGATTCCTTGTGATCAATGTCAGGGTCCCATGTAGGACAAACCAATTCATACACATCGCTAGAACTGTTGATTTTAGGCTGTTCCGTAACCTTTAACCTGTGTGAATATGAAACTGAAATCTCATTAAGTGAAAATAAACTAGTCATTTGATTCACCCCTGCCCTGGGGATTTATTAGGGCTTCTGGCACGCCATTAAATTTTGGCATGCCCCATTGAGCCGATTGGAATATTGTCAAGGGTGAATGTCTGTATTTTGATGGAACAGCTAAAAACTGACCGAATCCGGAGGACGGCTGGCAATTGAAAATTGGCATTCCCAGCCGCCCTTGACTTTTCCAATCGGCGATGAATAACTTTGGCACAATTTAATGGAGTGAGAGAGTTACCTTTTAAATGCTTGCTCTGCGTATTACCGCAAAAAGCACAAAAAAAACGGCCACCTAATTCGGTGACCGTTCCTATCTATATAAAGAATAGATTAATTTACTGCTTCATCAATAGCTTTACCCGCCTTAAACTTCACTACTTTCTTTGCGGCTATCTGAATCTCTTTCCCAGTTTGTGGGTTTCTACCGGTTCTGGCAGCTCTTTCTGAAACTGAGAATGTACCAAATCCGATTAATTGGGTACTTTCACCTTTTGCCAACGCCTCTTTAATTGCCTCTACCATTGCATTTACTGCATTCTCACTGTCTGCCTTTGTCAACTCTGCTTTTTCAGCAATCGCTGAAACTAATTCTTGTTTGTTCATATTTCTGTATTTAATTAAAACATGAAAGTACTAAAAAACCATATATAAATGGAGGACTATACCACTTTCATGCAGAAAGCCTAGGCCAAAATTTTTAATAATCCGATATAACATAGAATTCATTACCTGTTTTCTTAAGTAGTAAGTCTGTGGCGCCAAGTAATTTTAAATGTTCCTCCTCTTTAATTATAGCAGATTTAGAAATACCAGGCTGAACAACATAAATATCAAAATCGATTTGACAATATCCAGAAGTAAGCATATTCAAGATCGTTAGCATTTCATTACTTCCGCCTTTCTCATAGCGAGAATGTCTCCCTTGGCTTATCCTTTTTTCTTCTCGTCTCAACATATGATTGAGCAATTCAACCGCATAGTGCTTCCAATGGAAACTTCGTTGAGCCTGACCGCAAACCTCATACAAATCCTTCAAGCGTCCACCACTTTCAGTTTTACTTGAATACTTACAATGATACAGTTCAAAGAGCACTCTTCTGTCAGCAAAGTCAAAAGTTTTTATTGCGATTATATCGCTTGCTTCGTTTGCATCATCATCATCGAAAACAATACTGCAGTCGCTATTCGACTTTAACTTCTGGAGCATTCTGTATTGTATAGAATCAGACCTCTTCTCTTTTTTTTGTGACTCCTTTCTAATATCCACCCCATCCCAGTTTAATGGTAGTATTTTGCTACTGTCGAATATGCTAATTTTACCCTTAAAAGGGAAAAAGATGTTATTATGCATTTTCGAATTATCGTGAAACCAGATGACAGGAGGGAATTCTAAAAACAAATCCACCAAATCAATTTCAATTTTTGAGCGACGAATTTTTAATGGATAACCACTAATGCGCTTATATTCAAATCCTCGTGATTTATCATCGTCTTTTAAAACTAGCTGATATGTCGTAACAACCCCCTCCAAATCAACAGAAAACGTAATAGAACTACGATCATTATCAACAACATCAATCGGATAATCGGCAAGTGGAAAATCTCGATATTCAAATTTGGTTGGGTGACGATAAAACTCTTCATCCCACTTAATTGAAATTGGCTGTTTATCTACAGGCATTTCCTTCTTACGTTCCGGTTTCTGAATAAACTTAAATATATCTTCAGCATTAATCGATTCATCCAAAAGTTTATCTCCCATTTCATCACACCAACCACAAAAGTCAGGGATTGATTTCACAAGCTTCGTCCAAATGCGGCCTTTGGAAGAGCAACCAATTGTTACCTTTTCTCCATTTTCATATCCGACTCCGAATAAATTGGAGCTGGTCTTATTGTTGTCAAGTTCATCTAAACCACTGACAATCCCATTTCCTGCATACATTGTAAAGCTAATTGGACCATCCAGTACGGGCTTTAATCCCAGGTTGAAGAGTTCTAACTGAAAAATTCCGTCCAGACATCGGTATATGTTCGCTTCACAAAAAAGGTCATTATTGGCTCCACATATCGCATCAGCAAGCTTATTATGGGTCGAACCGTTGTTTGAACTGTTGATAAAAAGGAGTTTCTTTTCCCTATTTAGATAGATAAGATAAAGATCGTATTCACAATTAACCAAATCATCTATTTTCCCCCAATCTACAGGCTTAGTTTTCTTGGCAATTATAATTTGCAGGTCTTGTTCTTCATGCTCAACCGTAACTGTCTCGTATGTAGTTTCTGGAAAATATTTTGAGTGATTATCAGGTGTCCATTTAATTTTTGAATCATACAATTTAAAAACAACCGTACTCATAGCTGGCGTAATATTCCTGAAAGGAATTTTGTTAGGAATCTCAATCTCTGAAAAGTTTTTGAAGAAACTTTCCTCCTCAACTATGCCTTGAATAACATTTTCATTCGCATGGCGAATAATATTATCCCAATCCGAATCTTTCTGATATAGCTTACGCAAAGTACCCTTAAGCTTCGTATCAGTAATATTTGCAACTATTTTTGCATTTCCCAGCTTCAAACTAGATTCTCTGGTAAAACGACCAAAGAATTGAAATGATGTAGTAATATTTTTATGCAGATCATGCATTGCACAAATTTTCAATTGGGGAAGATCGAATCCTTCTCCTAACATATCCACGCAAATAATTATTTTATGAGATCCATTTTTAATTCTCTCAAGTATAGCTTTCCTTTCAGGCGCCGATTTTATACCACTATGAATAAATACCGGGTTTAAATCGGTGTATTTGGAATATATATCATTGTAAATCCTTTCAGCTTCATCCTTTTTATCAACACGAGCCATGAGTAGGTGGTCGTAACCTTTTTTACGATCCTCAATCAAAAGATCAACTGCTGTTTGAGCTATTTTCTCATCAGCCACCTGTTGGTTAAATTCCAGTATTGGATGGAAATCAATTTTTTTATAATAATTATCTTTTTGTGCCAGCGATAACGGGTAATTATATATTATATCACCAACTATACGTTTCTTATCATTTCGAAATGGTGTTGCAGTAAATAAAAGAACCTTTTTCCCAGCTGCTTCCAAGTTCTCCTTAATATATTTCCAGGTTGTTGCCTGACTATGATGAGCCTCGTCAACCACTAAATAATTGCACCAATCCAGAAATGCTTCTCGTATCTTTTCATCTCCATCTAGTATTTTTTTAATTAACTGCGGAGTTGATACAATTACATTACTACAGAGTATTTCATTTAAATCATCGAGAGATTTTAGGCCAGTATTAAGAGTACACACTTTTGGATTTAAACTCTTATAAGATGCAATCTGGAATTTAGGATCTTTGAGAACACCTAAGGTTTTGAATTTTTCTGAAATCTGAGTACGAAGCGAGTCAGATGGTACTATCACGAGTAAGCCTGAGCATTGCTCCGCTAAAGTAAGACAAAGCATTGTTTCTGTTTTGCCAGTACCTGTAGGCATTACTATCAATGCTGTTTTATTAGATGTACTCCAATGTGCCTGTATGGAATGCAACGCTCCAATCTGCGGTGGTCTCAGACCATATCTTACCACCTCCCCGTTCTTACCCTTTAACTCTTTCCTATACCTAAATGAATCCACCCATGAACTTTTAATTTCGGACGAATCCGGCACATTGACGTACAAAATTTCCTTTGCACATTTCGCCAGCGAATTCAGACTTTTATCCTCCATCCCACTAATATCAATGTAAAAAGCAGCATCATAATTTTCGGGGTAATTTGTTTTTTGAATAGAGAGAAAATAAACCTTGCCATTGGTAGATTTAAATATATATCCACTAAAATCAGATCCATTGTATTTTTCAATCATACCACTCTCAACACCAATGAAATATGAAACTTTATTCCCATTTAGTGTCTCCGTAATAGACAAATTGAACTCAACGATTACATTTTCATTTGGAAACAGACTTTGCATATGTTTAGATTTTGTGTATTTAGTTTCTTTGTAAGAAATGAGGATAAATTCAAAGTTAACAAAAATGATTAATTGATAACCAACACATTTCCCAATCATTTAAAACTATCGCATATCACTCAATTCATCCATATCCCATCGAAATTATTCTCATTTTTTCCACTCTCCCAACCAGGTAAAATTTTCTCCTTTCCACCCCACTTTTCCAAAAATCTGACGTTTTAGCATACACACTGAGCGAAAAAACAAGCACTTTTCACTCCATTTTTCGAATCTACACGAAAATATTCCGGATTGATAAAATACACTTAATTGATTATCAGGGACACTTTCAAAGTTTCCCGCCATTTTCGAGTCTACACGAAAATCGGCTTTACTCGTCTTCAATTTCCCGATAATTTTAAAACCACAGCTGGAAACTGTTTTTAAACAAGGCTTGTGTGGCCTGTGAAAGATAAACCAATAAATCCCTTTCATGTGAACACTTTAAAAACCGAAACAATTTGAAAATCTTAATACAGACAGTATGAATTTCAACGCAACAAACCAACACCACAAAAGCGGCTTACAAGCCTAGCACCTGCAGGAGGTGAGCTTGCAGGTGCCTTGAAACCAAACACCAATTTGTAAATGCACAAAAGCTGGGAAAATGCAAATCAACTACAACAACATCATCTTTATTATTGGGAATACCCAAAGCTGTTTTGTTTTTAATGTTGATTCGCAAGTTCTAAAGTTGGAACGCTCACTGCTCAGCATTTACAAAGAAGTTAAGTCGAACGGGTTTGTTCAGATCAATGACTTTGCCTTGATCAACGCAATGTTTGTTGTTCGAAAACATTCCGGTAGACGCATCACCCTCAAAGGTGGGAGCATACACAAAGTATCGCGAAAATTCTGGAAGTATTTTGATGATATGCCCGCTTAACTCAAATGGCGATGAGATCCGCCCAAGTAGTGCTCATATTTTCTTAATTCATTTAATTTTTTTGATATGAAACGAAAAAAAATAATGCTTAACGAGTCGAACCTCTTATCAAGGGATGAAGAGATGCAAATTAGAGGAGGTAAAAAAAGAGCTCGCTTGCGTATGGAAGACGGCACAAAAATCAAAGTCGTTATGAAGTAACGAGTTGCCCAACAATGAAAGCTCTGCTTTGCAGAGCTTTCAACACATTCTGCAACAGGATAGTATTTTAAGTTACCCTTAATAACAAACACTATGGACTTAAAAGTATTTTTAAACTGCTTCCCTCCTACAAGTCTTTATATGCCCTCAATCGGATGCCAAATACTTAGTAGTTATATTCGAGAAAAGGCAAATATAGAAAGTGAAGTAATCTATTGGAATCACTTGTTTCAAGAAAAAGAAAACCATGAGGATAATTTGTTTCAATCAGATTCTGACTTCTACAGGATCTTACCTTTTCTTGCCATTTTAACAGGGCAAGAAAATACGGAGGTTGTAAACCGTATTCTCCTAAAAATGCAAGAGTGTAACCCAAGCTTTAAGACATTAGGAGAAAATTACTATCGAGAAAAACTATCAAATCAAATATCACGCATATACGACACCATTGAAGCTGAAATAGAAAAACTACCCACTAACAGACAATTAATATTTGGAATTAGCGCAAAATTTGATTCATGGATTCCTGGAATAGTTGTAACGAAAGAAGTAAAAAAAAGAATCCCCAGTGCAATCTGTGTTTTAGGAGGACTTGAAGAAAAAAATGCCGCAAGTATTTTATTCAAAAAATACGATGTATTTGATTTTGCAATATGGGGAGAAGGTGAAGTTCCTTTAAACATGTTAATTGAATCAATTAAAAATAACAAGAACGACTTTTCAGATATTCCACGATTAATTTTCAGATCAAACCCGGAGGAAGCACAAAAAACGACAGAAGCAATTGACAAAACAGGATTTATTGATCTTAAGGATTATCCCCAAATCGATTATGGCAGCTATTTTCAGCAAGCAATAAACATAGACAAAAAGGAAATACAGTTACCAATAGAAATTTCAAGAGGCTGTAGGTGGAATAAATGCAATTTTTGCGCATTGAGTTGGGGTAACTCATACCGCACACAGAATTTTGAAAAAGTAATTGATCAAATTAAAGCGAACTATCAAACACATAAAATAGTCCGATACTTTTTCGTCGACAATGACATTGTTGGCAGGAACCTTATTCTATTTGAAAAGTTCCTTGACAGACTTATCGATCTTTCCTCGCATTTGGAAGTTGATTTTGACTTTCATGCAGATATCTTACATTTAAACTTCAACAAAGAACTAATTAAAAAGCTTTCACTCGCAGGTTTTAAAAGTGTACAAGTGGGATATGAAGTGTATGACGTCAAAACCAATTGGACAAATCGATACCTAAAATTAAGAGATACTTTTTGATCTTACAATAGCTTCATGACTACAACAAGCTATTGGCTTATGCATCCTTTTTTTGGATACTTATTTTAGAGAATTAGCCATGATCATGA
>NZ_RZNH01000062.1 GCF_013141825.1 Marinifilum caeruleilacunae
TCATGTCGGCAGAAGTCTAATTCGGGACATAGGTTACAAACCTTAAACTATCGTTAGTTTACTTCTGCTGACTGGTTAATCACCACTAAACTACAAAATCAGAAGGACTAACCATGACTATGCAAACCTAAGGGATAGCTATCGGGAGCCCTCAAATTTTAACCAGACCGTTGTGGTGCATTTAAAACAGACAAATGACAGATAAAATTGAAATACAATTAAGCAGGACTAAAATTCTTCTACTATTAATCGGTGCGACCATTTTTGTCGTTCTTGGAACACTATTCATTATAAATCCAGAAGAATTTAAAAGCTCTATATTCCGAAATGCCGAAACAATAAGAATTCTGGGAATCGCAGCAGTTGCATTTTTCGGACTTTGTCTTGTGTTTGTAGCAAAAAAACTATTTGATAAAAAAGCTGGATTAACAATTGACCAAGAGGGAATTACAGACAATTCTAATGCAACAAGTATAGGACTTATAGAATGGGCTGACATAACAGGGATAGGAACAGTTCAAGTTGCTTCAACGAAAATTTTAATGCTTGAGACCAACAAACCTGACAAATATATAGAAAAAGCAAAAAATGGGATTTCAAAAAGAGCAATGAAAGCAAATTATAAAATGTACGGCTCACCCTTATCAATAATTTCAAACTCGTTGAAAATAAAGCATGACGCCTTGGAAAAACTGATTACTGAAGAATTTGAAAAAAGAAAAAAATAAAAAACAACGCCACCACAACACCTATACGCTATGCCATATGGAACAATACGCATAGCCAAACCGTTGTAGTGCATTTAAAAAAATGACAGAAATACCAAAACATATTGAGCTGAAATTCTACCTTACGATTATCGGTGAAATTCCAATTGAGGAATTTGAAAACTGGATATATAATGACAAAGAAATTGAATCAGTTTTATCTGAGGATTACTATTTAGAGTTAGTTTCTTTCAATTATAAAAAGAATGGAGCGAAATACGAATTAGTTAATTTGCTGTCTGAAAAATACATTGACTTAGGGGAATACGAGAAATGGAAAATGCTGAATAAGTTCAGGATTGCTTTAAAAAGAGATGAAAACCTTCCAGATATTTTGCGTGAATTTTATGATTTATATTGCAGAGGATACGTTTTTTTAAATGATCTTGGACTGGGCTATGGCTTGATGGTTGAAGTTCCTCCATCTGCAAACTATAAAGCGGATTCCTGGGAGCAAATGAATGAAATAGAAAAGAAAGAATTGATTGACAGCTTTTATCCTCAGTTAGACTTTGACATTAAAAGAGCTATTAACTGGATTGAAAAAGGAAAGATTGTTCTTACAGGAGAAACAGACGAAATAGGTCATTATGAATATGAAGATCTAAGAACTGAAAACGAGAGAAAGTCGACGGTCTGGACTGAAGTTGGAAGAGATGATAAGACAGGTTTTAAAGCATTTGAAAGCAACTTGAAAATTTTGAAAGAACAAGAAAAACGCCTTACAACAATATATAAAAAACATAAGTGGCTTAGTGTTTTACGGAAGCTTTTTCGCATTTAGTCAGCTCCGTCAAATCTGCGATTTGACAGCTTGTTATAAAACTTTTATTTTGTAACAAAACCCTAATTTGGTTCTGTACAAATTGAAAGGAAAGAGCTTTGAAATCACTCACGTTTATTATACTGGAACGTTGTACTTAATAAAATGAAACGACACTGGAAAGACATACAAGATGATAATGGAAATTGGTCTCATTTGATAATTGAGGTTGACAATCAACCTGATGGAAAATTTCAAATACATTCAGGAGGAAATCAGCGATTCAAGTTGATAAAGGATGACCTGACAATTTTTTGGGGGTGCATCGAATTTGATTATTATGGAGCTTGGATATTAAGAAATAACATTGATTGGGATAAAAATGATATGATTATTCCGCCCATTACGTCTGACCAAATTGAAAAATATAAAAGTTCAAATCAAACAGATAAAGTTGCTTATTGGTCAAGATTCTTTATTGACTCTCTCTCAAAGAGTGACAATTCAATCCTTTATGACGGAAAATGGAAGATATCGCTTGCATTGTTAAAATGGCAAAGACAAAAGCCCGATTTATTTGAAAAGTGGATTGTTAATGAAACGGACAAAGTATTTTCAAATTCACAGTTAACATATCTTGATTGGGGAATAAGTGGCAATGGAAATTTAATATCATTGAAAGAAACACCATTCGAGGACGAAGGAAGAGTAAAATGGTGGAGAAAAAAAGTGAAAGAAAACTGCTGTCCTCCGATTTTAACTTGGTACATAAATAGTTTAGATGCTTTTATAATAATTGACGGACACAGAAGGTTAAAAGCATATATGATTGAGAATGAAGAACCAGATATTTTGGTTTTAAACGCATTGAGAGAGGAGTGTTATCCGAAAGATATTTCGAGACGTGAGAAAATCATTAAAAGCTTGGAAATTAGGCAAAACCATCCTTCAAAAGCGAAACTGAGTATCGATGATATTAATAAGATTTTAATTGACGCTTACGATGAAAGACCTTCGGTAAGACCAATTACAAAAAGTATCGCTCAACCTGACTTCGAGGAAATATGGATTAATGAAGTTAAAAAGTTTGAAAACCAAGCAAATATTGACCAAGAAGAACTTGAGGCAATGATTGAGAACAAATAATTACTAAGCACAACAAAAGTTAAAATTAAAGGGCCGTAACGCTCCCCCCAATAGCTATCGGGCACTCAAATTTTAGCAAAACTGTTAGGCACAAGTGAAGCAAAGTAGAATCTTTTTAAAATGACAAGAAAAATAATTATTACAATAGCTATAATTACCCTAATACTACTTGGACCATTTGTTATAGTTCCTTTGGTGTCTAATATTACTTCAACACCGTATGACATGAATCTATTGATGTCAGATAAGCTTAAAGAAAGGTATGATTGGATTTTTAAGGATAGTGTCCAGCAAAAAGCAGATTTACTTTATTCCATTGGCAGAGAGGATGATAAATTCTTATATATCTATGACATAAATGATGAGTACTTGATGTACATTAACGAGATAAAAGAATATAAAGAGGTTAGTTTGGACTCTATAAAATATATAGAATCTTCAGAAATTAAAGACTTCAGTTCGTTTGCATCAGGATCCTGGGGAGAACCAAGCTTAACATTTGAGATAAAATCAATGTCAATTCAAAGCACAGCATTAAAGATCTCTTTTTCTAAAGAAAGTGATATTATGGATATTGAACGACAGGATGATTTTACATTATTAAATCTAAAATTAAACTCTATGATGATTTGTGATAATGAAGATATCATGCATTACAAAATTCATTATAACAACATTTGTATTCCGACAGCTATAGCTTTCTTCAATACTAAAGACTCTTTTTTTATTATCCATTTAAGGCGAATTGATAATAAGATGATTGAAAAAAGTACAATCAAGAACTTAATTCGGTTAAACACCAGTACTTAACAAAAGTTAAAATTAAAGGGCGGTAATGCCTAACAAGATAATGTAACAAAAACAATAAACGAAAACGGTGCTTGAGAAGGTGGTGGTTGAAAATCGCCCTCAAATTTTAGCAAAACCGTTGTAGCCATTTTAAGCAGACATGAAAGTACATTGCAAAAATTGCATGCCAAAAGAAGGGATTGATATTCCAGAGTTTACTCAGTCAGATAAGAACCGATTGATTAAAATGAAACAAGAATCACCAATTAAAACAGTTAAATGTCTGATGGATGATTACAAATTAAGTCATCATGAATCTAAATACATTACTAAGCATATAAATGAGACTTATGGTAAATGTAATCGGTGCAACTTTGATAAGCTTGACCGAGAGAATTTGATTTGTCCTAAATGTGGTGCATTAAATTTAAACTGGATTACAGATGACACAGACTGATAAAGCAAATATAAATAATCAGAGAAAGCAGGAAAAGCGATTATCAAGATTGAAAACCACTATGAATTTAATTTTAGATAATACTTTCACAGGACACTTAAACAATCAAAAGTGGATAAAGATTTTTGACGTTATTGACACCCACTAGCGCGAGTTTGTAACTCGTGCTTTGCGAATGCAATAAATACATTGATTATTTCTGGTAGCCTGAGACTTATGTCTGAATTGTTATTGCATTTTCTTCTCCTCCAGCCGGAGGGGCTCTCACTTTTTGGCTTAAGCCCAAATATCAATGAACAATGAGTAATTAGTAATGAATAATAGCAGTTAGTAGAAGCTTGTGTCCCATGATAGTCAATATTTGTGCCGGCTGCTAGCCCGAGTTTGTAAATCGTGCTTTGCGAATGCAATAAATACATTGATTATTTCTGGTAGCCTGAGACTTATGTCTGAATTGTTATTGCATTTTCTTCTCCTCCAGCCGGAGGGGCTCTCACTTTTTGGCTTAAGCCCAAAAAGTGAGCAAAAAACCCAAGGCGAACTGAAAATTGCAATTTGATTCTTGAAATGCTTAAGTGCGGCAGGGTGATCTTTAAGCAAGCTTGCAGCTTCCCTGTCTTACTAAAGCCTTTCTTCGAATAAAATCACAATTGTCAGAATGCCGGACAGCGACTTTTGAGGACAGTACAATTAATGAGTAATTATCAATGAACAATTGCAGGTAGCCCATACTTGATACTTAAAGCTTGCAGCCTGAGGCTGAACACACTAAGCCTATCCTAAAAAGCTTACCTGCTAAGCAAAAAAACAAAAAAGGGCCAGGCAAATGCCCAGCCCTCGCTAACTCAAATTTTATCTTTTTTGCCAATGAGCAAAGCTTAGAAAGCAAGTTTGTCTAAGTGAAACCAAATCTCAGGCTTATCTACACTGGTAAATTTGATCTTACTTGGGTTTTTGTCATCATCAATCTCTATTTTGTAGGGTGCATTCTCAGTAATAAAATTTACAAACGGTTCTAAATGTGTGTACCACGACCAGTTAAAACCATTCCCTGCCAAATGCATATTTATATAATCATCATGACCATAAACACCTGTAAATAATACATTATAATGTGCAACATAGTAGGATGAAGTCGTCGTTGAAACAAAGCTTAATCCAATTTCTGTTGATCCATCTCGAAGACTTTTACCAAAGCATACCTTTGGATACAGTTTTTCCCCCCATCTCAAAGCATTTGCATTATAAACCTCGTCGTAAACAGCTTTTATTGCAGCACAGTTTTCTGTTTCTTTGTTAATATCATAAATCCACCACCATTCGCTTAAGTCAATGGGAGGAAAAACCACACTCAATGCAAGCTGATCAGACACCAATTTTTCCTCGCTCTTTTGAAGGGTAAATTCCTGAAATTCCTTACCCAAAATCTCGGTGGATTCGTAAAGACGAATACCGCCAGGAGTATAGATAAAAGGCAATATTTCTGATTTTTCCTCCCCCTCTTCCTCATAGTTAAACATGAGGTGTCTGCCAGACAAAAGCACTTCTACCGGGATATTGTTAATGCTTGTTCCAAAGGTGGCTTTTTTAAGGTATTCCTGAACATCCCTTACTTTTTGCAGATATTCTGCCGGGCGTTCATTCAGTTTAATCAGACGCATCAGGTTGCCGGTTTTTGTTCCTTTTAGATGAATGGTATCGGCATTGTGCGACATCAGTAAAAACTCAAAATCTCCTCCTTTAGCATTGTACTCATACCTCGAAGGGTTTGCAAACTGGTGCAAAATATTGTTGAAGGTATCAAAACTTAGTACCGGACCACCATAAGAGATAATGTCGTAGGTAGAACTTACCGAGGTGGAAAGCAATTGAATTCCCTCGTACCACACCATCAGCTTGTCATGATCGTCGAATTTGAGCACAAAATTATATCCTCCGAAAGATTGATTTTTGTCGGGAAAATATTCAAATGCCCATCCGTTTGCAGATGATTTCAGAGCGTTGTCGTACTCACTAATTGCCGCTTTTTTTCGTTCCGTAGCTGTCTCTTCAAATAGCAATTCCGTATCGTTGTCGCAGGCGGCAAACACCATGCTCAACAGGAAAGCTAACAGCAAGCTATATCTGTATCTATTCTTCATCTTATTCAATTGTTATATTATCCAAATCAACCTGTTGCAAATTGTTTACCCTACTTTGTATGGCATCTCTCAAGGCATCAATATCGATGTCCCAGAACTCTTTCATGTAAGTTCTGATGATTTCCATTTTCTGATTCAGCTTTTGCCTTCCTTCAGCTCCATCGGCTTCGGCCAGTACCAGTTTTGCCTCCCAGCTCGCAGGCGTATTGGTAATGTAATGGGCAATCAGCTCCACAAAATCTTCATTGGGTTCCTTGCTCGAATAATTGCTGATAAAACCGGCCTGGTAACATTGGTTTCTGCCCCATGCACTATTCCATCCTTCGCCTACATAGTTGGTACCCGAAATGCGGTCGAAATCGGTGGTATAATCGATGGTTTGATGCAGAATATGAGAAAATTCGTGAAAAATGGTTCGAAAATAGTAGGCATACAAAGTATTGATGTTTCCTAAATTGAGATCATTTACTTTATAAAGAGCAATTTTCAAACCGCTTTCGGCAGTACCCAATAGCATTGTTCCATTGTTTCGGTATGCCCCCGAGCCAATCAGGGTGATCATTTTTGGAAAATATTTCTTCAAAAAATCATCGGGTGAAACCTCGGCATATGCATCCAGGCAAACATATTTAATCAAATTGGCCATTTTTACAGAGTTCTTGTACGAGGCAGGCACCAACTGGTAACCCATATCCGACTCTATGTCTACCCATTTGTATACCAACCTTAAGTTGTAAGGCTCTACAAAAATGTGTTCCAGGTATTTGTCGAACTCACTCATTTCGCCTTCCTCTATGCTCACCACACTTACATCGGGGTTAGGCTGATCATCTTCGCTACAGGATGCTGGCACAAATAGTATGGCAACAAGCAGCAAGTGGTATATTATCTTTTTCATGTTTCTGTACTTTTTAAATGAGAATTCAATTTAGCGTGGGTTGGCTTCCATGCCGGCTGAAATTACATCCTGGGGCAACTGAATGGCCCTTCGATTGTCATCCACAGCCAACACATCGATTACCTTTAAATAACCATTTCCTTGATCTTGATATCGCGGCACTTCGATGCCATAACGTTTGATATCGAACCAGCGTAAGCCTTCGTGCAGGGTAAGTATCCTTCTGCATTGCAGCAGGTAATGAATCATACTTTCCTGCTCTCCAGCGCTAATGCTGAATTTCGGATTCAGTTTCTTCTTTTGGTTAGGCGCATTATTTGTAGAATAAGGCATGTTTGCCGTATCGTAAAACTTAGCGATATCGGCAATTGTTGTTACCTGGCTCACAGATGTTTGTTTGAAATAGGCCTGTGTCCATGTATTCAGGTCATCCATGGCAGCCGCCTTTTCGTTCAGCATAATTTCTGCCTCGGCTCGTACCAGCAAACACTCGTCTGTTGTAAAGGGATTAATTACCGAACGCCAATATCCAATATTAGAAACCGGATCGGTCACCTCAAATAGATATGGAACTTTAATTACCAGGGTTTTATCCATATTACTTGCCTTATAAGAGAATGCCATATAGTTATAGCTCCAAATGTTAAGATTTCCCCAGGGCATTTCGGCATACAAAGTTTCTTTTTCCGATAAAAATCGAGTATGATTAAACCTTGATCCGTAATAATACCCTGCGCCAAATAACAGTCCAGCCGATGTGTATGCCGTAATGGAAAGCAGGTTAGCATCGTTTTTTATGTAGGCCTGAGATACGGCATCAGAATTACGTGGAATCTTACCAAGTGCTACCCAGTCTCTTAGTACCGATGCCGGATTGTTGCCCAATACCACATTGGCGTACTCCTTTGCTTTTGACCACTTTTCGTAATAGAGGTTAAAACGTGCTGCAAAGGCATAGGCCGCTTTTTTGTTAAAATGGTATGGCTTAACCTCATAAATGTCATCCTTGATCAGGGGCAGGGCCGCTTCGATATCGGCATTTATTTTTTTGTACACCTCTGCCACGTTTCCTCTTTGGTACACAGGACTTAGAGCAGTTTCGGGCGCTTCTATATAAGGAATGCCCAAGTCGGTACTGCTGCTTGTTTGGTTGTAATGTTTGCAAAACACATTCACCAGCACAAAATGGTTGTAGGCCCTTGTGATTAAAGCCTCGCCCTTTTCTGCCGATACATCTTCATCGGTCACCTTGCTAATGGCATCTAAGGCCTGGTTGGCATGTGCAATGGCATTGTATGCACTTTGCCACAATTCCTTCACCCCATCGATATCCGATTCGGTATCGTTCTGCCAATAGGCAACCTGCTCAATCATTCGTACTGTATATGGGTTATCCTCTCCCAAATCCACAATATTATCGGAGCTTAACTCCGCAAGCAAAGTGTAAGTATTGGAGGGATAAGCAGAGGTCAGGAGCTTTCGGATTTTAATTTTGCTATCCAGCTCTGTCCTGTTGTCGGGTGTTTCGTCCAGAAAATCATCGCATGCCAGTAAAAACAATGCAGGGATGAGTACATATATCAATTTTAATTTATTCATTTTCCTAATTTTTAGCGGTTATAATCCTAATTTTAATGTGAATGTAAACTGCTTAGGTACAGGAGCTGCTACCCCACCCGAGTTAAAGAATTCAGGGTCTTGTCCGTTCAGCTTATCATCGGAATACAGCAGGAACAAATTGGTAGCCTGTATGCGTGCCGATAGTTTGTTTACACCCAGTTTTCTTGCCAGTGTATTCGGAAAATCATAGCTCAGTGAAATTTCCTTCATGCGGACAAAGTCGCCTTTGGCAATTCGTTCTGTAGAATAATTGTAGGCATTATAAGCAATCCCCATTCCATAGCCCAAATTGGATGCCTGTCGTTTGGTAGGAAGCACAGGTACATTGGTCACTTTTTCGTCGCCCGGAACGGCCCAACGGTTTTTAAACTCGCGAGGCAAGGCTGCCAAATCGGAGTACGAACTGCTGAATACCGGGTCGAGACGCACCACATTTCCAAAAGAGTAAGTAAGGAATACATTCAGCTTTAAACCTTTGTAGGTAAATGTATTGCCCAAACTTCCAATGTCGGTAGGATCGGCAGAACCCGAGTATTCAAGAAAATCGATATTCTCTCTTTCCTGGAAGTAGATATCGCCAATGGTTTCCTCTCCATCCTGGTTAAGGAAGGTAGGCAATCCTTCGCTGTTCAGGCCTTTAAAGGGAATGGAGAAAAGCGATCGAACGGCATATCCCTCGCGGGCAAATCCGCTTCCTGTTACCATATCGATTACACTGGCTTTGGTATCCAGGCGGGTAATCTTGTTCTTAATTTTGGAGTAGACAAAATTGGTTTTCCATGTAAAATCGTCGGTTTTAATATTGGTAGACGAGATGGAAAGTTCCAAACCATGCGATCTCATGGTGGCCACATTCCCAAACTTGCTCACTTCTCCTCCAACACCCTGGGTATTTACTATACCAATCAGGTCGTAATTGTCGCGCTTGTACCAGTCAATGGTGGTATTGATTCGGTTATCGAGGAAGCCAATTTCGGCACCAATGTTCAGCTCGTGCTTTTTCTCGTAGGTCAATTCGCTGTTTTCCAGCGATTCGATATAAAGGGCGCTCTCCTTTAAACTGGTGGAAGGCCTCCATGGGTTCCAGCTCCTGATATCAACCCGCGAGTTGGTAACATAGTGAGGTCCCCTATCGGCTGTTAAGCTGTACGAGGCACTCAGCTTCAGGTGGGAAACTGCAGGCCTCAAAGACTCGAAAAAGTCTTCTTCGTGGGCATTCCAGGCTCCCGAAACATTCCAGGTAGGCAACTGTAAGTCTTCAGCCTAATTTGGACAAGTTGGTATAAAATTTAAGAGATAGATTTCTTAACTTTTTGTAACCAATTAATGTCTATAAAATGAGAACAAAGAAACAAAGTACCGAGGCTAAGGTAAAAGAAATTAGACGGCACACTC
>NZ_RZNH01000063.1:2500-5000 GCF_013141825.1 Marinifilum caeruleilacunae
TCAGTAGGTGGGAGTGAGAGGTGTTATGGGTGGAGGACAATTTTTATTATATTTCATCTAATAGCAATAGGATATGACAGGTGAAAAAGCAAAAGCAATAGTGCATTGTGATGTGGAGAATAAGGTGCATACGATGAAAAAGGTGATTTGTCATTTACAAGAGGTAGGTCGAAACAGAACATGAAAGTTGGTCGGTAGGTGGCATGCAGAGGTAGTTTCAAGGTGACAGGTTATGAAGATATGGTGCAAAAGACAAATGGATGGTGGCAGGCATAGTAAAATGATGGTGTGGAAGACATAGATGGTATTTGTTTTGCATTTACGGCACCGGATGCGGGCGATAATGACGGGAAGAGATTTAGTATGTGGGACAGAATGTCGGCGGCAGTATTGAGACCATGAGAGTAGCAAACGTAAGTCTAAAGGTTGTTTTATAGTAGTTAGGATGTAGAAAATGTATTCCGATAGGCCATTTTACATTTGGAGGGACGGTTGAAAGTGGACAGAGGAAAAGGTGCGGAAATGGCTGATTTTGATTGTTTATGTTTTGTGTGATGATTTTACATTTTTGCATAGTATTAGGTAGTCAGATGAAAGATGAATAGACATAGGAGTAAGAAAACATAGAATAGTTACCGTTATTGGTAGGAGTGTGGTGGGGTGGTATAGTCCGCATTGGGATGTTACTTTCCTGTTATGGCATGGATTTCCCTTTAGGGTCTCTGAAGCGTATTTCCGTCACCGAAAAAGGCAGAAAAAGGGAAACTGAAGGGAGGATAGTAGTAAAGTTTGAATGGTGGTAGTGTAATGTATGATATCCGTTGGTTTTGGTTTCGGTTGTGAAAAGTTTTTTGGTATGATATTTTGCAAGTAGCATATATTTCTTGTGTGAGAAAGGTATATTTTGTATGTTTTGTATGTTCCCGCGCGTTTCCGTATTTTCCGCTTCCGCTTCCGCAGTAAAAAATAGTGAGGAACTGGGTTACCCGGGGCACCTGTCACTTTGGAAAAAAAATATACGCTAAGATTTTTGGAGAATAGCTTAAATTGAAGTTTTTCTCGGCGAGAAATACGTAGTTAAGGCAGAGCGACAGAGAGGGCAAAAGAAAATAAAAGTAAGATTTTAGTTTGTAATGGGAGGGGGGGTTTAGTCATGGAGTACAAGTGTGAGGAAAAGTAGTTGGGAGGTACTTCATGCGAAAGCAGTTGAAGACAAGTTCGAAAAGAGTTTGGAAACGAATTCGAGTAGGCTTGTCGTTCGTTATGTTTTTGTAAATGGCCTCGTCAAACGGTGGAGAGAGTCGCTAGGTGATCGTCAGATCTGCCTAGTCTCTATACAGCGTGTTTAATTGACATGGGTTGATGCGTATTGAGAGATACAATTTGGGAAGAAATTCCCAGAGTGTGTTTCTTTTGCGTTTAACCTGAACAGTCTCATCGTGGGCATCTTGCGATTCCATTGGTGAGCAGCGAAGGATTTGGTGGATTACTAGCTAATAGCAATCTATTTCAAAGAATTCAAACTTGGGGGAATGCCTTGTTGAATAGCCGGTCGCAAGACTGTGATTCTTCAAGTGTAACCTCCTCTCAAATCAGCGATATCAAACGTACCATTCCGTGAAACACCGGGGTATCTGTTTGGTGGAACCTGATTAGAGGAAACTCAAAGAGTGCTATGGTATGGTGACGGAGTGCGCTGGTCAAGAGTGTAAAAGCTTTTTGAACAGAGAGCATTTCCGGCAGCAGAGAGACCTGAAAAAGCAATTTTTCTGGAATTTCAGCTGTTTCCAAACTCAATAAGTATCTTCTAGCAAGAGGGAATAGGTGGGAAAAAAAAAAAGAGATTTCGGTTTCTTTCTTTTTTACTGCTTGTTGCTTCTTCTTTTAAGATAGTTATCTGGTTGATCCTGCCAGTAGTCATATGCTTGTCTCAAAGATTAAGCCATGCATGTCTAAGTATAAGCAATTTATACAGTGAAACTGCGAATGGCTCATTAAATCAGTTATCGTTTATTTGATAGTTCCTTTACTACATGGTATAACTGTGGTAATTCTAGAGCTAATACATGCTTAAAATCTCGACCCTTTGGAAGAGATGTATTTATTAGATAAAAAATCAATGTCTTCGGACTCTTTGATGATTCATAATAACTTTTCGAATCGCATGGCCTTGTGCTGGCGATGGTTCATTCAAATTTCTGCCCTATCAACTTTCGATGGTAGGATAGTGGCCTACCATGGTTTCAACGGGTAACGGGGAATAAGGGTTCGATTCCGGAGAGGGAGCCTGAGAAACGGCTACCACATCCAAGGAAGGCAGCAGGCGCGCAAATTACCCAATCCTAATTCAGGGAGGTAGTGACAATAAATAACGATACAGGGCCCATTCGGGTCTTGTAATTGGAATGAGTACAATGTAAATACCTTAACGAGGAACAATTGGAGGGCAAGTCTGGTGCCAGCAGCCGCGGTAATTCCAGCTCCAATAGCGTATATTAAA
>NZ_RZNH01000064.1 GCF_013141825.1 Marinifilum caeruleilacunae
TCGAGTGTGCCGTCTAATTTCTTTTACCTTAGCCTCGGTACTTTGTTTCTTTGTTCTCATTTTATAGACATTAATTGGTTACAAAAAGTTAAGAAATCTATCTCTTAAATTTTATACCAACTTGTCCAAATTAGGCTGAAGACTTACAAATTGTAAAGAAGCCCAATGATGTTAGTACGCCTTATGAAGTTATTACCTTTAATCCTAACAAAAGAAACAGATTGGTTACTCTGATTACCAATGGGATGAATGTAAATACCCAGATAGATTACGCCAATATGTATGATTCAGGCGTTTATAATACAAGTAGCACAAGTTATAGCTTCCCACTGGTAAAATTTAAAGCGCCTATATATGTGGTTAAAAAAGTAAGTACATTAACGGATGGGGCATATTATTCTTCTGTTGACTATGATTATACCGATGCAGTTAGACATATGGAATATGGGCTTGTAGGTTTTATGAAGTTCAGTGAGCACCAACAACCCCAAAATATGAAGTCAGAAACTTCATTCGAACCCATAGGTGCCAGGTATATACTTAAACCTAAAACCGCAATTGTCAAAACTGGAACTGGAAGTTCGATATCAACTAGCGCTTGGTCATATCTTGAACATACTGTTGCAGGACTTAATGGCACACGATATTATCAAAATAGAGTGAGTAGCACTACAGTAACTGACCATCTAACAGGATTTGTGAATACTGTAACCTATATCGATTATAATGAAAATAACAATCAACCCGAAATCATAACTGAATCTTTAGGGTCTGATTTCGACAAAACCACAACTATATCTTATAGCGCATTAACTGGAACCTATTGGTTACCCAACAGGGTCACTTCTACCCTTGTTAGTCAAAAACATAAAGATGATGCAAGTAATTATAATGTTACAACCTCTTTCTCCTATAACAGCAGTTTACCATTTCAAATGGATAGCAAAACACTTTTCTCAGGTACATCTAAAAATGTAAAAGAAACATATACATATCATGCAAAGGGGGGACTGTTAAGTGTTAGCAGAAAGGCTGCTGATGTTGCAACACCAAGGGTAACAACCTATGTTTATGATTCTGATGGAAAATTCATTACAAAACAAAAAGCATCAGACTACATTTGGGAAGATTACACCTACGATAAAATGGGACGTGTGAAAACTGTGAAAGATCAGGATAATCTGATTACTTCACATTATTACGATGACTTTGGAAATCACTCTTCAAGTACACTTCCAAATGGAAGCACTGTTACTTCAAATATGCTCTTTACAAGTAGTGGTCCATCAGGCAGTTTGTTTTACACAGAGAGACTACAGCCAGGTAAAGGCTATATCAAAAAATATTACAATAGATTAGGACAACTGCTACGAGAAGAAAGTCCAGGTTTCAATCAGGCAGTAATGAAAAAGAATTATACCTATGATGCTAATGGGAGATTGTATCGAGAATACCTTCCTTATGCTACTTCAGTAGGTTCTTATTCTCAATACACTTACGATGCATATGGTCGAGTGACAACTATTAACATGCCTAATAGTTTAGGAACAACCACATATGAGTATACAGGTAGTACTACAAAAGTTACTACTCCATCAGGTTGGAGCGAGGTTACACTTGATGCATCTGGTTTAGACAAACAGGCCAAAGATGCTGGTGGAACAATCACCAAAACCTTTTTTAGTAATGGTTTGCCAAAAACTCATACTTTTGGCTCCAATGCAATGACATTTACTTATGATGAGCAAGGAAATAGAACAAGTATATATTCTCCTAATACCGGAACAACAAGTTCTACTTACAATGCGTTTGGTGAAATGTTAACTGAAGTTGATGCTAGAGGAGTGAGCTATAGCATGCAATACGATAACTTAGGACGCTTGTTTAAAAAGTTAGTTGGTGGTATAACAGAAACCCAATGGAATTATGCCAATAATGGCTTATTAAACTCTGTTTATGGTAGCGATGTTGATGTGATTTATACATACGATAACTTGAAGCGTTTAACAGATCTATCAGAAACAGTTAATGGACAGACTTTTTTAACCCAGTATGATTACAATTCAAATAGTTTGATTTCAAAAGTTACTTATCCTGGAAACTTTGCAGTCAATCGGATCTATGATTCCAATGGTATTTTAACCGAATTAAAAAGAAGTGATAACAATGCTAGTATTTGGCTGCTTCAAGATGCAACCAATCATGGCGCCATTGAGCAATTTAAGTATGGAAATGGTTTAATTAGTAATTACACCTATGATGCTAATTTAAGGCCACAAAAAATGAAATCAGGTAGTGTTTATGAGTGGGATTATACATTTGCTAACAATGGAAACTTAAGCAATCGTAAAAATGTCAAGTTAAGTAACCAAACTCAAAGTTTTTCTTATGATGCTTTAAACAGATTAACTAGCTACAGAAGTGGAAGTATGACTTTCGAAGCAAGTGGAAATATTAAAACCAAACCTGATGTTGGGACCTACAATTACAATGGGGGGAAGCCAAATGCAGTTTCTCATATTACTTCTCCTGTAAGCTCTTATGATCCTTTCCATGAAACAATAACCTATACAGATTTTCAAAAAGTGGAAAGTATTACTGATCAAGAAAATAATCACAGACTGGAATTTACTTATGGTCCAGAATATGGACGTAGGATGATGAAAACTTTGGAAGGAGGATCACTGAAGAAAACAAAATATTACTCTAACGGACTGTATGAAAAAATTGTAAATGATCTTGGTCAGACTAAGGAAATCAACTACATTAGTGGTAGTTCAGGATTGGCAGCGGTATTTATTAAAGATTTCGATAACTCTCAGAAAATGTACTACGTTCATCAGGATTATTTAGGATCGATATTAGCCCTAACCAACGAATCAGGTGGAGTTGCAGAACGATACTATTTTGATGCCTGGGGAAATAGAAAAGATCCTAATAATTGGAATAACAATGATTCAAGATCCAGTTTTATTCTCGATAGAGGGTTTACAGGTCATGAACATTTAGATCATTTTGAATTGATCAACATGAATGGTAGAGTATATGATGCAAACTTGGGTTCATTTTTAAGTGCTGATCCAATTATTCAGGCACCAAACTATACACAAGATTTGAATCTGTATTCTTATGCTTATGGTAATCCTTTAAAATATACTGATCCAACCGGATATACGGAAGGTAAATTCTTTGATTCCCGACTTGAGAGAAGCAGATCAAATGGAGGTGGAAGATCTTGGTTTGTTCATCAGCCATTTGATCATATAGTTAGAAATGTTGGGCCAAGTTTTGAGGATTTACATACTAAAATAAATGGAGAGTGGTATTCCAATAGTTGGTTAGAAGCAAATACTAAAATTACTGTTTTATATACTTGGAGTTCAGGTCAAGATTTAGCTTATTTTAATATAGATCTGAATGGAAATTATGAAATTAGTTTAGTAAATGGAACAACAACCAAGTATGACTCAAATGGAAATATACACTCTATTTGGGGGGAAGTAAATGTAACAAACAACACAACAACTAGTAATCAAAAGACATATGATGTAAACAAGGCAGTTAACTATATAAATAACAATGCTTTTAATAACTATGTTGCAGGCAAATGTGGAAAGTGTGCTAAAGCAGTACGACTTGCCATCACTGCCGGAGGTATAAATACTTCGAATCGACCTGTGTCTGCGAAAGATTATGGATCATATTTAGTAAAATGGGGTTTTACAGAAGTAAGTATAAAAAATTACACTCCTCTTTCGGGAGATATAAGAGTAATCCAGAACTACACGGGGGGAAGTAAACATGGCCACATCAATATGTATAATGGTAGTCAATGGGTTTCTGACTTCAAAGAAAATGGCTTTTGGCCTGGACCTGGTTATAGAAAGAATAAGCCTAGTTATAAAATATACCGTTGGGTTAAATAAATATTAAATACTATATGAAAAAAATACGAAATTTAATTTTAGTTGTCTTATTTATGTCTACACAACTAAATTGTGTTAATTCTCAAAATCGAGAAAAAGAAATTATCAACAAGTTAAACAAATTTTATATTGACTATAATTATGCATGGGAAAATGAAACTGACCCAATAATATTAATACAAAAAATAACAGATCTGCGACAAACATATTGCTCAAGGAAATTACAAAGTAAGTTGAATGAAAATATACAATTTCATGGATTAGATCATGATATTATAATTAATGATCTATATACAACAACAGAACTTATATCCTCATTGTCAATTGTCAAGGATTCTATTAAACCAAATAATTATAGAGTTTTATATTTAGCTGAAACTGAAGATGCACTTAATAACATTATTAAAACGCAAGTTTGTATTAACTTAAAAATAATTACAGAAGACAATACATTTAAAATAGATTCTATCTGGTAAGAGCTTTCCAAGAACAAACATTTAGGAAGTCTAAACAGGCTTCCTAAATGTATTAAAAATTTAATCAGTGGTATCCCATAAAGTGTCGAATTCTAATACCCTCAAAAAAAAGAATTTAGTTACACACTTTATGGGATACTACTATTAAATGTCTATTGTATTCATTTTAGCGTATACCCTTTTAGGCACACAGTAAAACGTATCAGAATGTAGGAATATAGACTCATTTAATGTATTCAATTGGGTGTTCCTAAAATAAACACGCTATTTGAGTATCTAGATGCTTTTTTACCCTCTGAACTGTCGATATGATTTCTTCACCAACTTGGCAATATTCAGAATTGATTTTCCATCCCCTAATAGTTCTATAATTTCCGGCATGTTGTTTCTCGAATTGCTCTTTTGTCATTTTACCTTTTCCAGCATGAAGCTTGTAAGAACTTTTATGTTCTTCTTGCAGCTTCTTCTATTTGTATAGAATTAATTATGGTATTTTTAAATAACACTAATTAGAATCATTCATCAACCGAAAATAACTCGGCACATAAACCTGATTACCAATCTATACCAACAATCAAAACAAAGCATCAATCGATGCTACAATCGAATCTGAAAAATTAATTTCTTATCGATTGTCACTTCGGTTGATGCTTACTCAATATTAACTTATCAAATTGATAATGTAATAGATATCGCTTTAAATATCCGGTTGTTGATTGTCTCTAATTAATTTTATTAAAATTGTCTCTTTTCCACCTGTTTTAGGTCTTATTTTTTCTGTTTCAACTAAAGATCTATCAATCATCTCTGAAACTAAATTTTCTGCACTTGTTTTGTTTTTACAACCGGCAATTTTTCTTTGATAGAAATTCCTTAATGAAATAGTACCTCCCAACTTTTTAATTTTCTGAATGGCCATTTCTATTTTCTTATCCATCGTGCTACTGTGAAGGATATTTTGTACTTTTTTTGCCTGAATTTTGAAGTATTCGGTCAATTCAATTGCTTTTTCAACACTGCTCAATTCAATTTTATTAAGTTTTCCGATAGAGTAACCATATTTCATAGCCTCTATAATAATCGAAAACCTAATTGTATAACCAACGAATTTTGACCAAATTCCTCTTAAATAATATGGAAGTTCATCAGAATTCATTTCTCTATAGTGACAATCATTCATATAATCCTCTAGTTTTTGATACGCAGTTGGACTAAATTCTATAATAGCAGGATTTTCATCTTTATAATTAAAAAAATACATCCTTTTAAAAGCCTTTATATAATCACATTTTAAATATTCTTCAACCTGTTTGTTAGTAAATTCTAACTTAACAGGACCAGGTACTACAAACAATATTCTATCCAGAAATCCATTGTCTTTTCCTTTAGAAAAATCGTTCAGCACATCTGGTTGTAAGCAGCCTAAAACAGAAACAAATGGCCTACGAATGTAAATTGCTTCATCTTCAGACTTACGATTAATTATAATATCCTCGCAACTCCAAAGAGACAACCACTTTTCTTGATCTGCTCCATTTCCTTGCCGATATTGATTCATTCCCTTAACCCATCCAGCAAGTTCATCTTGAATAAATAATATTCTTAATGGCTGTTTTTGCAATAATGCTGACAACCCTTCAATGGTTGCATCGTTGGTTGTAATTTGTTCCAATGTTGGTGGGATTGGTTTTACAGGTTTATCCTCAAACTCTCGCTTTGCTTTTGGAATAGATCTCCACTTTTCGAAAGCCTTATCAAATTCCTCATTATTTTTAATGTAAGCTTGTTTACGAGTTGCATAAATCTGTGCTAATTCCTGTTGGAGTTGAAATACTGCTAATGCTCCAGCTTTTAGTGCTGGTGTCTTTTTTGCTCCTGGTTCTGCAACTATAGCTGAAAATAAAACAGGTGACTCCTTCCAAATATTCTTTACATCAGCAACAACCTTACTACCTACAGCTAATGAAAAACTTGATAGTACTGCCATTGATATGAAATCCGCAGGACAATTAATTGCATCTGCACTCTCATTAATATACTCCCTTAATGGTTCTGGAAATACGTGCAAAGGAAAGGTTACATTGTTAGCGCCACCAGCTTCCTCCAACACAGTTAATTGATTATTATCCATTCCTTTCTCTTTTTAAAATTATTCCATGGTCTTTTAAAACCATCAACAAACTACCAACACCGACACCACCAGATCCTTTTAAACATTTATCGTATTGTTGATCGCAAACTTTAAAGTTGTAATCTGGATAAAACCTACTGATTCTGTGGAAATAATCTCTTCCAAACTCCCCAATGGTATTGGCAATACTACAACCAATTTTAAACCAAGTATGGTAATCTGAGGTAATATCAATTTGGTGGCGTTCAACTGCCCGAACAACGCGATCAACAATACTATTAGGATTACGATAAACATCTGTTGATTGTCGTTTGTTGGTGGGTGTTGGAGGCTTTGATTTTGCCTCCAACCATTCTTCTGGATTAAATTTACTTACCATTGTTTAAATACTTTGGGTTAATATATACTTCAGGATCATAAGGAAGAAAACATGCCCTGGCAACATCTTTACCTGATTGATCTACTTCCAATTCATAAGTGGTCTGCAGATATCTTTGTAATCCTTCAAAGTAAATCCCATGTGGTACTACTGGCACAGTAGTATTAATCACCCATTTTAATCCATCTCCTGATGGAGAGCGAAAGAGCAACTCTGTTTCCAGCATATTGTCAGCCAACAACGTTCGCTTTACTCGTTCAGCATCCTGTAAATGGTCAAAATCAATAACCATCAATCCTGAATGTTGCTTCAAATGCTTTTCGCCTCTTTTACAGAATGTTCCTGAGAAACATGCATAATCAAACCTACTCGCTTTAAACTTTTTAGCTTTTGCCTTATCTGCCATTTGTCGTAAAGCGTTGGTTATCGAATTACAATACTCTCCTCGTATAAGGTTATAAGCATCCAAAATGGTGATATCCTTATATGGTACAGTATTACTAATTGGACTTTTAAAGAATGTAAATTTTGGCATTGATGTGTAAACATTGCCTGTCAACAAATTTTGTTGATCGCTACATTGATCGCTTTGTTCGCCAAGTTGATCGCCTTTGTTGGCGGTAATTTTATGATGTTGCTTGTCCAAGTTCAGACACAACTCTTTGTTAATTTGTTTTAGTAAAGAATCCCTATCTAATTGATAGTACAAATTCGCAAAATCTAGTGCATTTCCTTTGAAACCTTTGAACTTATAATCTGTATGCATAAAAACTCCTTTTCGCAATTTAATTTTTAATGATTTTGAATCCTTATTAAATGGATTTCTAACTGTTTCACACTGTTTCCCAATAAGCTCTAACACAAAATCCTTTTTATAGAATTTCCTCAAAATTAGAGCGTAGATATCCAGGCCATGATGTGTTCGATACATCATGGAATAATAATTTATTCCCAAAAAAACTTTAAGATTTAATAATTTGGAAAGATTGTTCCAGGATTAACAGTCCTGGAAGGCTTCATTGTAGTTTGATTCTAAAAACTTCTCAATATCACTTGCTTTATAGTAGATTTTTGCTTGATATTGTGAAAAAGCCAGTAAACCATTATCTCTATAGGTTTGAAGTGTTCGTTTACTAATATTTAAAACATGACAGACCTCTTGATTGTCTAGCCACCTTTCTTTTAATGGATAAAATTGCTTATTATACAAATCGTCCATCTGGGATCGCATTTCTGCTAATTGCTTGCTTAGGTTTTGATAAACCTCATTTGACATGGTTATTACCTCCATAGTAATAGAAATTAAATGAAAACTGATGATATCCAGTGATATCAAATACATATGGAGGCAAATCTATTACAGAATTTGAACAAAATAGGTATGTACATAGTATGTACATACCCTGTAAGTCTTCAGCCTAATTTGGACAAGTTGGTATAAAATTTAAGAGATAGATTTCTTAACTTTTTGTAACCAATTAATGTCTATAAAATGAGAACAAAGAAACAAAGTACCGAGGCTAAGGTAAAAGAAATTAGACGGCAC
>NZ_RZNH01000065.1 GCF_013141825.1 Marinifilum caeruleilacunae
GTTGGCAGTAATAAGATGAAAACAACATTATTGATTTTATTTTCAGGTTTTTTACTTTTTCAATTTACGGAAAAGAAAAAAATGGACTTTGAGAATGATTCTATAATTCTTCAAACTGAACTGGACACTTTAAGGATAAACTGGTATTTGAATGATCCAATAGATTATGCCAAAATCGAAATGTCAAATATTATAATTACAAAAGCAGATTCTATTTCCAAAACCATCCCAGGAAAACGCATTGAATACAATTATTTTTCAGCGGACAAAAGAATAGGTGAAATGAAAGGATTTCATCATAAAGTTGATTCAATGTGGCAATTTGGACATAGCGGATGGTTCATGAATTCATTTAAATGTGAATCTGAAGAATTGCCCTTAAAGTTTGACTTGAAAGTTGGTTCAAATATAGATGCATTCATTGAATTCTTCGGAAAGCCTAATAAACGAAATCTTGATTTCATTTATTATGATTTTAGTGGTTGGAGATCTATGAAAAAATTGAGAATATATACGGAAAATAAAAAAGTATCTAAATTAGAAATTACTACTGCCAACAATGTGTATAAGTAATATCGGTTTAAGTAATTAAATGACAGTATAAATATAAAACGAGGGTCAGTGTAAATCCGAAAGGTCTGTGAATAGAAACCCGCTATTACTTATACACTGGACCGTTAGGCTTAATTTGAAATGAACGTAGTGAAATACATAATCATAGCCATAGCAGGAATAGGAATATTGCTTTTTATAGGTTATTTATTATTACAAATGTGGTTTGCAAGGGTAAATACAACAGAAAGAAAACAATATTTAAGAAGGATAAATGAACTTGGGTTAAACGGTTTTACACTAAAGAAAGAAGAACAGTTTGCTGTATTAGATGGTGAAATAAAATCTGTTGAAATTCTTAATAGATACGAAATATATGAAGATATCCCCATACAGTTCTTTTTTAATATTGATAAAGAGGATTACGTAAATCATTTAGAAAAACATCCACCTGATAATAAATGGTTTGATGACTTAATAAGTTATGAAATATTTGAAGAAAAGGAGGATGGATATTACAATTATTCATACGTAAAAGGAGAGAAAATAAACACAAAATTTTATGTGGAATTTAACGAACTACTTGAAGATATTGCTGAATTTAGAATGAAGGAAAACTAAGCCTAACAATGGCTATACGCCATAGCCAGAGAAGGTTTCAATAGAACACAAATTAAAAGTTGAACGGAAATTATAAATACACAATTAAAGTAACAACCGGCTACGGCGCATAGCCGTAACCGTTGGCCACAATATAACATGATATGAAAATAATAATCTATTCAGGGATAATTCTTTTAGCAATTACTCAGGTGTGTAAAGGTCAAGACATCCCAGTCCCAAGTAACTACGAAATTATTGACTCAGTTACAGGAGATTTAAATAATGATTCAGTTGATGATTTGGTTGTTGCCTATAACACAGAACCCGAAAATGAAATAGAAGGAGTTCCGAGAGAAATTATTATTTACAAATTAGAAAACAACACTTGGAAATTGTGGAAAAAATCAAGACTTGCTCTTTACGGGAGTCGAGATGGAGGAATGATGGGTGACCCACTTGAAAGAATCGAAATAAAAAAAGGAATTCTTTTAGTAAGTCAATGTGGCGGAAGTAGTTGGAAATGGGGATTTACAGACAAGTATCGATTTCAAAATGGAGATTTTTACTTAATCGGTTACACAAGTAATGCAGGAAGGCCAGGTGATTATTGGAGAAACGTTGACTTCAATTTATCAACAGGTAAAATGATTGTTAAAAAGGAATATGAAGATTCAGAATCGGATGAGCAGCCAATCTACAAGACAGAAAACGAAACACTTTATGAAAAAGACCTTAAAATAACGCTACAAAGCAGACAAGAGAAAGAAATTAAGATTGTGACTCCAAAATATGGTCACGAAATTTATATCGCTACAGGAAAATAAAATACTGTGGCCAACAATGGCTTATAAAGCATAAGTGGGCCGACTAATTTTGGTTGGTTCGTTGCTTAGGCGAACAGCGCCAAATCGTTGATTTGGCTTTTAAAATGAAAAGATAAAAACAAATGCAACGCTTTGGCTTTGTTAAGTTTGAAAGTGAGTACGGTTAAAAACTCACTTACGCTTCATAGCCTTTACCGTTGTAGCCAATGGTGACAAAAAAGATAAAATAAGAAGGTAAATGGATAAAACAATATTTGAAATAACTAAAATGGACTGCCCTTCGGAGGAAAATTTAATCCGAATGAATCTGGACGGAATTTCAAGTATTTCGTATCTTGACTTTGATATACCCAACCGAAAATTGACTGTTTTTCACCGTGGACAAATTGACCAAATTGAAAAATCATTGCAGCAACTGAATTTAGGGGAAAAAAGATTATCGACAGAGCAAACAGAGCAGACAGATTTTAAGGAAAATACTAATCAGAGAAAACTCCTATGGTCTGTGCTTGGGATAAATTTTGTCTTTTTCCTTATCGAAATGACAACAGGAATAATCTCAAAATCGATGGGACTTGTTGCGGACAGTTTGGATATGCTTGCCGATAGTTTTGTTTACGGAATTAGTTTGTTTGCTGTTGGCGGAACTTTGACAAGAAAAAAACGAATTGCAAAACTCGCTGGATATTTTCAAATAACCCTTGCAGTAATTGGATTTATTGAAGTTTTGAGAAGATTTTTCGGAGCAGAAAAATTGCCCGACTTCTCGACAATGATAGTCGTTTCTATTTTTGCACTTATTGCAAACGGAATTTGTTTGTATTTGCTACAAAAATCAAAGAGCAAAGAAGAAGCTCATATGAAAGCAAGTATGATTTTCACTTCAAATGACGTGATAATAAATTTGGGAGTGATAACGGCAGGAATTTTAGTCAATTGGCTAAACTCGAACAAACCTGACTTGATAATCGGAACAATCGTTTTTGTTTTGGTAATTCAAGGTGCGATAAGAATATTAAAACTTGGAAAATGAAAAAAGCACTGGCTACAACAATGTATATAAAAAATAGGCGAAATAGTAATAAATTCAAGGCTTTGGGCTCGTATCAAATTTTCAGCTTAACCGAAAGTTTCGTGCTTCAAAACCGCCTACTTTTCATATACTAACCGTTGTGCCGCATACAAAAACGACATTTTGCAATTAATCAAGTAATAACATTTTTAACTGCTTAACTAAAAAGATAAATAAAATGAGTCAGACAGAATTGAACGACAAAAATATCAAGCCTAATGACGATTTAATCTTTTCGATTATTGGGGATAAGCAATTGCTTTGGGAACAAGTAATGACCTACTTATACAATAACAATAAGAACGTTTCAGAAGAATGGAAATATTATAATGATGGGAAAATCTGGCTTTTTCGTGCATTGAAAAAGAAAAATACACTATTCTGGATTAGGATAATAGAAGATACTTTTAGAATTGCTTTTTGGTTTGCTGGAAGACTAGAACCAGAAATTATGCAAAGCAATCTGCCAGACAATCTTAAATCACAATATAAAAATGCAAAACCATTTAATAAATCGCGCAGTATTTATATTGACATGCAAGATTCTGTCGATTTTGAAAATGTAAAAAAACTAATAGATTTAAAAATAAAAAACTAACATAAAATGCACGACGGCACAACAAAACCTAAGTCGCAAAGCTACTTCAACCAATAACTTAACAAACACAAATAAATAAACCAACACATCGGTGGACTGGGAAGCGCGGCGAAAATCCGCTTCGCAACTTAGCCAAAAACGTTAGCAAACATTAAAATCAACGAACGTAGATGAAAAAAATAATATTGATAGCTTTTACAATTGGATTGTTTCAAAATGGATTTAGCCAATTTGCATTCAATAATGTTCCATTTAAATTAAAAAATCCCCCGAGTGATTCTTATAAAATCATTCAGACACGAAATGGAGAGATTACAAAGATTGAAGAAATTAATGAAAATGGAAATGTGATTTTTCAATACATACAAGGAGATATTCCACCATTCTTCAATTGGAATGAGCCGCATCGCTTTATTTATGCCTTTGAATTTAACCGTAGAGGTGATAAGACAAGACGATATGCATTCAATTCCAATGCGGGTCATAATATTTATGAATATGAATACGATTATGACAAGAATTTAAAAACAACTTATGAAAGAGGTTATTCTGTGCCCGAAAAATCCAAGAATTCCAATGCCTTTTCAAAGATCTCTAGAATTCAGGATTTCAAGAGCTTAGTTGAGTCTTCGGAAGTTTTGAGTATGACTAATTCTAATAAAGATTTTCTTGAGGTAGCATTCCTTAATGAATCAGGGCAACCATCTAGTATTAAAAAGTACAGTAAAATGTATAGAGATTCAACGACTACATTGATTGAATACGACCATGAAAATCGAGAAATATTAAAAAAAATAATTACATCATCTGGAGATGTAAAAAGAAAGATAACAACTAAATACCCGGACGACAAAACAAAAATTACAGCTATAATTACCTATCGTAATGGACAAGAAATATCGACTTATAAACATGCGGAAGTAAGAGATAGTTTAAATGATACAAAGATTGAGTATTCTGTGCGTGGAAAAGAATTGAATGTAAGACTTTATAAGTATGATAATGGATATCCAACTAACATAATTGTCTATAGCACAGAATATAAGAATAAACTGATAATACCAATTACAAAGAAATTTGAGACAACTGCTGAAATGAAATACTCGTATAACTCAGATGGTTTACTAGAAAAAGAAGAAATGAACAATTATAAAACTGGGGAGAATAAGACCAGAGTTTATACATATAGGATTGAATATGAGCAATAACGTTTGCTAACAATAAATATACGTAATGCGAGGCGATTTGCTATATTTGAACTTTAAAGTATTTAATAAACAACGTAGCGGCTTGATAGTGAAGTGCCTTGAAATCCCGCACTACGCATATTCAAACCGTTATGCAACATATAAAACAACATAGAAACATGACAAAATACATTAAGAATTTGAGAATTGTTTACTTCATGACTTTGATAAGTCCTCTTGCATTGATTGGAATTTTCTCATTAACAATCGACAAGGGAACAATTATGATGAATGATTCGATTGACGAGATTTTTAGGTACATGATTCCAATTTTCGGACTAATATTTATACCTATTGGAACTTTATCTTTTAAACGGAGATTAAAAGTAATTGTGCAAAATGAAAACCTTGATACTAAATTGCAATTATATCGCGGTGTTGTAGTTCAGAGGATTGCATTTATCGAAGGAGTAGCAATGTTCTCGGTTGTTGCATTTTTGATAACATTAAACAATCTTTATATAGCTTACACAGTTATTGCGCTTGGATTCTATTTGCCAATTTACCCAACCATTGATAAGGTTAAAAATGATTTAAACTTGGAGACAGATTCGGTTGATTTAAATACTTCAGAGCAGACAAATAAAAATTTTTGGGGCAAAAATCCGTGGTTGATTATTCCATTGATAATCGTATTGATTCTGTTAAACTATAACTCATTCAAAGATTTCTTATCAAATAAAGTTATACTTCCAGAAATTCAAGTTGACCAAGGAACATTAACAGATAGTATTTATCACAATGATTATCTTGACTGGACTTTTGTCATACCTCAAGATTATGAGATTATTTCATCGGCCGAAATTGAGTCAGCCAACGAAAAGGGAAATAAGCTGATTGATAATGATACTAAGAATAATGAAGAACCAATTAGGCTTTTGAATATATCAAATGGACTGATTGATTTTATGAGCAACTTAAATCCAAGAGTTTTATTTCCGAATCTAACAAGCGAAGAAAGATATTTTGAGATAATCGGAGACAAATTACAAAATGCAAGCAATGACAAGATTAGATTTGAGAAACAAAATCAAGGAGTAATGCAAATTGATAGTCTTGAATTTAAATATGTGGAGTACTTTATGATTGGAGAAAATGGCAAAGCAGGGATTATGTATATTTCGAGATTTAATAAGGATTATATTTTCGATTTGTCTATAACATACCGTGATACTCAAAAAGCGATTGAGTTTTTAGATAGATTAAAAAAATCAGATTTAAATTGGGAATAAATACGTTGCATAACACGCGGTCATAAAACATTGGGGGCAAAGTGGTTATTCGAGCTTCTGTTCTCGCATCAAAGTTCATCGTACCTTGATAGTGAAGTAGCTCCGAAATCCCCAACGTTTCATACCGCAAACCGTTAGGCAACATATGAATATAAAAATGAAAAATCTTACCTTCTTTATAGTACTTATTTTAAGTATTCAAGTTTTTTGCTCATGCAATAAAGTCGATAAAAAGTATGCTGAGAAATTAATTGAAAAAATTGAAGAACAAGAGAAAATTCATTCAATTGATGTGTATGAGGGAACTTATACAATAAATGAATTTAAATTTAATAATTCAGAAGTAATAAGAAAGAATACCCCCAAATATCTGGGTGTAATTTTAGATAAACCTTCATTGCTTGATAGCTTAGAGATTGAAGAAGAATATTTAAACCAAATATTGAAATTGTTTAAAAAAACTAATGTGACTGGTTTTGATAGCAATTCAAAAGGACAATATTACTTTATTGAGGGAGGTTTCATAGATGATCACTATGGTAAACTTTATAGCCCAATTGAACTTGAAGATGTTGAGCTATACACCGAAGAAATGTTTATTCCTTTTTCAAAAAGCATTGTAAGGTATCGAAAGCATCTGAGAGGAAGATGGTATAAAGCATCAGGAGCATAAGAATGAAAAAATAAATACGTAGCCTAACACCATATATAGCAAATAGGGCGTCGGTGGGTTCAGAAAGGTATTAACCAATAAAAAATCCGTCAAAGCATTAGTTTTTCATTTTCTAAATCAGTAAATTTAAAACCAAAAATTATTGCTTTGGCTAAGTAGGTTGCGAGAGTTTATCGCTTTTTACTTTGCCCTATATGCTATATACTAACCGTTACCGCCAATTTCTAGAAAAATGAATTCAATTAAAATTGCATCAAATACGAAAAGATTTATAAACTGGATAATAGATAGTATATCCATTTCTATTTTATGGTTTATCCTACTTCCTGGCATAGTAATCGTATTAAAAAAAGTAGGACTTCTAGAAAATTTGAAAGAAGGACAAACGATGAGTCTAGAATTCACTATTTTACCTATAGCATTCTTTTACTATATTATTCTAGAGGGAATCTTACAGACAACTCTAGGGAAACAAATTACTAAAACAAAGATTATCCGACTAGACAATAAAAAGGTGAACTTTATAGACATCTTATTACGAACACTATGCCGATTTATACCTTTAGAGCAATTGTCTTTTTTGTCTGAAAAACCGATTGGATGGCATGATCGAATATCCGAGACAAGAGTAGTTTCTAAATAGTAGAATATAAATGAAGAGCCTTTCATAATGGAGCGAAACAGGAGGTAACAAAAGTTAAAATTTAAGGGCGGTGACGCTCAACTAGATAATGTAACAAAAACAATAAACGGTAGCGGTGTTTGATAAGGAGGTGGTTGAAAATCGCCCTCAAATTTTAGCAAAACCGTTAGC
>NZ_RZNH01000008.1 GCF_013141825.1 Marinifilum caeruleilacunae
TTCCTGAGTGGAGTCAACAGCATACCTTATTTTAAATTGCAGTTCCAAAGGTTCCTGAGCGGAGTCAACAGCATACCTTATTTTAAATTGCAGTTCCAAAGGTTCCTGAGTGGAGTCAACAGCATACCTTATTTTAAATTGCAGCTCCAAAGGTTCCTGAGCGGAGTCAACAGCATACYTTATTTTAAATTGMAGTTCCAAAGGTTCCTGAGTGGAGTCAACAGCATACCTTATTTTAAATTGCAGCTCCAAAGGTTCCTGAGTGGAGTCAACAGCATACCTTATTTTAAATTGCAGCTCCAAAGGTTCCTGAGCGAAGTCAACAGCATACTTTATTTTAAATTGMAGTTCCAAAGGTTCCTGAGTGGAGTCAACAGCATACCTTATTTTAAATTGCAGCTCCAAAGGTTCCTGAGTGGAGTCAACAGCATACCTTATTTTAAATTGCAGTTCCAAAGGTTCCTGAGCGGAGTCAACAGCATACCTTATTTTAAATTGCAGTTCCAAAGGTTCCTGAGYGRAGTCAACAGCATACYTTATTTTAAATTGCAGYTCCAAAGGTTCCTGAGCGGAGTCGAAGGACCGTAAATTAACAAAACCATTATCTTTAACAATAAAACTCTTTTATTATGGTTTGTTACACTTACATATTACAATGCAAGGACGGCTCTTATTACACARGTAGCACGAAAGATTTAGATAAACGCCTGGAAGAACATATGAATGGTATAGGTGCCAAATTTACCAAAAAACATTTACCCCTAAAGTTGGTTTATTTCGAAGAATTTGACAGAATTGATGATGCATTCTACAGAGAAAAACAAATAAAAGGTTGGTCCAGAAAAAAGAAAGAAGCCTTAATAAATAATCATAAGGAGGAATTGAAAATATTAGCAGCATGTAAAAACAAAACGCACCACAAAAAATTGTAGTGCGTTATTTATTTTATCGGCCCTTCGACTTCGCTCAGGGACCTGCGTCCTTAWATKATTTGCAGTYCCAAAGATTCCTGAGTGGAGTCAACAGCATACCTTATTTTAAATTGCAGCTCCAAAGGTTCCTGAGCGGAGTCGAAGGATCTGCTAATTCAGTAGAGTCCAATCTACAGCAACTGCATATCATATAGTTTTTTGTAGGCTCCATCTTTTTCGATCAACTCATCGTGTTTGCCTCGTTCAACAATTTCACCTTCGTGGAACACACAAATTAAATCGGCATTTTTTACGGTTGAAAGACGGTGTGCAATCACCAGTGAAGTTCTGTTTTCCATCAGCTTGTCCAAAGCATCCTGTACCAATCTTTCCGATTCGGTATCCAAGGCCGAAGTAGCCTCATCCAAAATCATTATTGGAGGATTTTTAAGCACCGCACGGGCAATGCTTAAACGCTGTCGTTGTCCACCCGATAGCTTACTTCCCCTATCACCAATATTGGTTTGGTACCCATTTTCGCTTGCGCTGATAAAGTCGTGTGCATTGGCAATTTTTGCTGCGGCCACAACATCTTCCATTGTTGCATCTTCAACACCAAAAGCAATGTTATTGAAAATGGTATCGTTAAACAGGATGGATTCCTGGTTTACGTTCCCCATCAGGTTACGCAAATCTTTCATTTTGTAATCGCGAATGTCTAAACCATCTACCTGAATACTACCCTCGTTTACATCGTAAAATCTTGGTAACAAATCCACGAAAGTGGTTTTACCCGATCCCGATTGTCCAACCAGTGCTACAGTTTTCCCTTTCGGGATTTCCAGGTCAACATTCCTTAATACTTTCTTTTCTCCATTGTAGGAGAAGGTGATGTTGTGGTATGCAATGGAGTTTTCAAACTCTTTCACCTCTTTTGCATTTTCCTTATCTGTAATAGTTGATTTAGCATCCAACAACTGATCGATTCGATCCATTGCAGCTAAACCTTTCTGAATGGTATATGCTGCTTTCGAAAAAGCCTTTGCAGGAGCGATTATTGAGAAGAACATACCAAGGTATACAACGAAGGTTGAACCATCCAGGTTTCCTGTTCCATTAAGAATTAGCATACCTCCATAGCACATGATTATAAGCATCACCAATGTACCCATAAACTCACTAACAGGATGAGCCAAAACATATCTACGCATCATGCTATTCATGATTCTTCTGTAAGAATTACTCTCAGATGCAAAACGAATATTCATTTTTTCTTCTGCATTAAAAGCTTTGATAATTCTTAAACCAGACAAACTCTCTTCAATGGTTGATAAAATATCTCCCATTTTGTTCTGACCCTCACGCGAAGATTTTTTCAGTTTTTTACCCGTTAATCCAATAATATACCCTGCAATTGGCAACATGATAAAAACAAATAATGTTAGCTGAGGACTAATTACCAATAAACCGATTAGGTAAACCAATATCAGAATTGGATTCTTGAATATCATATCTATAGAACTCATTACAGAGTTCTCTACCTCCTGAACATCTCCCGTTGAACGAGCAATAATATCTCCTTTCTTCTCTGCTGAGAAAAAAGGAAGAGGCAATGAAATCATTTTATTATATATGATTTGGCGCATATCTCTTACCACGCCATTTCTAATGTTAACACTATGGTATGATGCCAGAAAAGCAAAAAGAACTTTCAAAAACACCAGAATTAATACAATGGCAGCAATAAAAAACAAGGCATATTCAGCACTATACTCATCCTTAATAAAAGTAATGTAGTAATTGAAATTGTGCATTATTGCTTTGGTATTTAGTTCCCATGGCAATTTTTCATACACTGCAACATCAACACTTTTATTAAAAAAAGTATCTAATACCGGTATAACTGCACCCAATGAAAAAACACCGAAAATGGCTCCCAATAGATTGTACACAAACATCATAATTGTATCTCCTTTGTACGGAGGAAGGAAGCGCTTAAGAACTTTAATAAAATCTTTCATTAAAAGTATAAATAGTTAAACATCATTATTGGGAAGGTTTATAGGCGTTTCCCAATAAAAATAGGCTGTAAAAGTACAACTCTTACAGCCTAAAAACAAAGTATTAACAAATATTAATGTTTTCTAGATTCCTGTGTAATTATCAGGACTAATTGTTTTCAATTGAGCTTTTAAACCATCGCTAATTTCAAGGGTATCGATAAATTCTGCGATACTTTCCTGGGTAACGTGAGTATTGGTTCTTGTTAAAGCTTTTAATGCTTCGTAAGGGTTTGGATAACCTTCGCGACGCAAAATGGTTTGAACAGCCTCGGCAACTACTGCCCAGTTTGCTTCTAAATCTGCTTCGAATGCTTCTTTTGCAATCAATAGTTTATCTAAACCTTTTAGTAATGATTTAAATGCAATAATGGTATGAGCGAAAGGCACTCCAATGTTTCTTAGTACAGTAGAATCTGTTAAATCGCGCTGCAAACGAGAAACTGGCAATTTTGTAGCCAAATGCTCGAAAGTGGCATTTGCCAAACCTAAGTTACCTTCCGAATTTTCAAAATCGATAGGATTTACTTTATGAGGCATTGCCGACGATCCAACTTCACCTTTCTTGATCTTCTGCTTGAAGTAATTCATGGAAATGTAGGTCCAGAAATCACGGTTCAGGTCAACCAAAATGGTATTGATACGTTTCAGGTTATCGAAAATAGCACCCATATTATCGTAGTTCGAAATCTGAGTTGTTAACTCTTCTCTCTCTAATTTCAGAATATTATTCACAAAGTGATTTCCGAATTCTCTCCAATCTACTTCAGGATATGCTACATGGTGCGCATTAAAGTTACCCGTTGCACCACCAAATTTAGCAGAACATGGCACGCTCTTTAACAAATCTAATTGCTTTTTCAATCGGTATACATATACCTGAATTTCTTTCCCCAAACGAGTTGGAGAAGCAGGCTGACCGTGAGTACGTGCCAACATCGAAATTTCTTTCCAATCTTCAGCAAGACTTTCCAGTTTTACAATTAGCTGATCCAGTAGTGGATAATAAACATCGTGTACAGCATCTTTTAAAGAGTATGGAGTTGCTGTGTTGTTGATATCCTGAGAAGTTAATCCGAAGTGGATGAATTCCTTGTATTTCTCAAGCTGTAAAGCATCAAACTTTTCTTTGATGAAATACTCAACCGCTTTAACATCGTGATTCGTTACACTCTCGATATCTTTCACTTTTTGCGCATCCTCAACAGTAAAATCAAGGTAAATGCTACGCAAATCGGTATATAAATCTTTGTTAAAATCTTTCAACTGCGGAAGAGGAACCTCGCAAAGAGCAATAAAATATTCTACTTCAACCAACACTCTGTAACGTACCAATGCGTACTCTGAAAAATACTCACCCAATACGTCTACTTTGTCACGGTAACGCCCGTCAACCGGCGAAATTGCTGTCAAACTTTGCATTTCTAAAATATTAAATGTCAATAATGGTTATTTAGAGCCACAAAGGTAAGCAAAAGATGTGAAATATGTGACCTAAGATTTTAGATTAAGTTTCTTAGTATTTCACATTTAATCTTATTTTTGTTAAAGCACACAATTGTTATTTCACATCTGGTAAAACATGAAATTTATTAAAGATTTTAGCTTTGGCTTACGCACCTATACAGAAGCCTTGAATTACATATTTAGAAAGAGACTTGCCTGGTTTTTTATCTTCCCTCTTTTGTTGAACATTCTACTATTTTGGATAGGTTGGGATTACATTGGAGGCTTATCGGAACAAGCGCAGACCTATTTGCAAAACTGGTTAGACCTGGAAAATGCCGATTTCTGGGGTTCAGGGTTTTTAAAGGCAACCATTGGCGGATTTATCTGGGTTGTTTTTAAAGTATTATTCTTCCTGATTTTCGCCTATTTTGGTGGGTATATCATCATCATTATCATGTCGCCGGTATTCTCTTATCTATCGGAACGAACCGAGAAAATTAAAACCGGTAACGATTATCCCTTTGAATTCAGACAGTTAATGCGAGACATTCTCCGTGGTGTATTTATCGCCGTACGTAACCTCTGTATCGAATTGGTTTTAACCGTACTAATGTTTATCCTTAGTTTTGTGCCTATTATTGGTTGGGCTTCGGCAATTATACTCTTCTTTATATCGGCCTATTTCTATGGATTTTCCTTCATGGATTATGCCATTGAACGAAAAAGATTAAGCATTAAGGAAAGTGTTCAGTTCATGCGAGAAAATAAGGGAATTGTAATTGCCAATGGTTTTGTTTTTTCGCTTTGTCTGATTGTCCCTTTCTGTGGGGTTTCCTTTTCTAGTTTTGCCGCAATTATATCTGTAGTGGCCGGTACTTTGGCTGTGAATGAAATCTGGGAAAAGGAAAAGCGTTAAATCTTCTATTCTCAAAAGAAATATTGCAACTTAATTGTTATCTTATATACAATAAACATCAAAAAGTATATTTATGAATCGTTTCAGTAAAATCATTCTCTCTTTCCTGATTTTGTTATGCACTTTCTCGGTGCAAGCCAGTATCACTTCTGATTCCACATCGGTATCAACAGAAAAGCTAGTTTATAAACTCGATATTAAAAGAGAAATTGGTCCGGCTGCCTGGCGCCAAACCAAAGATGCTTTCGAAGAAGCTGAAAACTTAAATGCAGATCTGATTCTGATTCACATGAATACCTACGGAGGAATGGTAATACATGCCGATTCGATTCGTACCGCAATTTTAAACCAGGAAAAACCGGTTTATGTATTCATAGACAATAATGCAGCATCGGCAGGAGCCTTAATTTCCATTGCCTGCGATAGCATTTACATGCGTCCAGGTGCAAATATTGGAGCAGCCACTGTGGTAAATCAAACCGGTCAGGCTATGCCCGATAAATATCAGTCGTACATGAGATCAACCATGAGAGCTACTGCCGAATCGCACGGTAAGGATACAATTGTGCAGGCTGGCGATACCATTTACCAATGGAAACGCGACCCACTGATTGCCGAAGCAATGGTAGATCCGAGAACCTATATCGAAAATGTAATCGATACGGGCAAAGTATTAACCTTTACACCTGATGAAGCGATAAAAAATGGTTATTGCGAAGGGATTGCCAACAATGTGGATGAAGTACTGAAAAAAGCCGGTGTAAAAGAATATACGATTAGAGCTTACGAACCATCGGGCATCGAAAAGGTGGTCGATTTCATGATCAATCCAGTTCTTCAGGGTATTCTAATCATGATTATTATTGGTGGGATATACTTTGAGCTGCAAACACCGGGAATTGGTTTTCCTATTTTAGCCTCGGCAATTGCCGCAGTGCTTTACTTCTCTCCTCTTTATTTGGAAGGAATGGCAGAAAATTGGGAGATTATTCTTTTTGGGGTTGGAGTGATTCTGCTCGCCGTCGAAATTTTCGTGATTCCAGGTTTTGGAGTTGCGGGAGTTTCAGGAATCATTTTTATTATTACGGGCCTTACCTTAAGCTTGGTTGATAATGTAGCATTTGAATTTGAACCTCGACATATCAAAGCCATCGTAGCCTCTTTACTATTGGTGATTTTTTCAATGTTGGTATCTATTGTAGGATCCATATACATGAGTAAAAAGCTGTTTACATCCAGCTCACTGCTGGGGCATTTGGCATTAAGTACAGTTGAAAATGCCGAAGAAGGATATGTTGGTGTTGACATGAGCGCCAAAAGCATGGTGGGAAAAACAGGGATTGCAATGAGTGTACTTCGTCCTTCGGGTAAAGTGATTATCGACAATCAGATTTATGATGCCAAATCGGAAGATGGTTTTATCGATAAAGAAACTGAAGTTGAGGTGATTCGATTTGAAACAGGCCAGGTTTATGTAATTAAGAAAGAGGACGATGAGTAAAATCAAGATTAGGGAATATGAAGCTCATGATTTTATGGCAGTGCTTGGTTTGTGGGAATTGACAGGCTTAGCCGATGAAAAGCGTGCCGATTCTGCCCTTACCATTGAAAAAAGTCTTCAGTTTGGTGGTAAATTCTGGATTCTTGAAGACCTGACCAGTGATGAATGCATTGGTACCATTTGGCTTACAAACGACTCTCGAAGGCTGTATTTACATCACTTGGGAGTACATCCGAACTATCAGCAGAAAGGATACGGAAGACTATTAAGCGAAACCGCCTTGCGGCATGCAAAAAAGGCAAACATGCAAATTAAACTGGAGGTTCACGAGACAAACAGGCATGCCATTAAACTCTACAAAAATTTAGGCTTTCAATACCTCGACAGGTACGATGTAATGATTAAACGCAAACATTAATGTAGCCAATGGATTATTTTAACCAGTTCATATCCTCAACCGAAATTACAACAGAAACCATTTTCTGGAGATTGCTATTTAGCTTTTTTATAGGTGCTATAATTGGGCTCGAACGCGAAACACACAGGCAACCGGCTGGACTGAGAACTCATATTCTGATCTGTATGGGTGCTACCTTAATTATGCTTCTATCCATCTTTGTTCCTCAAACATTTCAAAATTTCCAAAATGGAGATCCAGGACGAATTGCAGCACAGGTTGTATCTGGAATTGGTTTTTTAGGTGCTGGCGCCATTATGAAGTTTGGTGTAAATGTAAAAGGATTAACGACTGCTGCTTCGATTTGGGTGATTGCTGCCCTGGGCCTTACCATAGGTGCCGGTATGTATATGGGTGCAATTATTGGAACTGCAATATTGTTGGTTTCTTTAATCGCATTAGATATGATGGGAAAAAAGTTATTCTCCGGAAAATTCATCAAGCGCCTTCATATTCATGTGAAAAACGAAGCGGTATCGCCCGATCAATTTAAAGCCATTTTACAAAATCATAAAGTAGCAATACATACCATTGATATAGAAAAACACTACGATGAAAATAAGATCAGCTATTACCTAACCGTTCAAATTTCTGAAAGGGTTAAACTAAATGAATTAACCAACGATTTGGGTAGCATACCAGGAATAAAAAGAGTAAAATTGCAGCAAATTTTATAATCATCGGTTGACACGACTAATCATACATTCAAACCACTTGTTTTATGAAGCTAATAACTGGCCAGGGACTTCTTAATTTTAGCGATCTTGAAAAAATAACAAAGAAACCCAAGCTATTTGCCAAGGATGACGGGAATTTTTGGCAGGATCCATACATTTCTGAGCACCTTTTGTATGCTCATCTTGACGATGATTCTGATCAGGGATCCAGAAAATATGAAAATATCATACAAGCAGTAAATTGGCTTTGCGCCTATATGAAGCTTCCCGAAGATAGCAAATACCTTGACTTAGGCTGCGGTCCGGGATTGTACAGCGAAAATTTCTTTGGACAGGGCTTTGAAGTAACCGGTATCGATTTTTCGGAAAACTCCATTCAGTATGCAAAGGAACAGGCTGCAGAATTTGGCTATCCCATTAATTACCTTTGCAAAGATTACCTCGAAATTGATTACGAAAATGAATTTGATGTGGTGAGTCTGATTTACGGAGATTTATGTGTGCTTTCGCATCAGGATCGTGATAAATTGCTAAAGAAAGTATACAAAGCATTAAAACCCGGAGGATATCTCATTTTTGATGTGTTTACCAAGTACTATTTCGAAACCCGGGAACCAGATCAATCGTGGTACATTAGCGAAGAAGATGGATTTTGGAGCGATCAGGAACACCTGCTTTTGCAATCGCACTACAAATACAAAAAGGAGAAAGTTCGCCTTGATAAATACACCTTAATTTTTAAGAATGGAGAAATGAGAACGCACCACATCTGGAAACACTATTTCTCTGTAAAACGAGCCATCGCTATGGTAGAAGAACATGGCTTTACGGCCAAAGATTATTGGGCCAATTTAAGAGGAAAGCCTTATGAAGATGGCAGTCCGTGGATTGGAATGATTGCCCAGAAACAATAAGTCTGGATACAGCATAAAACAAAGCCCGAAAGATAACATATCCTTCGGGCTTTTTGATCACCAAAATGGTGATATTATTCCTTGTACATCTTCTCGATAAGATGTTTGTATTTTTCCTGAATTACTTTTCTTTTCAATTTAAGAGTAGAGGTAATTTCTCCTGCTTCGATGGTAAATTCTGTAGGAAGCAAGGTAAATTTCTTCACTTTCTCGAATCTTGAAAGCTCTTTCTGCAATTCTTCAAATCTCTTTTCGAAAAACTCAATAATCTGTGAGTTTGTTAAGAGTTCTTCAATTGAATTGAACACAATATTTTGCTGAATTGCATATGCTTGTAACGGACCAAAAGCAGGTACCGCCAATGCGGTAACGTAATTACGGCAATCGCCTATTACTGCAATTTGTTCGATAAACTGATCGTTAACCAGTGTGGTTTCAATTTTCTGAGGCGCCACATATTTTCCACCCGAAGTTTTCATCAAATCCTTAATTCGATCAGTGATAATCAGGTTTCCTTTCTCGTCCATTTTACCAGCATCTCCTGTACAGAACCAACCATCTTTCATAACTTCGGCTGTAGCTTCCGGCTTTTTGTAATAACCACGCATTACACCCGGACCTTTCACCATGATCTCATCATTTTCACCAATTTTAATTTGGGTTCCAATAATGGTATGTCCGGCAGTTCCAAAATCGATATGCTTATCGCCGTAAAGGCTAACTGTTGCCATGGTTTCGGTAAGCCCGTACCCCACTTTCACATTAATTCCTACAGCATGGAAAAACTCTAATATTTCTCTGGAAAGAGGAGCTCCACCACAAGGGGTAAAATTGATTCTTCCTCCTAAAATTCCGCGAAGTTTACTCAATACCAACTTATCGGCAATTCGATGCTTTAATTTTAAACCTAGCGGAACGTTTTTCTCAAATCTCAGGTATTGGTTGTAATACTTTTCGCCAACTTTTATCGACCAATTCAATAGTGCTCGTTTTGTTGGCGAGGCTTCCTGAGATTTATCTTTGATTCCTGAATAGATTTTTTCGTACAATCGCGGCACCGTACACATTAGTGTTGGTTTTACTTCTTTCATGATCTCTGCAATTTGCTTCGGATCACGATTGAAGTACACCTCAATTCCACGGTGGAAACAGAAGAAACACCATCCTCGTTCATAAACATGACTCAAAGGTAGAAAGCTAAGAGATGTATCATTTTCGGATACGTTTAGCTCTTTATCATGAGAGACCAATACACTTGATATGTTCTTGTGATCAATCATCACTCCTTTTGGCTCACCTGTTGTTCCCGATGTATAAATCAAGGTTGCAAGGTCGTCAAACTGTCCGCTGTAAAAGCGTTCGTCGAATGCTTTACCCAAGCCTGAATTTTGTCCACTAATGATGAACTCATCCCAATACATGGATCGGTCGTGATCGCTCAGCTCTGTTTTTTTATCGAAAACAACAACCATTTTCACATGCGGAACATCTTGAATTAATTCCATTGCACGATCGTACTGTTCTTGTTCACCAACAAAAATTACCTGAACTTCTGCATCTTGAACGATGTATTTTGCTTCGCTTGTTGAGTTTGTAGGATATATTGGAACGGAAACACCGCGAACACTCATAATAGCCAGGTCGGCGGTAATCCATTCGGGCATGTTTTGAGAGAAAATAGCAACAGATTGCTTCTCTTTTACACCCAATTTCATAAGAGCTTTAGATACTTGTCGAATTTGTAAACCAAATTCGTTCCAGCTTACACCTATCCACTTATTGCTCTCTTCATCTTTATAGCGCATTGCAATTCGATCTCCGAATTTTTCAATTCTATCACGAATCAATTTGCCCCAATGTTGATACTCCATAAAAGTATTTTAGTTGTAAATCGATACAAATATAATCATGTTTCCCTGATTTAAAAGGTTTTCACCGGATAGAGCCCCCCACTCAATCTGTTAAATATCATTATTTTGCAACATAATAGAAATCTTATCTAAATCTAAATCAACTACCATTCAATCATTTATAAAAGAAACGACCATCAACATAAGTTAATGGTCGCTTCTAATATCTTAAATACAGAATTTATCCTGTATTGTGTCTTATTTTACATGAAAATCCAAAAGTTTCTCGCCTTCCAAATCTGCAACAAGATGATCTCCAATCTTTACTGGTCCAACACCTTCTGGTGTTCCTGTATAAATCATATCGCCAATTTTTAAGGTAAAAAACTGGGACAGGTAAGAAATCAGGTAATCAATAGAGAAAATCATATTTGCTGTATTTCCCGACTGTACCCTTTCGCCGTTGATATCTAAATTAAAATTCAGATTATCAACCGATTTGAATTTATTTTTAGGAATAAATTTACTGATTGGCGCAGCTCCATCGAATGCTTTTGCCTTTTCCCATGGTAAGCCTTTTTTCTTGCATTCGGCCTGAATGTCGCGAGCTGTAAAGTCAATTCCCAGTCCAATTTCTTCGTAGTAACGATGAGCAAACTCAATCGGAATATTCTTACCAACTCTGTTGATTTTTACCACCACTTCCAATTCATGATGAATATCTTTAGAGAAATCGGGATAATAGAAATCGTTATTATTTTTTAGTAAAGCTGAATCGGGCATGGAGAATACAACAGGTTCTTTTGGTACCGGGTTATTCAGCTCCTTTGCATGATTTACGTAATTTCTTCCTATAGCTAATATCTTCATAATTTAGATTTTAGATATGAGATCAACTCTCAATAACATTTCTGTGCTACAATTGGATTATTTGTTGAATCCGCGAAGTTTAATTTCGGTTAAAATTTTCTTTGTATACAGTGGAAAATCGCTATTCATCACCCAACCATAATAACCTGGCTGTTTTTCCAATACTTCCTCAACTGTTTTTCCTTTGTTTTTACCAAAGTTAAATCGCTCTACTCCTTTTTCATCGATGATAATAAATCCGGCAAAATCGGCATTCTTATTTTGCGATGAGAATTTGGCTAAAAAGTCGATGTCATTCTCCAAAGAATCGTATTTATCCAATTGTGATTTAAGCACTTCGTAAGTTGCCAAAGTATCTGCTTCGGCACCATGAGCTCCTTCCAACTCTTTATTACAATAAAATCGGTAAGCAGCGGTTAATGTGCGTTGTTCCATTTTGTGGAAAATGGTCTGTACATCAACAAACTTTCGTTTGCGCATATCAAAATCGATATCGGCACGCAAAAACTCCTCGGCCAATAGCGGGAAATCGAAACGGTTCGAATTGTATCCAGCCAAATCGCAACCTTCTAAATATTTAGCTATGCTTTTACCCAGCTCTTTAAAAGTTGGTTCGTCCTTTACATCCTCATCTTTAATTCCATGAACTGCCGAAGCATGAGCAGGAATAGGCATTTCTGGATTAACCCGATAGGTTTTAACCTCCTCTTCGCCATTGGGACTTACTTTTACAATGCAAATTTCTACGATACGATCTTTGGCAACATTAATTCCTGTTGTTTCTAAATCGATAAAGGCTATTGGATTCTTTAAATTAAGATTCATCTATTATTTATTGTAGTTTTTTAAACGGTATAAAAATATAAAACCTAACAGAAATATACTCTCTGTTAGGTTTTTAATATCATTATTTATTGATTTTTTAAAATCTGTCTATGCATTAATCATCATTGGCATTAACAGCATCAATACATCTTCATCGGCGTTTTCGTTGTCGTATGGTAAGAAAATACCCGCTCTTGTTGGGTCCGATAATTCAACCATCACATTCGACGAAGAAATGTTTGAAAGGATCTCCAATAGGAATACTGATTTAAATCCGATTTCCAATTCTTGTCCTTCGTACTGACAAAGCAATCTTTCTCTTGCCGAGATTGAGAAGTCGATATCCTGTGCAGATACAACCAATTCGTTTGCTTTTAGCTCAAACTTAATCAGGTTGCTTGCTGGGTTCGAAAATACAGAAACACGCTTTAGTGTATTGTACAATTCAACTCTGTCAATGGTAAGAACATTAGGGTTATTCTTAGGAATTACCGAGTTATAGCTTGGGTAATTTCCTTCAACCAAACGACAAATTAATTTGTAGTTCGATAGTGTAAAGAAGGCATTCTTATCATCGAATTCCACTTTTACAGGATTTTCTTCCTTTGGCAGGATATTGCGTAATAAAGAAGCAGGTTTTTTAGGTAGAATAAATGATGATTCAACATCAGATCTTCCATCCAAACGTTTATAACGAACCAATTTATGTGCATCAGAAGCTACAAATGTTAGGTCGTTATTACCCAATTCTACAAAAATACCATTCATTACCGGACGAAGTTCATCATCAGCGGTAGCAAATAAGGTTTTGTTTACACCTGTTAAAAGAACATCGCTTTCAACGGTAATGTTTACCAAACTGTTTTCCTCTTTTTCAGGAAGTTTTGGAAAATCTTCACCATTTTGTCCAACAATACTGAACACACCATTTTCTGATGTAATTTTTACAGCCAAAGAAGAACTGTCAATATCGAAAGTAAGTGGTTGTTCTGGAAATTCTTTTAAAGTATCAGTCAAAATTTTAGCTGGAAAAGCAATTACTCCATCTCCTTCCGAAGTTTCTAGAGGAATAGTAGTAATTAAAGTCGATTCCAAATCAGATGCAGTTGCTACCAACTCGCCATCTTTAAGCTCAAAAAGGAAGTTATCCAGGATCGGTAAAGTGTTTTTACTACTGATAACCCTACTGATGGCCTGTAAATGACTTAACAATTCTGTACTTGATACTACAAATTTCATTTGCATAATATTTAAAAGTTAACCTAAAATTCTATTTTTCAGCGCTTAAACAAGTTCAAAATTAAAACTTATTTTAGCTTGATATTAAGTGGTGAATATACAAATTTATTAAGGATTGACGATATTCTAAAGCCAAAAAAGATTTGTCGATTTACGAAATAAAATTCCGATTTTATTTCAAACGAGAATATTACCAATAATATAAAGATCCGCATGAAATTAAAAATCATAAATTTTTTTTCGAGGCTTAAGATTTTGCAAATTTTCTTTTTCTCATAAAATATCTTAATACTCCAAAAACGAACAAAAAGAATAAAGGCAATACCACATTGATAATCTGCCAGAATAGTCTTTCCGATCGGATTTTGGTTTTGTCGAGCATACGCAGTTTCACTTCACGTGCTCTCAGCTCCATCCAACCTTCGTTGTCGCATAAGTAATCGACACAATTCAATAGAAAATTACGATTCCCATAGGTTTTTCTCGAGTAGCGATCGTAACCAAGAGCTTCAATCTGGCGATTATTCCCTACTCCACGAACCCTGTTTTTAATGATGTCGCCATCCGAAATTACAATCATTTTACTTTCATCGCTTTCCGATTTAAAAGTGCTTCTGTCAATTCCTTTCCAGGCTCGGTTTGCAAATGCCGATTTAAATTTCCCTTCGAGTAAAACAGCAATTTTTTTTCTCCCTGCTGCAAAATCTTCAGGCTTTGGTTTCTGATTAACAATTTCAAGACTCACCAGGCTAGGTACTTTTTCCAAACGTGTGTAATCCGAACTGCTAAGCAAAGTTGTTTTTTTAACATTCTGGTTTTCGCCCACCCAATCGATAGAATTTGCAAATTCTGCTTTTACAACATTTAGTTTTCTTGTTATTGGATGATTTTCCGGTGCATGTAACAATGGCGAATAATACCAGGGAGCCGGTGTGAATTTTGGCTTTTCACCTGGCAATGCTGTCTGAACAGGAATCAGTTGCCCTTGAATATCCATGATCAAATCAGGATTAATACGAACGCCATAAGTAAACAACTGGTCTTCGATATTCAAAGGTTTATAATAGGCCAAGGTACTCTCTTTTACCTGCAAACTGTCCATACTGGCCACAACTTCATCTACCAACCAAAGAATTCGGCCTCCATTCATCAAATACTGATCAATCTTGTACTTATCTTCTCTTGAAAATTCATTTCTTGGCTGAGCAATAACCAGGGCATCGTATTTTTTATCAGCTCTCAAAAGTTGTTTGGCAGGAACACGATCAACCTCATACTTTTGTAGCAATGATGCAGTAAAATCGGCAACTTCGAACTCATTTAATTCTCCATTTCCAATTAAAAATGCAATATTTTTCACTTGTTTATTCTGTAGCAGTCGAATCGCTTTTGTAAGCTCAAATTCTATGGTTTCAATGGAATGATTCAAATTTTCTTCGGCAGATAAACCAGCAACATTTTTCAGCAGGTGAACCGAAGTTTCCTGCTCCCTGTTATGCACAATTATACCGGGTACTATGATCTTCTGTTTTAAGCTTCCATCGGTAGTTCTCTCTTGCAAACTGGTTGGCTTTAATCCCCGTGCTGCCAGCTGGTCATACATTTCACTCCTCTGTTTTGGATTGGGAATATCGCTTGTATTAATTAAAGCATAGCTGATATTTACATTGGAATATGCTTCCAGCTCATCAAGCATTTCGATACTTGCTTTTTGTAGTTTTTTAAAACCATGCGGCAAATCGCCAGCCAGGTATATTTCAAAGTACAAATCCTTGTCGAGAGAGCTCACCAGTTTCTTTGTATTTTCCGATAGGGTATATCTTTTTTCCGCAGTAAAATCTATTCGAAAAAAATAGGATTGCAATACAAGTATCACAATACTCAAAGCAATTAGGGAAAATAGCAGATTAAAAATATCCTTTCTTCTTCTGTTCTTTATCATCGCTTTCTCTTTTACCATTTTCTACTTTTTAAAACTGTTCTTGTGATCAATAAGAAAGCTACAATAACCCCAATAAAATAGATTAAATCCCTTGAGTCGAGAACTCCTCGTGAAATCGATTTGTAATGCTCCTGTATGCCCAGGTTATAAATATCTGATTGCATATTTTGGAATAAGTTTAGTTCAGCCAGATAATCAAATCCAATATAGATAAGGAAACAAAGTACTACTGCCAAAAGAAAAGCCACAATTTGGTTATCGGTAACAGAACTTGAAAAAACTCCTATGGCAACATAAACAGCAGCCAATAAAAACAAACCAATAATTGATCCCCAAAATGCTCCCGAGTCGATACTTCCGGCAGGACTTCCAAGGTAGTACACAGAAAAATAATATACCAGACAGAATAGTAAGGAAACTGCAATTACCAGTAGAGCTGCAAAATATTTTGCCAATACAATTTCGCCTTCTTTTATTGGGCGAGTGTAAACCAGTTCTATGGTTCCCTGTTTCTTTTCGTCGGCAAACAATCTCATGCAAACTGCCGGTATTAAAAACAAGTAAATCCATGGCGACATTTCGAACAGAACATTTAGGTTGGCATATCCGGAATCTAAAGGATTATTTGAACCAGGAAATACCCAGACAAACAAACCGGTAGCAATTAAAAAAACAGATAAAATGAGGTATCCTGTCAGAGAACTGAAAAACGATCGGAACTCCTTCGTGAGCAGTGCTAGCATAAAGTGTGAATTATAAATCTTTACTATTACAAATTTGCAAAATTATTTTAGTAGAAAAAACCTGTTTGCCAATTCATTTAACTTACATAAATTTGAACATGAAAAATTGCTTGCTACTTTTATTCTCTGCCTTCACTTTCTTGAACAGCTATGCGCAAGAAAGTGAAAAAAAAGATGTTTTCCATACGACAATCAGATATCATTACGGAGCTGTTCTCCCCCACCATAAATCAATTCACTATTTGGTGAATGATCAGATTGCGGCTCTTGAACTCAATTTTGGCATTCTTCCTTCTATCAATAGGTCATGGTCTAAAATGTACAATCAACCCGAAATAGGAATTGGTTTTTATCGTGGAAGCCTGGGAAATGATAAAGTATTGGGCAACACCAATGCACTTTTTCCATATATCAATTTTAATTTAAAAGATTACAGGAAAGGAAATTTGCGCTTACAAACCGGGTTTGGTGTAGCTCATACCAAAAAACACTTTCACCCAAGCGAGAACTATACCAATGTGGCGATTGGTTCGAAATTGAATGCTTTTTTCAAACTTTTGCTCAGTAGCTCTTACCAAATTGGGAAGCAATGGTCGGCCAATGTAGGGATTGGTTTTCAGCACCTTTCCAATGGATCGATTAATGTTCCCAACAAAGGACTTAATATGGCAACAGCAAATATTGGAATTCAATATCATTTTAATGAAATAGAACGGCAAGTTAAAAGTCCTGCCACATATTCTAAACTGGATAATGAGCTTACAATTATTTTTAGTGGAGGCCTAAAACAAACCACCGAAATAGATGAAAATAAATATTTTGCAAGCAGCCTTTCTTCTAACTATGCGTTTGGAATTAATTCGAAACAGAGAATTGGTTTTGGAATAGATATTTTCTACGACGAAGGCGCAAACCGTGGAGATTGGAATTTTTCTCCGGCAACTTCCTTTCAGGATCGACTCAGTCAGGCATTATATGTGAGTCACGATTTGGTGATTCAAAAGTTTAGCCTCATTACTCATATTGGTGTATACGCTTTGTACAAAACAGATCCTGAAAAGCCCATTTATTCGAGAGTTGGTTTAAGATACAATGTGAGTAATAAAATTGTTGCAAATTTAAGTTTGAAAGCCCATTTAGGCAAAGCAGATTTTATTGAGTGGGGAATTGGTTACAGATTTAATATGAAGAAAAATGATTAATCGAATAATACTTGTCCTTTTTTGCTCCTGTTTACTTTCCTGCGATGGATTAAATCCTTTCGAAAATGAAGGAGAATATACAGAGAAGGTATATGAAACAGGCAAAATCCTTAATGTGAAGAATGATAATTATTTCAGGATCGTTTTTGTTGAAGATGATTCTGATTATTTGATTTTAAAGGCTGGCGAGAATAAAATCAAAACATGCGAAGTTCGCAATGAAGATGGCGTACTTAGCATCAATCACAGCTATAAAAACAAGTTGAGAAATTACGATTTAATTGTAGCCGAAGTACATTCGAGCAATTTAAATACCATTACCATTAATGCCCCAGCTGAAATAAGTTCTGAAGGCACTTTGGAAAAAGAGAGTTTGTATATCGATGTAACAAGCAATGCCGAACTTGTTGAATTAAACCTGAAATTGAAACTGGAATCGATGCGTTTTCATGCTCATGGTAGTGTAAGTGGTGGTTTTCGTTTGTCAGGCACTTGCAATAAGGCCACTTATACCATGAATGGCATTACAAATATCCTGGCCACAGATCTTCAATGCCAGGAGGTAAGTATTGCACAAAACGGAATTGGCGATGCTCATGTGTGGTCGGAACAATCTTTGGATGTTACCATTTACAATTCGGGCGATATTTATTACAAAGGTAGTCCGGAAATTCGTGTAGAATACATTCAGGTGAACAACCAAAATGCAACAGGAAAGGTAATGCCCGAAAAATAATATTTTTCTATCCCACTAATTTGAAGTAACTTAAATAGAGTCACTAACCCGCCCGCGAATTTAATCCGCAAAATAAATCAAGAACAAATCGTCTTCTTTTCGGATTAAATAAATAAGGTAATTTTTATAGATATCTTACAATATGGTTGAGGTATGTAATGATGTGAGGGGATGGCATGAGGGGGATTCTACTTGTAGGACTAATTTGTATTGTAACTGCTGGCTTTACGCAAGAAAAAATGGGACAGCGTGCTCTTGGCGCAAGTTTCATATATCATTACGGCCTAATTCTTCCTAAAAACCCACAGCTTAATTACCTGATACAAGATCCTGTGTCGGCTTACGAAATTCGATTGGGGATTCACCCAAATCCGAACAAAAACTGGATAGATCAATATTCCGTTACGGAAATTGGCCTTGCCTATTACAGTGGTTCGCTTGGAAATGACAAGGTCCTTGGCAGGATTACTTCAGTTTATCCTTATATCGATTTTGGGCTAAAAGAATGGAAGAATGTACAAATTCATACCAGCGTTGGTCTTGGGTTTGCGCGTGTATCCGAACATTATCACCCTATCGATAATTATGCCAACAGCTTAATTGGCTCAAAGTACAATGCACATATCAATTTGTCATTGAACCTTAGCTACTTCATTTCCAATTTTAAAGTGTCGGGTGGATTGTATTATAGTCATGTTTCCAATGGATCTACCCAACATCCAAACGATGGCTATAATTCCATCAATTCAACTTTAGGCATATCGTATCATTTCGGAAAAAAGAAGGAATACTTCAAACTAAAGGCTGATTACCCCAAATTGGATAATGAGTTCAACCTTATTTGGAATCATGCATTTCGAGAAAAAAGCATCAACGATCCTCACAAATACTACATTTCCGAAATCACATTAAAGTATGCGTGGGGAATTAATTCCAAACAAAGAATTGGTTTAGGCTTGGATCTGTTTTACGATGAATCCATCAATCGTGGCAATTGGAATTTAGATCCACAAACTGATATTGATCATCGCTTTTACCAGGGAGTTTGCCTGTCTCACGACCTGATTTTCAACAAGTTTAGCTTTACAACACAGGTAGGAACTTACACTTACTATAAATCTAAACCATCCTCTAACCTGATATACAATCGGATAGGACTGCATTATAAGTTTAGCAATCTTTTATTAGTCAATATTAGCCTAAAAACCTATTTCGATCAATCGGAATATATTGCCTTTGGCCTGGGTTATTACTTCAATAAAAAGAAACGCATATGAGACATTTCAGATTTTTTATAATCATCTTGTTGTACACCAACATGCTTTCCTGTTCGTTTCTTAACCCTACTGAAGATTCGGGAGAATACATGGAAAAAACCATTGAGCTACAGCCATTCAATGCGATTGAGTTGAATGGAATCTTTCATGTTGTACTTATTAATAATTCAACGCATTTTATCACATTTAAAGGTGGCGATAATGTTTATGCTGCTTTTAGCTATTCCAATAATAATCTTATACTACAGCTCGAACATGACTATAGCAACTGGTTCCACAATTTAGATATTCCTACAATTGAAATTTACGCTCCCGAAATTTTTAGTATTCACACACTAACATCTTGCAATATTAGTAATCGGGGAACACTGAAAGGAAACAAATTCAACATTCTCATTTCAGAAGAAACTCATGTTGCCGAAATCAATCTTAGCATTGATTGTTCTGAACTTCGTTTTCATTCCAAGGGTACACCAGGCTGCAAAATTACACTTCAAGGAAAAAGCGATTTGGCCGAATACACATTAAATGGCAGTACAAATATTTATGCTTCAGAATTAGAAAGTCAAAACAGTCGAATTGGCCAAAATAGTCTTTCCGATGCACACATTTGGGCCACCGATAGTTTAGAGGTTACATTCTACAATTCGGGGAATGTATACTACAAGGGAAATCCGCACATCAAAGTAAATCGAGTGCAAATAAACAACCAGAAGGCTAGCGGACAGGTATTGCCGCAATAATCTTATTGGGCTTTCAAATCCTCAACAATCATTTTGGCAAAACGTGAAGAGGCTCCAGCTCCGCCTAATTTCTCATGTAACAACTGATAATTGTGAAGCATTTCTGATCGATAATTGCCTTCCTCAACAATCTGTTTTAATTCATCAGATATGCTCTTTTTATTGCAGTAGTGCTGAATTAATTCTTTTACAATCAATTGATCCATCACCAGGTTAACCAATGAAATGTACTTTACTTTGAGTAATCTCTTGCCAATAGAAAAAAGAATTCTTCCTCCGCCGGTAATGTAGCAAACCACCTGGGGAATTTTAAGCAGTGCCGTTTCCAGAGTCGCTGTACCAGATGTTACCAAAGCAGCTCTCGATTGTTGCAGAAGATCATAAGTTTGTCCGTAAACAAATTTCACATCCCGATTTCCAACTACCTGGGCATAGAATTCTTTTGTGATGGAAGGTGCAGCAGCAACCACAAACTGATAATCCTGAAAATCATTTACAACTTCTAACATGACAGGCAGAATTCTCTCGATTTCCTGTTTACGGCTACCGGCCAATAGGGCAACAATTGGTTTCCCCGATAGTTGATTCTTTGCTGTAAAATCCTCGAAAGATTCACCTTTATTGGGTCTGTTCTCAATCGCATCCAACAGTGGATTTCCACCAAAACTTACTTCGTAATTGTGTTTTTTATAGAAATCAGTTTCGAAGGGAAAAATGGTAAACATGCGATCCACATAAGCTTTTATTTTTTTCACTCTCCCCTCTTTCCAGGCCCAAATTTTGGGTGAAATATAGTAATGAACACGTATGCCATGCTCTTTGGCAAACTTTGCCATTCGCAAATTAAATCCAGGGTAATCTACCAATATCAACACATCTGGTTTGTATTCAATCAAATCTTTTTCGCACAATGCAAAATTTGCACGAATCTTTCCCAGGTTTTTTAGGACTGTCACAAATCCCATAAAAGCGGTTTCCCGATAATGCTTCACAAGCTCTCCTCCCTGTGCCTGCATAAGGTCGCCACCCCAAAAGCGGAATTCTGCTCCAGCATCTTCCACTTTAAGTTCCTTCATTAAATTCGATGCATGAAGATCTCCTGATGCTTCACCAGCTATGATGTAATATCTCATAGAGTTATAAATTTTGATTGAATGACCCGATGTAACTGGTTATTATACTTAAAATCCGAAACGGAAAACCATAATGGCAAAAGAATATAATATCGTAGCTAAAAGGATTCCCCTAGCAGCTTTCAGCAAATCGGTTTTAATAAACAGAAAGAAAAATACTATGTTTCCAAAGTACACGCCCAAAGCCATCACTTTCGTGTATATCCGGTGAATTAATAGACTATCAACAAACTGCTCCAGACTTAACTCATCCTGAAATCGAAAGATAAAGGCCAGCCAAATGGACAGAATCGGCACAATAATTCCAATAACAAGTCCCAGAATGGTAGAATTAATCTTCGATTTCATAATTCCATGTTTTAAGATCTTCGACCAGTTGATGAGCAGTCATGTCGATCTTGGTTGGAACAACAGAGGCAAAACCATTGTTAATGGCCCACTCATCTGTCTCTTCGGCATTTGGCTCTGCATTTTTAAAATAGCCGGTCAACCAATAATAGTCACCGCCAAAAGGATCTTGTCGGTGGTCGAATTCTTCTTTCCAACGACCATCAGCCTGGCGACAAACACGAATGCCTTTGATATCTCCTTTCGGGAAGTTAACGTTCAAACAAACACTTCTCTCCAACCCTTTCTCGATAAGGTTCGCAAATATTTTACGTCCATATTTTACACTTTGCGAGAAATCGGCATCGGCGCTAAAATCGTTTAATGAGTATCCTATTGATGGAATTCCATTCAGACAACCTTCTATAGTAGCTCCCATTGTACCCGAATAAAGCACACTAACCGATGTGTTGGCACCATGGTTAATTCCTGAAACCAAAAAATCTGGTGTGCGTGGTAAAATCTTATTCAAGGCCAATTTCACACAATCAACAGGAGTTCCTTTACATGAATAAATGTGTAAATTTTCTTCATCTCGAACTTTTTTAATTCGGATTGGGACTTCAACTGTTATGGAGTTTGATTTTCCTGAATTAGAACGGTTTGGGGCAACCACGTAGATATCGCCAAAACCTTTTACCATAGCTACCAAAGCCTTGATTCCTTTGGCGTTTAATCCATCATCGTTAGTGACAAGTATAATTGGTTTATCGCTCATATTATTGTTTTGATAATTGTACAAATATATCCGAATTTGGGGCAATAAGCAATTCCATTACAAGAGATTTAAACCAAACAAAAACTTAACCACTTTATCCTTAGATGTTCTTTGGTACTTGAGCCTAAAATTTCTACTTTTGTAAGCTTGTAAACAAGAGACAAACTACTTCTGTTTACAAGTATAATTTGATAATTATCTGATAAAATATACATACAAATGAAGGTATCGTACAAATGGCTGAAAGATTATATCGACATTAATTTTTCACCAGCAGAAATGGATGAGATTCTAACTCAAATCGGTTTAGAAGTTGGCGGAATTGAGAAATTTCAGTCAATTAAAGGAGGTTTAGAAGGATTGGTAATTGGTGAAGTAAAAACTTGTGCACCTCATACCAACTCAGATCATTTAAGCATTACAAGCGTTGATGTTAATGGCGACGAACTTTTACCTATTGTTTGTGGAGCACCTAATGTTGCTGCCGGACAAAAAGTGGTAGTTGCTACAGTTGGAACTGTTTTGTACGACGGAGATGATAGTTTTACCATTAAGAAATCAAAAATCAGAGGTGAGCTTTCGATGGGTATGATTTGTGCCGAGGATGAAATCGGACTTGGAAATGGTCATGATGGCATTATGGTTCTTCCTGAAGATGCCAAAGTGGGTACTCCTGCTAAAGAGTATTTCAATATTGAAGATGACCTAACCATCGAGATTGATTTAACACCTAACCGTATTGATGGTGCTTCGCATATTGGTGTAGCTCGTGATATGGCAGCTTATCTAAAGCAACAAAAAGAGATCGATTATAAACTTCCATCGATTGAAGACTTTAAAGTTGAAAGCAACAAACTGCCTATCGATGTTAAGGTTGAAAATAACGAGGCATGCCACCGTTACTCAGGTGTTTGTATCAGCGGTGTAAAAGTTGCTGAGTCGCCAGAGTGGTTGCAAAATCGCCTTAAGGCAATTGGTTTAAGCCCAATTAATAATGTTGTTGATATTACCAACTACGTATTATTCGAAACCGGTCAGCCATTGCATGCATTCGATTATGCAACAACCAACGGCAAAGTGGTAGTTAAAACACTTGCCGACGGAACCTTATTCAAAACATTAGATGAAGTTGAGAGAGAATTGAACGAGAAAGATTTGATGATCTGCAACGATAAGGAAGCCATGTGTATTGCCGGTGTATTTGGTGGAATTGAATCGGGTGTTAGCGAATCAACTACTGATATCTTCCTTGAAAGTGCGTATTTCGACTCAGTATTTGTACGTAAAACGGCTCGTCGCCACGGTTTAAATACCGATGCTTCATTCCGTTTCGAACGTGGAACTGATCCTAACAATACAATTTATGCAATGAAACGTGCAGCTCTTTTAATTAAAGAGATTGCCGGAGGCGAAATTGCATCTGATGTAGTGGATATCTATCCAAATCCTGTTGAAGATTTCAAGGTTGAGGTAAGCGTTGAGCGAATCGAGAACCTAATCGGTAAAGAGATTGGCAAAGAAACCATTAAAAACATCCTTGAGGCTCTTGAAATCAAAATTGAAAAGGAAGATGGTGATACATTAAACTTATTGGTTCCTCCATATCGTGTTGATGTGAAGCGTGAAGCTGATATCGTTGAAGAGGTATTGCGTATTTATGGTTTCAACAATGTTGAAGTTCCTGCAAAAGTAAACGCTTCGCTAAGCTATGCTCCAAAAATTGACGAGCACAAGCTAAGAAATATCATTGCTGATATGTTGACAGCTGCTGGTTTCAACGAAATCATGAACAACTCCTTAACAAAAGCATCATACTACGAAGGATTGGAAAGCTTTAAACAAGAGCAAACCGTTCGTATTTTTAATCCGCTAAGTTCAGACTTGAACGCAATGCGTCAAGGATTGTTGTTCGGAGGTTTAGAGTGTGTAGCTTACAATATCAATCGTAGAAATTCTAATTTGAAGTTTTATGAGTTTGGTAAATCATATCAACACATTGTAAATCCTGAAAATGAAAATCCGGTAGACAACTACTTCGAGAAAGAGCGTTTGGGTGTGTTCATGTGTGGTAACAAAACTGCTACAAGTTGGAACCTGAAAGAAGAACCAACAAGCTTCTTCCACATGAAAGCTTACGTTGAGAATATTTTGAAACGTTTGGGTTTCAATCTTGAAAAGCTTCGTATCAGAGAAACTGAAAACGATCAGTTCACTGAAGGATTGAGCTATGGTGTTAAGAAAACTGTTTTGGTTGAAATGGGTATGGTTAGTGGAAAAATCCTAAAAGCAATGGATATTGACACACAAGTTTACTATGCTGATTTCGATTGGGCTACCATTATTAAAGAAGCCATGAAAAACAAAGTTTCTTACACAGAATTGCCTAAATACCCTGCTGTGAAGCGAGACCTTGCATTGTTAATCGACAAGTCGGTAAGCTTTGCTGAGGTGAAGACAATTGCTTTTAACTGTGAGAAGAAATTATTGAAATCTGTTTCTTTATTCGATGTGTACGAAGGGGAAAAATTAGGTGCGAATAAAAAATCGTATGCCGTAAGTTTCATCCTTCAGGATACTGAAAAAACACTAAACGACAAGCAGATTGATAAAATCATGCAGAAGTTGATTAAGAGCTACGAAAAACAATTGGGAGCTCAAATCAGGTAATTCAACTCACATATCAGAAAAAACCGATTCCACTCCGAATCGGTTTTTTTACACAAAAAATCTTTCTCCATTTCGTACTTGCGGTTCACAAAATACCATTGATTAAAAAGATATTCTGTTCCTGGTTGATTCACAAATCTTTTTTACCTATCTCAGTACCACATGAATACAAATTCCATCCAATTGATCAGCTCTTAAGGAATGAATTACAAACCCTAGACAAAAAATGTCGACTAGAAATAACCGTTTGTCGATTGTGACCATGCGTTTGTCGATTGTGACCATGCGTTTGTCGATATCGCTTGTAAACATATTTATTATTTACAATATTGTTATTGTTGAACTATTTAAGCATCCTTTGGTAAAAGCCAATAATGCATTCTTCTCATTATAGCCACATTTCTGGTTATACATATTTTTTATCAATAGTAAATTATTATCAAAATCCTACAATCATGAAAAATCAAGTTATTTCTTATTTATTCTTGAAACGGATTTTCACATCCCTTTTTCTACTTTTTGCAGTTTTATCATGCCAAAAAGGAGAACTTGAACTAAATCCCAAACAAGATAGTAGCAATGATAATATTAATGAAATGTCTTCGGATCCAATTCCTTATGCTACGATTACAGAATTGACCAATTTTAGAGAAGACTTAGACATTGTAGATTATAACCTTACCAGAAAGTTAGCCATATTGGAACTCTCACTAGATGAATTTAACAGTGAGATGAATTGGGAAGATTGTACACTATCTGAATTTCCGGTAATACTGTATGGATTTGACTCAAAACCTAAATTCTATGAATTTATGGTATTGGATTTAGACGGAAATGCAATAGGTGCAGTTAGAACTGATGCAAGGCGCAAAACCGGTGGGGTGCTTCATCAGGTAAGAGAAAATATACCTGAATATCAAAAACTAAGAACAAAATCAGGAATCGGAACAAAATTAATTGCCGATTATGCCGGTAACCTGTATGGTGGCTTTGTAGGTAAATCAGACGAATCACCTACTCGCATAACCAATCTAAAAAGCGGAAAGCTCCAACCCGAAATGGTTGAATTAAGTGATGAGCAGATATTGGCTGACCTTTCTGTTAATTTAAGAGCTAGAGCGCAGGAAGCCCTTAGCGCAATAAATTCTATTACCGATCCCACAATTTTGGAGAGAGTAGCCGAAGTGCATCCTGCCAATGTCGAAAATCAAATTTTGGAATTGGAAATGAGTATGCAAGCCGAACATCAGCAAAGAGATGTCTATTGGGCAGCTGTTGAAGCAAACAGTCAATTGTTGCTTGCTACCCCTGATTCTGAAGTTCCTCAGGTTCTCGGAGAAATTTTTGCTGCTGAAACGGAAGAAGACCCGATGGTGTTTTTACCCGAATATAAAGAAACACAAGAGGTTTCTCTAATAACCGACTCTAAATGCCCCGGTCCGTATGCCATGGCTTGGATTTACTACACCAAACTAGAGGAGGATAAAGAAAATAATAAAGATGGCAATTACGACTACTTTTTAGATTTCGCTTCACCTTTTGGGGATTCGCACATTATGTTCCCTTGGGAAATGTTTACATCAATGGGAGAGGTGTCAAATTGGGATATTGTTGTAATGCCTTGGTTTAGCTTTGGACGAAAAAGTGCATACTACCATGTCCAAGTAGAACATAGCCCTATCATTATTTTATCTGATTTGGGTATAAACTGGAAGGTAGGCTACGGTGTTTCTAGAAGTACTAAAAACGGTTGGACGGATTTCTACTTTGCCACAAAAGATAGTAAGGGATACAACGTAAACGACAAAGCTTTCTGGTTCTTTTTATTCCTGGAAGTTCACTATTCTGCAAATATTGAAAACAATCAATAATGACTAGTCCTAAAAAACCGTTACAGGATTAATTACAAAAATAACTTTATTCATTGGATTCCAACCGATCGGTTGGAATCCAATTTTTTATAGATCTTTATTTCCACTTTATCTTGATTATGCATTTGGTTTAGAGTTAGCATATCACAAGAATAATGAGGTCTGATCTCATTGTATTTGTCAACACTCTGCTTAACCAGCTTGGCCATCATCTTTAGGTTTAAATTATATTATTCTAACAAGAATTCTTGTTAGAATATTCCATTGACTCTTTCAGCAACCGCATTTGTATATTGGTCATAACTTTCAGTCATCGAACAAAGAACCCGAGATTTTTGGAGTCTCTTTTGATAATCATGACAACAATATTGTATTCCTCTGTCAGAATGATGAATCAACTGTTTGTCTTTGTATTTTCTGTTTTTCAAAGCCATATTTAAGGCCTTAATGCTAGCTGAAGCATTCAGATTATCTGTCAGATTTATTTCCTGTCAGTTCGCTTAGGTTTGATGAAAAAACCAGAAGTAAAACCCAATTGTATGGGCAATTCCTGCGAAGCATAAACAAAGAAATTCATATACCCAAAAGCCAGCTTATTTAATGAGTTGGCTTTTTTTATTGTCATTTCTACAATAAATTCTATTACAAATCACATTTTCACATTTTGTTTACCAAAAGGTTTTTCTAAATTTGATTTCTTCACCAGAACAATACACAAAACATGAATCTTCTACTTATTTCTGTAGCTCCAATCGTAATTATCTTATTCTACGTTTACTATCGCGATAAATACGAAAAAGAGCCCATTTCCTTATTGGCGAAAGGACTATTTGCAGGTATGATTATCACCATTCCTGTGATATTTGCCGAGCAAGCCGTAGCATCTGCACTTCCCTACATTTTTACCGGGAAAATAGGGCATGCATTTGGCAATGCTTTTTTGGTAGCAGCCATGTGCGAAGAAGCGTTTAAACTATTGGCTGTATATATTTTAGTGTGGAAAAATCCGAATTTTAACGAGCGTTTCGATGGCATCGTGTATGCCGTTTTTGTATCGCTGGGTTTTGCGCTGGTAGAAAATATCCTTTATGTATTTTCCAACGGAATGAGTACAGGAATTGCAAGAGCATTCACCGCTGTTCCGGCACATGCCATGTTCGGAATCATGATGGGTTATTACCTCGGATTGGCAAAATTTTCAAAACAAAACAGTAGTTCGCTTTTCATTATGGCCTTCTTTATTCCATTCCTGTTTCATGGAATCTACGATTTTATCCTCATGGTACAAATCAACTGGGTACTCATCTTTTTCTTCCCATTCCTGATTTTCCTGATGTATAAAACCAATGGAAAAATGACAGAGTTGAATAAAAAATCCATTTTTAGATTCAGATAGGTAAAAATGTGTTGAACTTGAAAGAAAAACTTTAATCTTCGAGTTCAACATGCTTAATGCTTATTGCATTGCTGTTGGCCTTAATTTCGTAGCCCAATCGACTACTGACAACTGAAACAAACGAGGCACCAAGAAAAAGGATTTGAGATGTATAATACACCCAAAGCATTAATATTGCAATTGCACTGGCCGAACCAAAAGTGGTGGAAATATGGCTGTGACTGATATAAAGTCCGATTCCTGCCTTTCCGAAAGTAAACAACAGTGAAGTAAACAAACCTCCAAGCGCAACTGCTTTCCAGTGTATTTTTGAATCGCCCAGAAATTGAAACATGATGGCAAAAACAATACTAAATACCACAACTGAAACCAGGTGTTCGTACAGGTATAAAAACCGATACGATTGCTGCAAATTGCTGGCATGATTCACTAAAAATCCATTTATGCTAAGGCTGATTAAAATCAGAAAAAAGAGTCCGATTAAGATTGTAAAAGATGCAAAATGCATTCTAATATAATTCAGGATGCTACTCTTTGGTTTTGACTTGAGATTCCAAATATCATTAAAAGCATTATGAACTTGAGTAAACATTCCCGAAGCACTTAATGCCAAGGTAGCAAACCCTATGCAGGTTGTTAGAATGTTGTTATGATTAACATGCTGATTTTTAATGAGATTCTGTATTTGAATAGAGGCATCTTTTCCCAATACATCTTTTAACTGGGCATAAATTTCACCCGAAACGGCCTGCTCTCCAAAAAACAATCCCAATACCGAAATCAAAATCACGATCATAGGTAACAAGGAAAATACCGCATAATAAGCTAAAGCTGCTCCTTTTTGAAATGTATTGCTTTCCAGAAAATGGTTAAAAACTTCCTTTATAAATCTTATCATAAACCAATTGAGTTAAACATGATGTGACAAATTGAAATTGTCGGACAAATTAAACTCTTTTTTGGGAGGATACTATATTTATGGATTGCTTTTTACCAAACTGCGGTCTGATCTCAATCCAAAATGACTTACTCACAAAACTCCATTCTATTAATATTCAGCATAATTACAAAATAAATACCCCTATAAATGGCAAAAACATCATTAAAGAATCATGTCCATAAAAAAGATACGGTCGCTACCCTTACATGTTTTCCTCCACTCAGCTTCGATTCGTCAATTTCAAAAGATCCTCTCAACCATAAATACATGTCCCTGCCATGAATAACTAAACTGTAGATTTTAAAGCCATTATCAACCAATGAAAAAATCAAGGGGATCATCAATCCCCAACACACAATTAAGGGAAAATTCGCTCTGCCATTTACAAGATATAATAGCAAAAAACTCCAAATACAATGTACCACCTATATTCGCTTTTGGCCCATCTCGTCTTTCTATTGTACAGAAGAATATAATTCAGAATTAGTGGTGATATAACGGCAAGCAACTGCAATTCGTCACCTGACATATTCAAATAAAACTAATAAACATTTCCATACTGCATACTAAAACTCATTGGAATGTAATATTGAACATCGACAGCTTTTCCATTTTGCGTTCCTGCTTGCCATTGGGGCATTCCTTTTACCATCCTGATTAATTCTTTGTCAAATTCTACCAATCCGCTCGACTTGGCTATAACAGGATTTGTTACCACGCCATTTTTAGTAATGGTAAATTGAATTACTGCCTCTAGCTTTAATCCCCTTAAATAGCATTTGTATGGAAATATTGTATAATCGATAAGGTAATTCCTTAAGGCAATTTGACCACCAGGAAATTCAGGCAGTTTTTCTGTAGTAAGTTCGCTCTCACTCTCATTTATTTCAGAATTTAAATGACTTGCAACAGTATCGGTAGCGTACTGTAGCTTGAAGTTGTAATCCAATTCTGCATATTCTACCTGGTGGTAATTCTTAACGATCCAGGTTCCCACCTGTTCACCTCCATCGTAATGTCCTTTCATGATTTCATTACCAGCATCATCAAAATATTGCATTGCCCCATGTTCAATCAAAGAATCCGACAATCGATAATACCCCCTGGAAATAAGTTTTTTCCCCTTTCGAAGATAATCTTCAATTAAAAAAGTTGAATCGTTAACAGTTTCTATTTCCCGGTAATATTTGCCTTTGTTTTTAGAGATTTCTTTCCAGTTCGACTTGTAATATTTTACTGTTTTGTCTTGGGTAAATCCCGTATTCGATATCAGTATGATAAGGCTTAGAATCACAATTTTTTTCATAAGGTTTTTTAATGGGTTAAACAGAATAATCGTTTATGTTTTTATTCCATATAAGCTATGAAAATACAAAACTATTGTTCCCAGGCAAAGCAATGATAAAATTTTTAAGAATACTTACACCCTAACAAAACAAAAGACTATAAAGTCTTATTTTCAGGCTTTTAATAAAAAAAGATTACACTCGACAACAAATCGATTTTGGCCCAATGTTTGTACGCTATATGATATTACAATATCATTTATATTGTAATATTTTTATTTAACTAAAATATTTTTAAATTCGTAATTACAAAACCTACACCTAAGCAAACACACTTAAAATGAAAACATTTAAAACAATTCTAATGATGATGTTATTGGCTACAGTAACATTAAGTTCCTGCGACAATGAAGATACAGATCTAACAGGTGACGTAATCATCCAAACCTATGGCGAATCTTATTCCGGAGGATCATTTGATATCTATACTGAAGTATCGGCCCTTGCTGATGGATCAAGCTCTACGGTCTCATATCCCATACCTGTTCGGGAAGGCTATCTTAGCGCAGAAGCATTTGTAGATGATTTAAATCACGGCACCTATTATTTGGTAATTTATCGAAAAGATAGCTATAATGGCAGGTCTGTTGCCTTTCAGGTTACCGGAGGTCAAACTACAACTATTATTGTTAGTAGTTCCAGCATCGATATTGAATATTAAAACTTTCTTTTACTCCATAGATTGAAAACACCTGTGCTGCCTATCGGCTAATAGCAGGTGTTTTTTAATTCCATTTTTAAGACAAAACTTATAAAATACTAAACCATTGAATTCACAACAAAAAGCGCTTCTCGCAATCTCATTTTTGGGATTATTCTTTTCTAGTATGTTAGGCATTAAATTTAGTCTAGCATCTCATTTCGAATTTGTCGATTATTGGTTTAAACTGATTCCACTACCAATTATTGATATTTCAGGCATTTCAGACGAAGTTTATCCCGACACAAAAATGATTGGTTATTCAATCTATCTGCTAAGCAGCTTTATTCTTTTTTTTAAATTAAAAACCGATAGAATTTTATTATCGGCCTTACTCATTTTTTTTAGCATTTCAGCATTCGCCATCACTTTTGAGGTTTATTCTATTTTCCAATACATCAATTCCAGCTACGAAGGTCAAACATTATACATTGGTCCCTTCCTATTCCTATTCAATTTTGCAATTATAAGAAGCTATCCAAAGCGCCTTGAATTGAAAAAATACGCATTGTAAAATTTGAACGAATACAAAGGCATTAGCATCCTAAGCATAAAACTTCTCATATCATTTATATAAAGGCAAAGCTGAATCATTTTTTTTGATTCGGCTTTTTTATCCCTCTACAATCCTTATAAAAAAGGGCTTTTATCAATTTCCACCTTAGCAGATAATACAATTATTCCATCAATCGTTTGGAGAATTAAAAAATAGTCCGCACCTTCGTTTCGTAATTTTACGAAATACGAAACGCATGGAAGAAGTAAAAGAATTTTATTCCGTTGAAGAGAAAAAACTAGCCAGGTATGCCAAGGCCTTGTCGCATCCTGTGCGTGTTTACATCTGCGATATTTTATCGAAACAAGCTTGTTGCTACAGTGGCGATCTGGCCGAAGAAGTACCCATTGCCCGATCAACCTTGTCGCAACATTTGAAAGAATTAAAAAACTCAGGTTTGGTTCAAGGAGAAATTAATCCTCCAAAAATTAAATACTGCTTAAACAAAGAAAACTGGGCCGAGGCTCAGCAGTTATTCAAGGAATTTTTCAAATAATTTCCGATTTGTAAACGTCAAAACCTAAACAAAGGTGTTTTCATATCAGGATCAGATATTAAAGCTATTAACAACAAAAAAAATTAAGATGGACATTAAAGTATTAGGACCAGGATGCAAGAAATGTAACACGCTTGCCGAAGCAACAAACAAAGCTCTAAACGAATTATCGATGGATGCGAATGTTGAGAAAATCGATGATATGGTTAAAATTTTATCATACGGTGTAATGTCAACACCTGCTTTGGTTATCAACGAAAAAGTCGTAGTAAGCGGCAAATTTCCTTCTGTTTCAGAAATCAAGGAATTTATAGAGAAAGCATAAGAGAGTTTCACACAATACTAAAACTTAAAACAATGAAACAAATTATAACATTCGGCTTTTTAGCATTAGCACTAAGTTTAGGTGCTTGCCAATCGAAAACTCAAAAAGAAACCGCTAAAGCCGAACAAGAAACTGCATGCAAGGGCGATTGCACCAAATGTGAAAAATCGGCAGAACATAAGGTATCAGCTACAACAGCTGAAGCTGGAGTATATTATTTCCATGGCGACAGAAAATGTAAAACCTGTAAAGCCGTTGGTGCAAAGGCTAAAGAAGTAGCTACTAATTTGAATGCTAATTTCTTCGATATCAATTTTGACCAGGAAGAAAACAAAGAGTTGGCAAAAACTTTCCAGGCAAGTAGCTCTGGCTTATACATTAAAAGTGCTAAATCAGGGAAAATTCAGGATTTAACAACTTTTGCCTTTCGCAATACCATTAACGATACTCCTGCTTATATCGAAAAACTGGAAACAGTAATCAAAGCAGAGTTACAATAAGATTGCGATGGAATATTTAGATCAATTACTATCGCAAAGTAGTTTTCCAATCTTAACTGCCTTTTTACTGGGTATTATGACAGCGATTAGTCCCTGTCCACTGGCAACAAACATTACTGCCACTGCATATATCAGTAAAAACTTAAGCGACAAAAAGAGAATCTTTTTAAACGGATTGGTTTACACATTAGGCAGAGCAATAAGCTATACTGCACTGGGTGTTATCTTGTTTTTTGGTGCCAGCAAATTCGATATTTCGAGCTTTTTCAACACCTACGGAGAAAGACTATTAGGACCTTTGTTAATTGTTATCGGCATATTTATGCTCGATATTATCTCTTTTAACTTTCCTGGGGTTAGCTCGATTACCGACAAGCTGAATGGCGAAAAAATGAAAGGAAAATATTGGGGAGCTTTACTTATGGGTATGATATTCGCCCTGGCTTTCTGTCCGTACAGTGGGGTTTTATATTTTGGCATGCTGATTCCCTTAACCGTTTCGCAAGCCGATGGCTTATTTCTTCCAATTGTTTTCGCAATTGCAACCGGATTGCCTGTTATCATTATTGCTTATTTACTGGCCTTTACTTTATCGGGCGTAGGTAGTTTTTACAACAAAATTAAAAGTTTCGAATATTGGTTTAGAAAAGTGGCTGCTGTAATCTTTATCATAGCAGGGATTTATTTCACCTACATTTTCTTTATTCAATAAAGCGATATTAGATTTTTAGATTATCATGATCAAATCAATACAAATTACAAATAGAAAGCAGCTGATTCTGGTTTTACTTTCACTACCAGTTTGGTACATTCTATATGTAAATCTTCAAAACATTTCAGATTTTTTAATCGATACTGTTTTTGGAATGAAAGCAGGAACTCACCTTGCAGAAACCATTCGTTTCTTTATTTTCGAAGTTCCTAAAGTTCTTCTACTGCTGGTTTTAATCATTTTTGGAGTTGGAATCATCAGGAGCTATTTCTCTCCTGAAAAAACCAGGAAAGCACTTGCCGGAAAATCAACATTCTTCGGGAATGTAATGGCGGCTTTGCTGGGTGTATTAACTCCCTTCTGTTCATGCTCGGCAATTCCTTTGTTTTTAGGATTTGTAGAGGCTGGCGTACCATTGGGTGTAACATTTAGTTTCCTGATTGCTGCTCCAATGGTAAATGAAATTGCACTTATCATGCTGGTTGGTTTATTTGGTTGGAAAACAGCTATTATTTATACACTTACCGGTTTGTTAATTGCCATTGTTTCTGGTTGGCTAATCGGCGTTTTAAAACTTGAAAAATACGTACAAGAATGGGTTTTCCAGGTAAAAACAGGTCAAAGTGAAGAGGATGTTACCAAAATTTCGTTTTCGGAAAGAATCAAATCAGGAATTGATTCGGTAAAAGAAATCGTAGTAAAAATATGGCTTTACATTGTTATTGGTGTTGCCATCGGAGCTGGTGCTCATGGTTATGTTCCTGAAGATTTCATGGCAAATCTTATGGGTAAATCGGCCTGGTATTCGGTTCCTTTATCAATTGTAATTGGAATTCCAATGTATTCAAATGCCGCAGGAATTATTCCAATTGTAAGTGTGCTAATCGAAAAAGGAGCCTCTTTAGGAACTGCTTTGGCATTCATGATGTCGGTAATTGGCTTATCATTGCCAGAGGTGATTATTCTGAAGAAAGTATTAAAAATGCCTTTGATATTAGCATTTGTTGGAATTGTTGCCGCTGGTATTCTTTGCGTCGGATTTATTTTTAACTTTATCTACTAAAGTGTAATATGTAAAAATAAAGTAAGAACAGAATGCATAAAAATGCTTCAGATATAAAAGTTACCAACCCTATCGTATTGTTCGATGGGGTTTGTAATTTTTGTAACACTTCTGTTCGCTTTGTGCTTGCCTATAATAAAAATGAAAACATACACTTCTCTCCTCTTCAGTCTGATTTTGCAAAGCAATTGCTTGCTGAGCATCACTTATCTGCCGAAGATATGGATACAGTTGTATTTGTAGAAAACAATATGGCTTACACCAGGAGTTCTGCGGCCTTTCAGATTGCAAAACACCTAAGCAACCCGTGGAAAGCCATCCATTACTTCAGGTTCATTCCGAAGAACATAACTGATTGGATTTACAATCTAATCGCAAGGAACAGGTATTCATGGTTTGGAAAGAAGGATCGATGCATGGTTCCTAAGCCTGAATGGATGGAGAGGTTTCATGAATGAAGCTTTAATAGAATAAAGAATGCCAATATTTGCGCTACTAAAATCTGCGTTAATCATTCACATCATAAATCTCTGCGTCTAAAAAAGACAAAAAAAAACCGGAATCTTTCGATCCCGGTTGAGCATATTTTCTTGCTTCGAATTAGTCTCCAAAAGCAATACCAACACCTTTTGCTGTGGCAACAAGGTTCGATTTTGGATCAACCAGATTTTGCTGACCAATAGCCTCCGGAAGAGGTACGCCAACTACTTCTGGGTGACGGTAAGCTACCATCTGACCAAATTTACCTTCCAACACCATTTCGAATGCCTTAACTCCAAATTGTGTTGCCAAAACACGGTCGTAAGCTACTGGAATACCTCCACGCTGTAAGTGACCAAGAACAGTAGTACGAATATCTGCTTCGATACCTGCTTCTTTTAATTCAGCAGCCAAACGATCAGCAGCACCACTCAATTTTAGGTTAGGGTTTCCAACTTCAGTACTTTCCTCAGCTAAAGCCGAACCTCCTTTTGGCATAGCACCCTCAGCAACAACGATAATCCCAAATCCTTTACCTTTTAAGAAACGAGTATCTAATTTTTCTTTTACTTTCTTGATATCGTAAGGAATTTCAGGAATCAAACAAGCTTCTGCACCACCAGCAATTGCAGCACTTAAAGCAATCCATCCCGCATCACGTCCCATTGCTTCCAAAATAAAAACACGGTTGTGAGATGCAGCAGTTGTTTTCAACTTATCAACCGCTTCGGTACAAATTTGAACAGCTGTTTGGTAACCGAAAGTAAAGTCGGTAGCCGAAAGGTCATTATCGATTGTTTTTGGTACACCAATAATGTTTAATCCTTTTTCGTAAAGTGCTTGTGAAATTTTCTGAGAACCATCACCACCAATGCTGATTACAGCGTCGATTCCCAAGTATTGTAACTTACGGATCATTTCATCGGAACGGTCAGCTGATCCCCAAGAACCATCTTTGTTTTTTACTGGCCAAGCAAAAGGACCACCTTTTGTAGTTGTTCCGATAATTGTACCCCCCTGGTAGTGGATACCTTTAACCGCAGCATCATCTAATATCTTAATCTCAGTCGGCTCTTTCAAAATTCCGTCGAACGACTGGATACTTCCTACAACTTCCCAATCTTTTTCTTGAGCTGCACGTTTCACAACGGCGCGAATCACAGCATTCAAACCAGGGCAATCACCACCACCGGTTGCAACTAATACTCTTTTCATAATTGTCAATTTAATATATTTCAATCAATTTGCTTGGCTAGCGCGGCTAAAATAAAAATATTTTTCCAAACCGAAACAAACAATTTCACTGTCAGCGAATTGCAATCGATTTCGAGATTGTTTTTTATAATGAATTTGAATTATTATTTTTAAAAAACACAAGTTTAATATTTAGTATAAATTAAATAATTGAGATTGGATTATTCTGAAATAATCCTTTGAATTTGAGGGAAAAGATCAATTTACAATTTAGGATAATTCGAAGGGATAGAAAAGTAAAATTAAACTGGAAATCATGAAAATTAAAATTTTTAAGGGAGATATTACAAAATTAGAGACCGATGCCATTGTGAATGCGGCAAATCGAAGTTTATTGGGAGGTGGTGGAGTTGATGGTGCCATTCACAAGGCTGCCGGACCGGAATTATTGGAAGAGTGCCGTTTGCTAAATGGTTGTTCAACCGGAGAGGCTAAAATCACCAAGGCCTACAATTTAGCTTGCAAGCATGTAATTCATACTGTTGGACCTGTTTGGAGCGGTGGAAAATACGATGAAGACCAATTGCTAAAAAGTTGTTATAAAGAGAGCATTAAACTTGCTGAAAAATATCAATTGAAAAGCATTGCCTTCCCCAATATAAGCACGGGTGTTTATCGATATCCAAAGGAAGAAGCGGCCAAGATTGCCATAAAAACGGTTCGCAAGCAATTGAGCAAATGTAAATTCTTGCAAGAAGTTGTGTTTTGTGTGTTCGACGATGAAAACTTACAACTGTACAACAAATTGCTTAAATAGAAATACTTTCTTCCACCGTTTCTTCATATTTCCAGCGTTTGTACTTGCCCCAATTTAACATTTTTGTATATCCTTTTTCTTCCAAAAAGATAATCACGTTTTGTGTTTTAATGGTTAAATCACAATACAAAATCAAGGCTTTGTCTTTGGGGATTTGGTGGTAGTGTTTTTCAATTTCATGATGTGGAAAATTTCTGGCATTGGGGATGTGTCCCATTAAAAAATACTCTTCTTCTCTCACATCCAAAATCCAAATATCATCCGACTGATCTTGGGAAAGCTCCAACATCTTATCCACTTGAAGAAAAGTTTTTAAATGTTCTCCTCCCGAAGAAATGTATCCGTAATAATTGGGTACGTGTATAAAATACCAATATACTCCAAAAGCAACAGCAACAATCGAAATTATAAGCAATATCAAATCCATAGGCAGTAATTTATCACCGAAAAAATAATCGGTTCTGAATTGATTTGCAAAAAAAAATCTCCCATAAGGAGATTTTTAATTTATTCTGTTTAATAAGATTTCTCGTCTTACGACTATCTTTTCATTGTTGCAATAAAGGTATCGCTATCCAGGAAAAAGTCAAGCGCATCGTTGATCGATGGCAAGATCACATCCACATGGTCGATAATATCTTTATGAATTCCTTCAGCCTGTAAAGTTGCTACAGAAACCAAAGACTGCACAAATAATCCAATATCAATACGGGCATTTCCAATTGCCGCAACATTTTTACTCCCCAACGAAAGCAAAACATCTTCTTTCTCTCTGGAGTTGTTTGCTTCGTAGTATGCAATACCACTCGACAAGGCTAAATCTCGTGCATTTCCTCGTTGGTCTGATGAAATCATCACCACGTTAACTCCTAACATTTGTAAACGATGAATTCTTTCCACCACTCCAGGAACCATTTCACCTTTCACGGTTAATGTTCCATTCGAATCTACCACCAGGGTATCGATTGTAATCGTTCCTACACCTGGAACCGCATAATCTAAACTCATAGGTTAATGTTTTAATTTCAGTCACAAAATAATGGTTTTTAAACAATTAAAACAGGTTTAAAAACACACTTAATACCTTCTCTTATTCATTAAAATGGGTATTTACACCCTTGTAAAACCAAATTAAAATCGATAACTAACTCCAATCGAAAAGTTCTCTTTAAACTGAACTTTCGATCCTGTATCATCATCAGAAATTAAATGGGTTGAAAATTTCGACGATAAATATTGGTTAATCGGCATTGTTAAACTTAACTCCCAATCCACATCGATATTTTTAGGTTTTTCGCTATAATTCGAATACAAGGTAAGTTTGTTTGTTAACTCCATATCTTCCCAAAATTTCAATTTATGGGAAAGGTTTATATACGAACCAACCTCTTTTTTCACTTTCTTATCCTCGTCGATACCATAGGCTGTTTGATCGATTAAGGCAGTATCCTTAACAATGGTATATTTTGCTGATAAGGGTGAAAGCAGGATAGACAAATTTTTGTTTGGTTTGTAATCCATACCGACAGAAGCAATAATATAAGCAGGAGCAAAAAAGTCTGACTTTAACTCTCTTGGTCCTTCGCTTGGATAGCTGTAACCTTTTACCATTTGAGTTTTTAAATTGAACTGAGCCGAGTAGTACCAATTCTTCACCGCCTTTTGTCCATATTTTGTATTAAACTCTATTCTATCCTCATTCTTTCTAAAACCATCCTCACCCGACTTTAACAATCCGTATTTTACTTTAAGACTGTTATCCCAGGTATGGTTTCCATTCTTATAATTTGCATATGCATCAAGAGTAGATGTTGTAGCCATGGAACTTTCGCCTCCTCTCGACCAACTATCGCTCACGTGCCCCTGGTTAAATGCAACTCCTACTGTTGCTCCAACTTTCCAGATTTGAGCATAGCGTTTGTATTTTCCCAACTTGGCCAGTTTATACTGGTCGGTACGTTCTTTTTTCTCTAAAAGCACTCGTGTTCCTCTTACCTTTGAGCGCTGCACCGATTGTTGATACACATCGTCGTCTACCAGGATTCGAACCGATCGATCTGATGTATTCTGAATCCAGATTCCAATAGAATCGCGCTTATTCTTTTTCAGCCAAAATCGTTTGTAATCTTGCTTTCCATTATTGATCCAAAATTTTATCGAATCATTCATAAAATTACGAACCCCCAGAAATACCGAGTCTCTGCTAATTTCTCTGATCCATTGATGAACCGGATCATGCTCAACGTAATTGTACAGTTCATCCAGGGCTTCTGTTTTCCATGACTGCTGGTTGTTTGCTTCTTCTGTCACTTCCAAATCTGGCTGATAGCTCAAAACTTTTTCAAGCTCTATCTGCTTTTTTACTTCCCGTAAAGCTTCTTCAGTTTTACGCTCTTCGATATACTCCTTTAAATAGAAAACCATATTGCGAATACTATCGTTTCCCACATACTCTAGTAGCCTATTTACAGCCTCGCGAACCGAATCGGTCTGATGTTGCTTTGGTGCATAATCAATGGCAAGTTCACGTACGATAAATCTAAACCCAACATTATCGATGTGATGCAATGGATCTTTTACTGGATTTAAAACCGAATCGTGGGTAAAATGACGAAGCGAATCTGCTTTATTTTGCTTAATCTTATAGACAGAATCCTCAAATCTAATCGTATCCAAAAGTAGAGAGTCCTTTTGCACCTTGGTTTGAGATCGCAAAATAAAAGGCTGAATAACAATCAGCAATACAAAAAATAATCGAATCATGGGGCGTTGCTCTGTTCGGGTTAATTATTAATTGGCTTTTGGAACTTGCAATTACCCGATGCGATAGAATAATACCGCACCTGGTGCTTGCAAAAATGTCGAATTTATTTCGTTCTTAAAAGCTTTTATGCGGGCAATCTATTCAAAAAGCGGACCAAAACGAGTTTTATTATAAATGCTTTTCCTCTCAAACGTTTGCATCTTTTTTGCTCTTAATTTTTGTTTCATATTAAAAAGTTTTAATTTTGCCTCAGTAGAAAATCAGAAAGCATGGAAATTAAATATCAACTTCCAAAACTGACACACAAAGTCTACCTTAACATTAAAAACAGAGACGAGTTCCACTTCTAAACCGTCTCCGGACATTCCTGTCCCATTATTTTCGAATACAATATTGAATTATGAACTGTTGATCAGGTAAAATTACCAGGCCATTTCTTATCGCATATTTGTATTTCACTCTTTGGCTCATTCAATATCATTTAGATTGATTGATTTGTTGGACCCTTAATTGAAATTGAGTACCACAAATCGTGAAACAGCCTACACAGATAACAAACAAAATATTAAGCAATTAAATAAAAGACATTATGGAAATTCCATTTGCAGAATCATACAAAATTAAGATGGTTGAAACCATCAGAAGAAGTACTCGTGAAGAAAGAGAACAATGGTTAAAAGATGCCAATTACAACCTATTTAACCTTAAAAGCGACCAGGTTTTTATCGATTTGTTAACCGATTCGGGAACAGGTGCAATGAGTGATAAGCAGTGGTCGGCAATGATGTTGGGTGATGAAAGCTATGCTGGTGCTCGCTCATACTACAACATGAAGGCTGCATTGAAAAACATTTTAGGCTTCGATCATTTCTTGCCAACCCACCAGGGACGTGCAGCAGAAAACGTGTTGTTCTCTGTTTTGGTTAAAGATGGTGACATTGTGCCGGGTAACTCACATTTCGACACAACAAAAGGTCATATCGAATTTAGAAAAGCAAAGGCTGTTGATTGTACCATTGATGAAGCATTTGATACAGAAATTGATCACCCATTTAAAGGAAATCTTGATCTTATAAAATTAGAATCTGTTCTTTCAACCTATCCTAAAGAGCAAATTCCAATGATTATTGTAACCGTTACCTGTAACACTTCTGGTGGTCAGCCGGTTTCAATGGCAAACATGAAGGCAGTTAAAGAATTGGCTGATAAATATGAAATTCCTGTATGTTTCGATTCTGCACGTTTTGCCGAAAATGCATACTTCATTAAGACCCGTGAAGAAGGATATGCCGATAAAACAATCAAGGAAATTGTATTGGAAATGTACTCGTATGCTGATATGGCAACCATGAGTTCGAAGAAAGATGCAATTGTAAACATGGGTGGTTTCATTGGTATGAAAAGTGAAGAGCTTTGGAAAAAAGCATCTACCTATAATATCATGTTCGAAGGATATGTAACCTATGGTGGTATGTCGGGTCGCGATATGAATGCATTGGCTCAAGGTTTGGATGAAGGAACCGAGTTTGATTACCTTGAAACTCGTATCAAGCAGGTTGAATACCTGGGCGGTAAACTGGAAGAGTATGGTATCCCATTTCAAAAGCCAATTGGTGGTCATGCAATCTTTGTTGATGCAAAGAAAATTTTAGCACACATTCCGAAAGAAGAATACCAGGCTCAAACATTAGGATGCGAATTGTACCTTGAAGCAGGTATTCGTGGTGTTGAAATCGGAACAATTCTGGCTGACAGAGATCCGGAAACCAGAGAGAACCGTTATCCTGATTTAGAATTGTTGCGTTTGGCTATTCCGAGAAGAACTTATACCAACAACCACATGGATGTAATTGCTGCAGCTCTTAAGAATGTATACGATCGCAGACATGAAATCAAACATGGATTTAAGATTGTAGACGAAGCTCCAATTATGAGACACTTTACCGTGCAGTTGGAGAAGATTGACTAGTACAAAATCACAACTACATACTTTCAAGGCTCCCTTCGGGGGGCTTTTTTTGTGCTTTTAAATAAAGAAATCAATCTTTAATAATTTTTATTTTTTCAGAACTGTAAAATTCCTTATTTTTAAGAAAGATCAATATATCAGCAAAATAGAAAACTAACAAACAAAATTAATAAAGAAAAAAAGAAGCAAACTCTAACCTAAATTAACAAACTATGACTACAATTGATCTTAAAGTTACACTACAACTCAACGAAGAGGATTATTTTAAAGTTGGTGATCACATTTTTACCAAAAATGACAAATTACAATCTATTGAAGAAAAGTTACACTTCTGTGGATCTTCTGCAATTAAGGTTTTCAAAGAGTATGAGAGCTTACTAACGATGGAAATCATGGATAAATGGTCAAGATTGATTAAAGCTTTAAACCAAACCACTTCGTGTTGTGCGGTATGGGATAACCGAAAAATTATCCAGGAATTGGTTGAAAATAGAGAGCATCCCGTATCGTGGTATGTTGAAAATTGTAGAATCTGCTAATTATTGCCCTAAAACTAACAAATGAAAAAAAGGCTTTCTATTAATAGGAAGCCTTTTTTTCATATATAATTCCTTAAATCACCGCATAATATACCGCAATAAAGTGCGACAAACTCCCACCAAAGACAAACAAATGCCAAATAAAATGGTTAAAAGCCAATCTTTTCCACACATAAAATATCACGCCAAGTGTATAGAAAACACCACCTATAAGTATCCATTGCAAACTCAGAGGTGGCAATACTGCACTAAATACATTATAATTGAAAACCAGAATATATCCCATAAAAAGATACATCAGTAAAGAGATCCATTTGTACTTGCCCAACAGGAAAAGCTTATAAACAATACCAAACACCACCAAAAGCCACAAAATTGTGAGATAAATCTGCCCCATGCTGTTGTTTAGATAGATCACCAGGAATGGGGTATAGGTTCCTGCAATCATTACGAAAATGCTGATATGATCCATCTTTCGAAATAAAATCCGTTTGGGATGATCGATCATATAATGATACAGCGCTGAAGATGCATAAAGCAATAAAAATCCCAACAGAAAAATTAGCACTGCCAGAACTCCCTGCCACGATTGTGTTTCCCAGGTTTGAAACAAAAGCCATATGCCTGCAGGAATCACAAATACAACCCCTGCCAAATGGGAGATCCAGTTCCATAGCTCATGCAGAGATTCGCGATTGGCTAAAAATCTCTTCTTATCCTCTTTTATTTTGCTTGTAATTATGAGCAACCATTTCATTCATTCACATTTTTAGGTTCGCAGAAATTAAATTTCCGAAAAAATGATGAAGGCACAAAGCAATTTAGAAGTACAAAAATTCCCTTCTAATGAATTTATTGTTTGACTCTACATTTTTTGATACCTTGGAATTTCTAATTTAAAATAAACCAAAATTTTTCCAGGAATGAAAAAAATACTTAGTCTCATCCTTTTGTGTACAATGCTTTGGTCTTGCGCCGAAATGCAAACCGTTTTAGAGCAATACAATCTGGAACAATACAAGCCCTTAACCGATAGTGAAGTTTCCAATGGCTTGAAGGAAGCCTTAAGAGTTGGAAGTGTAAATGCAGCCGGCATTCTTTCGGTTGAAGATGGCTTTTACAAAGATGAATTGGTTAAGATTTTACTCCCTCCTGAAGCACAGCAAATTACCAAAAATATCAGCCTGATTCCGGGAGGAAACGAGCTGGTAGAAAAGGTGGAAATCAGGTTGAACCGAGCTGCCGAAGATGCAGTGAAAGAAGCAGCTCCTATATTTGCTTCGGCCATAACAGAAATGACCATTGCCGATGCCTTTGGCATTCTGAAAGGCAATGATGACGCAGCAACACAATATCTTAAAACAAAAACTTCGGACAAGTTAAAAGATTTGTTCATGCCAAAAGTAAAGGCTTCGCTTGATAAGAAATTACTTGCCAACCTTTCTACCAATGAATCGTGGAATTTACTTACCAGCAATTACAATAAAGTTGCGGGTACTTTCGCAGGAAAACTAGCTAATTTAGAACCTGTTAATACCCAATTAGACGATTATGTAACTCAAAAAGCATTAGATGCACTATTCTTAAAAGTTGCTGCTGAGGAAAAACAAATCAGGAAAGATCCATTAAAACGTGTTAGCAATATCCTGAAAAGGGTATTTGGTGAATTAGATAAATAAAAATGATACTACATACAGAACGATTACGACTCGAAAAGTTGGAAATGAAACATGCAGAGTCATTCTATCAATATCGGTCGGATGCTGAAACCAATAAATACCAGGGCTGGATTCCATATGCAATGGAAGATTGCAAACATTTTATCAAGAATCGCATTGCCAAAGAATTTAACGAAATGGGAACTTGGTTTCAATTTGCTATTCTCTCGCAAGATACAAATGCAATGATAGGTGATTTGGGGGTCCATTTTATTGATGGCGACATGCAACAGGTAGAAATTGGATGCACTCTAAACAAACAATATCATTGTAAAGGCTATGCAAGTGAAGCCACAAAAGCTGTGATCGATTATTTATTTACGAAATTAAAAAAGCATCGAATTACTGCTTCGGTGGATCCTGATAATACCGCTTCGATTAAACTAATGGAGAAACTTGGATTTAGAAAAGAAGCTCATTTTAAGCAAAGTATTTTAATGAATGGTGTGTGGGTTGACGATGTAATTTATGCCATTTTGGGCAGCGAATGGATCACTAGTCAGCATGAAAATTAGTAATCAACTCATTATCTAAACATTATAAAAATAGCAATTTCAAGATTTTTTGTTTTTAGTCTGATTTTTTTACCTACCTTTGGCTCGATATAAAGTCATAGGTCGAAAAATAATCGACTCTTTTAATTTCAATATTATTCTTTACTATTCATTCCATTCCCGGAATTAAATTAACAGGAGTATACGGGAGTTATTAAGAACTAAGACTTATTTCAAATTATTATTTTAATTTAATTACAATGGAAGGAACAGTAAAATTCTTTAACGAATCAAAAGGTTTTGGTTTTATCAAACCAGCTGATCAAGGTGATGATGTTTTCGTACACGTATCAGGTCTTGTAGACGAGATCAGAGAAAACGACAAAGTTGAATACGATGTTGAAAACGGAAGAAAAGGTTTAAATGCAGTAAATGTAAGAGTGATTGAATAATCGCTACACCTTTATAAGAAACAGAAAAGCACCCATAAGGGTGCTTTTTTATTGTCTAAATTTTATTTGAAAGCTACTTTTTTAAAGTAACATTAACGGCATTCATTCCTTTAGGACCACGTTCGGTATCAAATTCCACTTTATCGTTTTCTTTAATGGTATCAACCAATCCGTTTACGTGAACAAAAATACTTTCTTTGGTTTCAAGATCTTTGATAAAACCATATCCTTTACTCTCATTAAAAAAGCTGACAATTCCTTGTCTTTTGCCCTCTTCCTCTGCAAAGTCACCACTATTTCTGGCTCCTAATACAATATCTTCGGCTTTAACTTCTTCCTTCTTCTTATCTGGATCCGGAGGTGTTGAGGTAATGTTTCCGAATTCATCAACATAAGCAATCATGTCATCCAGACTACTTTTTCCACCTGCTTCTTTACGAGCCTCTTTACGAGCTTCTTTTTCTTTTCTCTTCTGAAGTTTTCTTTTCTCTTTTTCCTTTTTGTTATACGTCTCTTGCGATCTTCCCATAAATATTTTAAATGATACATTAAATGATAAAAACAACCTTAATGAATCGATTCAGAAAATAGTGTGGTCTACTTGGCTCAAGACAGAAAGGTGTTGCAAGGTAAGCATTTATTTGCAGTAGTCTGTTATTTTATTCGATTGCTTTGACAAAAAGAGCAGAAATATTTGATACTAACCGAATAATACGCTTCTAAAAGTAGAGAAAAACCTTTTTTTTGTTAATTTAATCAATCAAATCTATGCCCTGAATCCTATCATTCTATGAACCTTATGTGCGAAAACTACTTTTTAAAACCTATTAATTTTGAACGAATATTAAAATTTTCACTAAAAAAGGCAATTGTTTTTTTATTTCTTGTTCTATTCGGCTTTCAAAACATCTCCGCTCAGCAACACTTCACACAAGGAAAACTTGTTAATTTACAAGGAGATACTATTGCAGGAGAAATCCATTTCCCTTCAGCCTACACCACCGCACAAAATGTATTATTTCGAAAGAATCACGAATCCAAAATTATTCAATATTCACCCATACAGATTAAAGCATTTACAATGGGGAATACGAATTATTTTGGTGCTATTGTTGAGAAAGAAATTAGTCCATTAAAAATATCAGATCTGGATGATCACTCTGCAATTCTATTGAAGCAAGACACTACTTTTTTGGAAGAAATTATATCTGGTGATAAAAGTCTGTATTACTATACCAGTTCTGAAAATAAAAAGCAATTTTACATTAAAACAGACAATAAATACGAACTTCTTGTCTACAAAAAGTATTTAAAGAATGGCAATGCATTGGAATTCAAAAAATACGTCGGGCAACTTACACTGTACCTTAAGGATGCCAAAAACATCAGTTCCTACATTCAAAATACAAGCTACAAAAGGGAAGATTTAATCAGGCTTTTTAAAAAGTACTATTCTGCTCTTAATAAATCGTTTAAAGCCCCAAAGCAAAGAGAAAAGTTAGCCTTCGAATTTGGAGTTTTGGCTGGTGTTAGCATTAGCGAATTGCGTTTCGGCAACCCCGAAATTGTACCCTATGTAAGTAATCTTGATTTAGATGATTCCTATAATCTATCCTTAGGATTGTATGCCAACATCATTTTACCCAAAGGCAGCAAACGGTGGTCTATTTACAACGATTTGCTTTTTATTAAAATGAATTATGAAGGGCAATATTATACCGCAAATTCGGAACACTATTACAGGTATTACGACACAAAACTTACCTACAATTATATTAAGCTCACCAATATGCTGAGATATAAAATTCCATTTCAGAAAAATGCTCTTTTTGTGAATGCTGGTATTTCAAATGCAATTGCATTTGAAAAAACAAACTCGGCCACAAGTACCCAAAAGCAATACTCCACTGATAAAGTAACTTATGGCGATGCTTTTAGCGATAGAAAACTTGAACAAGGAATTGCAATTGGGCTTGGTTTCAAAATAAATAAGTTCCATATTGAATGCAGATATGAGAAAACAAATGGAATGGTAGACCTGATAATGCAAGATTCAAAGGTAAAAAGATTATACCTGCTGTTTGGATACCAATTTTAAAAACCCCAAAAAAAACCTAAAACAATGCAAGAACACGAAGGAAGAGAAGCAAAACCAATTGAACTAAATCCACAATCGGTAATTTATTTAAACGACACTCGAAAATGGACCATGTTTTTTTCCATTCTGGGATTTATAATGATAGCCTTACTCCTTATTGGCGGAATATTTATGGCAAGTATGTTTGGGGCTGTTAGTGGTGGCTCCTTACCATTCCTGGGAAGTGGAATTGCCATTGGTGCATTTTATTTGTTCCTCGCGGTATTGTACTTTTTTCCCATTTTATACCTCTACAAATTCTCTAAACTTTCGAAAGATGCGATTTATAATGAGGATAGCTCACAGTTGAGCATGGCATTTAGATATCTTAAGCTACACTATAAGTTCCTGGGCATATTAAGCATAGTTATCCTGTCCTTATATGTCCTGATATTCTTAATTGCTGCAATAGTGGGCGGATTTGGTGCCTTAATGTAGAAAGAAACAATTCTAATAGTTTGAACAACCTTCCAGAATATTTTGGGAGGTTGTTTTTGTTTCATCTCTTCCATTGCATTTTCATGAGATATTCGAAACCAGTATGGAAGAAAAATTGAAATCCATAAAATAAATGCGATATTGCATTTGTTACAGCTAGTCGAACTTGAAATCAAAGAACAATCAAAACAACTTCTATTATACCATGCCTGTTTCTTTTGGTCTTGTTTTTCTCTTGTAGTAAAAAAGAATCGAACGATCCCTTATCGAATGATGCAAACTTGCTAAATTTAGTTTTAGAAGCCGAAGGCATCAGTTACCAGACTTCTATAAATGAAAACATTGTTATTCCAACAAATCTTTTGCCTTATGGTACTCAGCATGTAGAAATCAAAAATATCGAAATTTCGCCAAAAGCCAGCATAAACCGATTTGTTGGTGAAATACTGCAAACCAGCAATAGTCCTATTGCCATGGAAGTTAGGGCTGAGGATGGAAACAGCATTAGAACATATCAACTTAGATTGAATATGGAAGAAAATCAAGACTTCAGAAAATTGCTTTTTGAAGAGTCGACCGAAAGCAATTGCGACCTGTTTTCAGTAATAAATGCCGATGAGTTCAGGCTCGAAAACAATGCCTGGAATGCCAGTAATCTTCCATCAAACAGCTACTCGCAATGCATTTATAAATATGATGAGAATGATTTACTACTACTTGGCTGGCAATGGTCATATCCAGATAATGCCTATGGAGTGAATGCTTTCCCTCAGATTATTTACGGCTGGAAACCCTGGCAACCCAATTCAAGCACAGAAAAATTGCCTATAAAAATTAGTGAAATCAATAGTTTGAAAGCCAGCTATGAAATAACTGTAGAACGAAACAGTGGCGATTATAATTTGAGCTTCGATAATTGGATCAATTCATCTGCAAACATTGCTCCTGAAAATATCTTATTTGAATTTATGATTTGGGAAGATGCTAACAATCTTGTTCCCTTTGGTGACTATATTGAAGATGTAAACACAAGCAATGGCACATATAAGTTTTACATGGGCGAACCAGATTGGGAACCCGAAGGATCGAACTGGACTTACCTGGCTTTTCAACGAACAAACCACAGGCAAAGTGGAACCGTTGATATTGATGAATTGCTTCAATATTTAGTTGAAAAAGAAATCATATCTCAAGACAGCTACCTGGCTTCTATCGAATTCGGAAATGAAGTAGGAAACTCAAAAGGTGAAAGCATCATTAAAAAGTTTGAGCTTGATTTAAATTAAAGCTTATACCCTTGCCTCTCAACATTATATTCCCTTTCTCAAGCCTTGAATCTTATTTATAAATCCTGATAGAGAACCGACACCATCAGTGGTGTTCTTCAAATTAACCCCATTTGTCAGCTTAAATCATATTCTGTAGCTTTACGCACTTTTTATTTTTTAAGAAGTACATTGAAAGCAAGAACAGATTAAAATCGCAACATGCAAATCCAAAAAAAATCAGATATCGAGTTCATCATCATTATGGCATCTTTAATGTCATTGGCTTCTTTATCTATTGATGCTTTGCTGCCAGGCTTGCCCGAAATTGCCAAAACAATAGGCATAAGCGACCCTAAAAACAACCAGCTTTTGGTTACAATCATATTTTTGGGAATGGGCTTTGGACAACTAATCTCGGGACCTTTATCGGATAGCATTGGGCGCAAGAATACAATTTACCTGGGCTTTTCGCTTTTTACTTTTTCAAGTCTGCTTTGCATCTATTCCACCAGCATGGAAATGATGATTATAGGTCGATTCATACAAGGAATTGGTTTATCGGCGCCCAGAACTGTAGCCACAGCAATGGTTCGAGATCGATTTGTTGGTGATTATATGGCTAAAATCATGTCCTTTGTTACGGTTATCTTTATTTTAGCACCAATTATTGCACCATCATTTGGAAAACTGATGCTTTCAAACTTTGGTTGGGAATCCATATTTTCAAGTCAGTTGCTGTTCGGGCTTTTTGTAATTATTTGGCTGTGGCAGCGTCAGCCCGAAACGCTTTCTCCTGACAAGAGAAAACAAATGAGCCTATCCTTATTCACCAATGGAATAAAAGAATTTGCAAAACATCCTCAATCCCTGACCTTTACATTCATGTCAGGTCTCATTCTATCGGCCTTCATGGTCTATTTAAGTTCGAGTCAGCAAATTTTTCAGGAACAATACGGACTGGTAGAGGAATTTCCATTCATTTTCTCTGGCATAGCCATAGTTATCGGATTATCAACCTTTTTAAATGGAAGCCTGGTGGTTAAGTTTGGAATGTTAAAACTAGCCACAAATTTTACTATTTTGCTTTGTTGCATTTCCTTAACTTATGTCATTCTATTTTTTGGAGAACCCAATCCAAATTTTGGAATCCTTTTGCTGTTTTTTGTGTTAATGCTTTTTTGCATCGGGTTTATTTTTGGAAATATTAATGCCCTAGCCATGCAACCAATGGGCCATATTGCAGGCATTGGAGCGGCATTATTTGGTTTTATAGGTACAGTTTTGGCTGTGCCAATTGCCACCTTTATTGGTCGATTTATCGATACAACGGCCTTGCCCCTTTTTGCGGGTTTTGCAATTTGCAGTGGCACTTCCTTGCTATTAATTTATTACTATAAATTAGTGCTTAAAAAAGCGAGCTTAAAACAGTCAACCTCCTAATTTATTTCAAAAAAAATTGCTTAGACTGATATTTCTCTAAAGCTGTTTCGCATTATTTTTCTTTCGAAAAGCATCGGCAGTTAGAGAGGTATGCTTCTTAAAAAATCTCATAAAATAGGATTTATCGGCAAAACCTAATTCGTAAGCAATTTCGGAGATGGTATTGTTGGTGAACAAAAGCAAGCGTTTGGCCTCTATAAGGGTTCTTTCGTGAATCAGATTAAGAACCGTTTTATTCAATCCTTTCTTACACAAGCTATTCAGATGTTTTGCCGAAATGTGCATTAAATCGGCATACTCAGTCAATTGCTTATATTCTTTATAATGCTTATCGATTAATGCTTCCAATTTTCTTAACTGATAGCTTAAATGATTTGGCGCTTCAAGCTTTAATGCCGGCTCATAAATCCTTCTTACACGAATCAGCAATACCTCCAGCAAAGCTCGTAGTATTTTATCTCTTCCCTTTTTTTCCATCTTACTTTCAACATACATTTCGTCTAGCGTTTGCTGAATTTTATGATTGCTCCCCTCTACATAAACATAGGGCCGATTACTAATAGAATGGAAAAATGGGTAATCGAGAAGTCTCTGAATATTGCTGTCGAGCAAGATGAAATCTGAAGTAAAAGTGAGCACATAAGCCTCTGCACTATGGTTTAACTGAATGGAATGAACCTGTCCGGGAGAAATAAAGAAAATGGAGTTCGGACGAATGTCATAAGTTTTAAAGTCGATATTGTGCCTTCCTGTTCCATTTTTTACAAAAAGGATATGATAATAATCGTGACGATGCGCCTCTACCTTCACACCATCCTTGTTGGAGGATAGTAGCTCCATCTCAAAACGCGACATTGGTTTTCCGTCTCTTGAATTGCCTAAAGTACGCACCGGTAATTGATTCATATCCTTTTTGTTTCCGCTTGCATTAATCTTTTTTCCTACCGATAAATCGAATCAGTGAACTTTCACCTACGTGTCCGAATCCTTCGTTTAGGTGAACCAATTCCTTTTTAAGCTCGATAATTTCATAATTGTCAAAATCACGCTCAATTTCCTCTATCGAATACATGTATTTTTCATCCGAAGGTCCACCAGCTTCGGGGTGCAATTTATTAATCTCCCGATGCTCCTTACTAAAAGCCTCGAAAATAATATGCCCACCAGGTTTCAAGTAAGAATCGAGTCTTTTATGCATGCTGCTTTTAATCTTTGGATCAAAATGCACAAAGGTCATGCAAATGGCATCAAATTCTTCCTCCTGGTAAGCTTCCTCCAGGAAACTTGCTAGCTTATAATCGATCCTTACATTTTTTGAACGAGCCAATTCATCTGCTCTTTCTTTTCCTTTCGAACTAAAATCAAAAGCCGATACATCCCACCCCAACTGGGCTGCGAAAACCGAATTTCGCCCTTCTCCTTCAGCCGGGAATAGTATCTTCCCTGTTTTAAACTGTGGCAGTTTTTCTTTTACAAAAAGGTTAGGTTCTTCACCATAGGCAAATTGATCCTGACTGTATCTTTCGTCCCAAAATTCTTTCATGCTTGTTAATTTAAAAATATAATGGCAAATCTACATGCTATTCGAATTGATTTTGGTTTACAAATGGAAGTTTGAGGTGCACAAATGGAAGCTTCGCACAAGCTAAAAGAAGGATTGCCCTTTATCAGGACAATCCTATTAACAATTTACATTTTCTTTCCGATAAAGAACACATAACCGTAATACTCTTTGTATTTGTGATACAATTGAGCTTCGTGGCGTTGATTGGCAATAAATTCTTCAACTGCCTTATTGCCTTTATTCTCTTTCAAAAATCTTTTATCTAGTTCTACCTGTGGGGCATAAAAATGCTCGATCCAACAGTTTTCGGGTAGAATAAAACAGGCTACAGGAACATAACCTGCCTTTTGCATTTGTCCTAGCTTATTGGCAATGGTATCTATTCCCGGGTAGGCATCCTGCCAAAATTCCTCTATCTCTGCAGGGCGTTCATCGGTGAACCATGTTGCCTCTGAAACAGCAATATATCCACCTTTTTTTAAAAACCTTTTCCACTCTTTCAGGCCTCTTTCAAATCCGATATTGTAAATGGCACCTTCCGACCAGATTACATCCAACTCCTCATCGCGAAAAGAAAGATTATCCATCGACCCTACAAGACCTTTTACTCTGTGATCGAGTTTAAGTTTGGCCGCATTTTTATTGAATAAATCGATAAATATGGGAAACAGGTCCACACCTGTTACCTGCCCTTCTACATGCTGCGACAATACCATAGTTTGTCCACCAGAACCACAGCCAATATCAGCAATTTTTGAATCTTTGTTTAGGTTTTCGACAAAGCTTAAGGCTTTTAAAGTAATCTCAGGACTTCCGGGACCTTGACGTTCCAGGTTTGAAAAATATTCGGCAAGTAATGATAAATCAAACTCGTGAATTGATTTAATATCTTCACTCATAATGTTTAAATTTAAATGTAATGATCAGGCGCAAAACAATTTACTACTTTGCCAGATCATCGAAAAATAATAATGTATAGACATGAAAATAACCCCGACATGAATATGTCTGAGTTGTACTACGGGATAAGCCTGACTATACATCAGGGCTTATTTACATGACCAGATCCTTCTTAAATTTAAACATCAACGGGTTTTAGTTCACCTCAAAGGTAAGATATTTTTAAATACCTGATACTGAAATACAAGTATTATCTATCCATTAATTGTTTAGTTCCTTCCAAAACACCAAATTCTCATATTTACTATCGCCCATTTCAAAATAGCATTTGCCCTTTAACTGGTAGTTTTGTCTTTTGTAAAAATGAATGGCCTGATGGTTTTCACAATAAGCAGTAAGCCATATGGATTTGTGCCCAAGGTTTACAACTTCTTGTTCGGCGTGCAGAAGTAAAGACTTTCCAACACCTTTGCCATGAAAATGTTGCGAGAGGTATAAAACTGATAGCTCAGGAGCATCAATTTCCTGAACAGGGCATTGGGTGTCGAAATCCAATTGGTAGCAAGCAATGATTCTCCCCTCTTTTTCGGCCAAAAAAAGTTTCTTTTCAGGATTTTCAAGAAGTATTCGTGTTTTCTCGCTTGTGATTTCCGCATCCAGGTAATCGGCATACTCATCTTCAATACCATCGGGAGCATAAGTATGAAGCCAAACCTGAAGCTTTAACATGGTAATTTTACATGCATCTTCAAATTTGGCCTCACGTATTGTAATATTGTCAATCATCAATTTTTATTGAACAAACTCCTTCAAATCCGAAACTAAGATCTCTTCGATTTCGGCAAACTGTTCTTTCGGAGTTTTTGTATATAACATTCCAAAGATAGAATACATTTTATAATCCACCTTTCTCAATTCCAGTGGCTGCATAAACTTATTCAGCAAAGCATCGTAATCGAAATTGCTAATTTCTTTCGATGGAATTCCGGTTGAATTGTCCAGAATAATCAATGAGTATATCTCATCGTCCATCTCCTCTAAAACCTGATTCCAATTGGGCTTGATGTTTTTAAGGAAACAATAATAGGGATTTAGTCCTGTTGCAAAATAGGTAAGGTCTGCTGTTGTACACCAACCTCCAAATCGCATTGGGTTTACCTCAATTGGAATCATTATCCCGTTCTTATCAACTCGAACTTCTACATGTACCGGAAAGTTTTTCAGTTTGGCTTTATTACCCAACTCCTGTACAAAATTGGTGAATGGTTCCAGGTAATTTGTTATGGTTTCTTTCGAAGTAAAATATACCCTGTCGCTCACATCGGTATCAGAAGAAAACAAATGCTTCGACACACCAAGTACCGTTGCTTCTCCATCCTCATCGAAAAAAGCATCGAAAGCAAATTCTTCTCCTTCAATAATCTCTTCAATCAGAAAACTGGAAGCATTTACCACCTCAATTGGAAATAACGATTGTGCTTCGGTAAACTCTTCTTTAATCAGTTCTTTTACATGAGCCCAATCTTTTGCATTCAAGACCTTGTGTACTCCTAAACTTAAAAAACCAACTGCAGGTTTAATAATAAAAGGCATTGGTAATTCTTCCAATTTTACTTCATCCAGTTCTTTTAAACCAACTTCACGAAAAAAGAAACTTGGATACATGCTTTGAACCAATTTTCGGAACTCCACTTTGTTTTTAAAAACATTGATATACTCAGGTAACTTTGTAAAACCCAGATTTTTCACCACCCAATTGATAGAATTTTCCGAATTGGTATAAAGCCTGCTATTCGAATCATTTTTAAAGTTTTCAATAATTTCTTCTGTGCTAATCAGGCTTAACTCGCCGTGTTCGGTAATATTACCAGTATCTAAGGCAGGAAAATCGTACTTTACAATGGTCTCTTTTAAGAACTTAGAAACGTAAGGTTTATCCAATAAAATCATGTAATCTGTAGTGTTTGTTCGCTGATGTGTTATTTATCGCAAAGCTACGAAGAAAGCTTTAATATTCATGCGAAAATCAGAAATTGCAGTTTTTTCAATCACAACAATGTTTATATGTAATGATTCATTAAATTTCAGAATTGAAATCATTACAGAATTTAGATTGTGAAAGATAAAATCCTAATTGCCTATTCTATTCCACACCAAGGACTTTCGGAACTTGAGAAAGAGTTTGATTTGATCTATCCCGAAAAGGAATTTTTCTCTACGGAAGAATTAATTGAACGGATTCCTGATTGTGTAGCATTGCTTTCCATTTTTAATAAAGAAGTTCCAAAATCGGTTATTGAAGCAGGTAAAAAGTTAAAAATTATTAGTAATTACGGTGTTGGATTTAATAATATTGATATTGAAACTGCCACCAAACAAGGAATTGTGGTGAGCAACACACCCGAGGCGGTTTGCGAACCTACCGCAGAACTTTGTTTGGCTTTAATACTCTCCTTATCGAGAGGAATTGCCCTATGCCATTACGGTTTGAAAACCGATCCAGATTTTGAATGGGGAGTGATGAAAAACCTGGGAACTGGATTGCATGGCAAAACTCTTGGTATTATCGGAATGGGTAAAATTGGAAAATCCATTGCTAAAAAAGCCGAAGCATTTGGCTTGAGAGTAATCTATCACAATCGCAAAGAGATTGCTGGTTCGCCCTACCAATACCTCAATTTTTCAGAATTATTAAAGCAAAGCGATATTCTTTCCTTAAATTGTCCTTTAAGCGATGAAACACATCACTTAATTGGTGCACAGGAACTGGAACTGATGAAAAATTCGGCCTTGTTGATTAACACCGCCAGAGGACCAGTGGTAAATGAAGAGGAGCTTGTTGACGCTTTGAAATCGGGCAAAATTGCAGGTGCAGCTTTAGATGTATTTGAGCACGAACCTAAAATCCATCCCGACTTGTTACAACTCGACAATGTTGTGGTGGTACCGCATATTGGCACAGCGACCATCGAAACCAGGATTGAAATGGGAAAAGAGGCAAGTGAGAACATCATTTCCTATCTAAAAAACAAAACAGAAAAAAATCGTGTGAATTGAATCACATACATTTATACCAAAAATCGAAATTACCTAGATATTTATGCTACTCGCTATTGACATTGGAAACACAAATGTAGTTTGTGGTTTATCGGACAACAACCATTGGACGGAAGAATTTAGAATTCATACCGTTGCCAACAAAACTTCGGATGAGTACGAGGTGATTTACAGAACTTTGTTTGCCAGTAGAAATGTCGATCTCGACCAGGTAGATCGAATTGTGGTGAGCAGCGTGGTGCCTTCTCTCATTTTGCCAATTCGCGAAATGATTAAAAAGCTTTTTGGAAAAGAGCCTTTGGTGGTTGGCCCAGAAATCTACGACAAGTTAAATATTGGCATTTTAAATCCGTATGAAATTGGTACCGATTTGGTTGCAAATGCTGTTGCTGCCCACAACAAGTACCAGGGCAACTGTATTGTTGTTGATTTTGGTACTGCCCTGACTTTTACAGCCATAAAAGCTGATGGAAACCTGCTTGGCGTGAGCATTGCTCCAGGTTTAAAAACTGCAATGTCATCCTTATCGCAAAAAACTGCAAAACTACCAAATGTGGATATTGCCATTCCACCATCCTGTATTGGTAAAAACACGACTCATGCTTTGCAAGCCGGTATTGTAATGGGTTATAAAGGATTGGTGGAGTATTTATTGAAAGAAATCAAATCGGAATTAGTTGGTAAAACAACCGTGATTGCCACAGGTGGACTTTCCAAACTAATGCTTCCAATCATTGAAAGTTTCGATCATCATGAACCAAGTTTAACCCTTGATGGTCTAAAAATTATTGGCAACCAATTTTATCAATAGCTAGAAATTAAGAAATGGCAGTAGAAATCGAAAGAAAATTTTTGGTACACAAAGATCGCTTGGTACTTCCTGAAAAAGGAAAAAAACTGATACAAGCCTACATTTGGAGCGATCCCGAAAAAAGTCTGCGAATTAGGATTAGCGGTGAGCAAGCCTTTCTAACCATAAAGGCAGGTGTTGACATCCTGGAAAGAGCCGAATTTGAATATGAAATCCCTCTTTCCGATGCCAGAGAATTGTTGGCACTTTGCGATGCTAAAATTGAAAAAACCAGATATTTTATTCCTTTTGGTGATCACACCTGGGAAGTAGATGTTTTTCATGATTTAAACAATGGTCTTATCGTTGCCGAAGTGGAACTCAACTCAGCCAATGACAAGTTGGTTTTGCCAGATTGGATTGCTGAAGAGGTAAGCAAAGATCCAAAGTATTTGAATGTATCCTTAATTAAAAATCCTTTCGTCGAGTGGTGATACCAATAGGTCGGTAAAATGTCGGGCCGGCGTAACTTCTGGCCTTACTGCTTTGTAGATGCACTCCTGTATTTTGGTGCGCACATCCATCTCCATCAGTTTTGCATTCGATTCGTCAGGACAAATTCTATTAGATAAAAAGATATAAACCAGGTCATATTCCGGATCGATCCATACCATTGTTCCAGTAAAACCCGTATGCCCATAACTCGATAAGGAAGCCAAATTACTTGTTGGTCCGTTCTCATCGTTTGGATCTAAAAAGGGTTTGTCGAAACCTATTCCCCTTCGGTTTTCTCCATTGGGATATGCACGTGCAGTAAATTTTTCGATGGTTTCTGCGCCAATATAAACTTCGTTTCCATACTCCCCTTTTTGCAGGTACATCTGGGCCAATTTTGCCAAATCGCTGGCATTCCCAAACAGTCCGGCATGGCCCGATACACCACCAAGCATGGCCGATGTTGGATCGTGAACATATCCTTTTACCCACTGCTTTCTGAAGAATTTATCGTTCTGTGTAGGTATAATTTTCTCTAAACTAAACCTCTTTTTAGGATGATAACCAAGGCTTCCGGCTCCAAGCATTCGGTAGAAATGGCGATCCATATATCGATCTACCGATTCTCCTGATCTTTCACCAATCATTTCTCCCATTAAAATAAAGCCCAAATCGCTATACTTATAGCCATTCTCTTTTCTGTATTCCGAATTGAGTATTCCTTGCAAAATGGTATCTTTATAGTGCTTGTTGATGTATAGATTCCTGGCAATTTCCACAGGATAATTTTCTGATTTCACTTTCGAAAAAATCCCTTTTTTAAATTTGTAATTTCTATCGATATAAAGCCTTTTTCCCAACTTAATGCTATGTCGCCTGGAGTATCTTCTGCTAAAAAGTTGATCCTGAAAGCTAGCAGAATCAACCGCCTCCCAGTGAAAGGGTTTCCAACTCAGCAAACGAGCTTCGTGGGCCAGAATCTTTCTCAGCACCAAACTGTCTTTGTTCGAATCCTTGGCTTTTGACAGGTATTCTCCAAGCTTAGAATCGATATCAATCCAACCCTCATCGGTCATTTGCATAATGGCAGGCAATGTAGCTGTTACTTTGGTAAGCGATGCCAAGTCGTAGATATCAGGATTTCTAACTGGTCTTTTCTTGCCATAAGTATGATGTCCATAAGATTTGTTGAACACCACTTTCCCCGCTCGTGCAACTAAAATCTGACATCCGGGAGTTGCTTTTTCCTGAATGGCATTTTCAGCAATCGAATCAATTACATTTAATTTTAATGTGCTTAGGCCCACCTGTTCTGGTAATGAATAGCCCAGGCGATTGTGATTGGTTTCAAATCCGGTTCCAACCGGAAATTCCCCATTAATGCTCACCGGAAGTTTTCCTTTGGCAGCCAGGCCTCCAAATACAATTTGGGCAGAAGCCATTTGCGCTTCCCTACTATCCTGGTAAGAAATTAATATTGCATCCAAATCCTCCAGGTTCTGATACATATCCAAGGCATAAGGATTGCCAAACAAATCGAAAATTACCTTTTTCTCCTTCGAAATTTCAGAAAGTAAATCTATGGTTGGTTTTGTGATTCCAAAATTTTTAGACGCCCTCTGATCGGTATTGTGCATACTCACAATCAACAAATTGTACTTGTCCAATTTTTCCTTCAGGATCTCCATATTTTCTTTTGAAGCATCCTTTTCGATCTGGTAAAAGTCGATATCGGTATACCTTCCCAAATATTCCTGGAACCTGTTTCGAATCGAAGCTCCCATCGCAATAGAGGCTACTTTTAAGGTATCCAATCTTTTTAAAGGAAGTAAGTTTTTGTCGTTTTTCACCAATGTAATGGCTTGCTCGGTCAGCTGGCGCCTTAAAATAAAGCCTTCCTGCGTATTCAAACCCGACCAAAGTCTGTTCATATCAACCTTTTGGTATTCGTGCAAACCCAACCAATACTTGGCGCGAAGTATTTTTTTACATTTTTCGTTGATATTTTCCCAGGTCAAGTCTCCATTTTCAATGGATTTACGAATCTCTCCTCGTGCGATTTCAACATCTTCGGTAAACAGCAGTACATCGTTTCCTGCTTGTAGCGATTTTGCATCTACAACTCCCTTGGCGTGATATTTCCGAATGCCTTGCATGTTTAAAGCATCGGTAAACACCAAACCCTTAAATTCCATTTCATTCTTTAACAAATCGGTCACAATTTTCGAGGATAGCGTTGCAATTTTTTCTTCCTCATCAAGAGCAGGAACATTTAAGTGCGAAACCATTACACCACCCAGACCTTGCTGAATTACTTTTCTAAAAGGATACAGCTCAACCGAATCCAATCTGGATCTGGGATGATCAACAATGGGCAGATCGACATGAGAATCTATATCCGTATCGCCATGTCCAGGAAAATGTTTTCCTACTGCAATAACGCCTGCACTTTGCATTCCATTTACAAAAGCATAGGATTTGTTGCTAACATTCAATCGATCCTCACCAAACGAACGACTATTAATCACCGGGTTTTTCGGATTGTTATTCACATCCATTACAGGCGCAAAATTAACATGAACCCCCAAGCGTCTGCACTCAATTCCAATTTGCCTTCCCAGGCGATATACCAGTTCATTGTCCTGAACTGCACCCAACATCAATTGTCGTGGATAGCTAATGGTTTGTTTCAATCTCATTCCGAGGCCATTTTCAGCATCCATTCCAATCCACATGGGTACTTTTGACAAACTCTGGTACCAATTGCTTAGTTCTGCCTGCTTTCCAGGCTCACCATGAAAGAATATAATTCCTCCTACTTGATGCTGAGTCACTAAATTGGCGATTCGCTCGCTCTCCTTCTTGTTCTTATTCGAGTAGGCTGCAATCATAAATAGCTGGCTAATTCTCTCGTCTTCACTCATGCTGTTAAAAACAGAGTCTACCCACTGGTTCGACTTATTTAGCTGGTCGACCAACAAATACTGGTCGTTCACATAGTTTTGAGAAAAACCAAATGTGTTAACCAAACAGATGATTACAAATAAAATAATCCTTTTAGGAGTCAATATATATTGCATAAAATGCTACTTAGGCTATGAAACTTCAAATCGTAAAGGTGTTATTCTCCAATTCAATTAAAAATCAATCATCTCTCGATCTCCAAATGGTTTTCGGGATTCAATGATAATGGAAATAATAGATTCACCTCGGGGATATAACAAAATTATAAAACCCCCATGAATAAAGAGAATGATTGATCACTAAAAAAAACGAATTTGTAAATTTTTTACTTACAAAAAGGAAGCCAAAAAGAAGAAAAGGGGCATAGCCCCTCTCAATTACTTACAACTAAAATCATATTAAAAACTTGTTTCCAGGATCGAACCAAGTGAAATATGCAAAACCAGATAAGGAGTTTCCTCCTCTAATTCAAAAGTAAATTTATTTGACTCTATCCTAAAAAACAAGTGTCAAGTTTGCCAAGTTCAATAAATTGAGCATAATATTATTTTCTCTCTCAAAAACCTACCTTTCTATAAATCAGTCACAACACTCAACAATACAACATTCAAGATCTCTATCATTTTGAATTGTCTGTTAAAATGGCTATTTTAAGACATAGCCAACCAAAATGTTAACCTCTAAACCCAAGTCCCATGAAAAAGATATTCTGTACCTTCATTGTACTCTCCATAGTGATAATTGCAATTGGGCAAAACCAGGCCGATACAAAGCTTAGCATCGACGATAACACAGCCATAAAAATGACGAGTAGTATTCAAATATCAACTCATCATTTTGCTGAGATTAGAAACTGGGTTTTATCGAGCGAAGCACTCGAACTTGAAATGCTAAATAGCAATACCGGAGAGGCCAATATTAAAGGTTGTAACTTGATTTACCTGAGCGAAAAGCAATCAAGCTTCCAGACTCAAATGCACTACACCTTACGCCTGAAAGAAGTCAACAATCAGCTTCTTATCGAAATTAAAGATGTATACTACATGTCGCTACCTGTATACGGTAAACAAGGAACTCCGTCAGTAATTTCGTATCCTTCCGATTGGTTTTCGAATGAAAAACTTCACAAGAAATCGGGCAAAGAAAGATACCTTAATGCCATTGTAAAGAAAAATACAATCGCAAAAATGAAGGAGGTGATGAATTCAGCCTTGGTATATTTGAACTAAATGAACTTATTTTCTTAATAATTTTATGGCCGCGCTTATCTCAGTAATCGCGGTTTTTATTTCTTCTTCGGTGGTGTATTTGCCTACCGATAAACGAAGGGTGCCCATTGCAAACTCAAAAGGCACATTCATTGCATCAAGGGTAGCCGATATCTTCACTGCATCGGAATGACAGGCGGCTCCTGCTGATGCAGCAATATTCGGCATTTGCGAAAGAATATCAACTGCTCGAAGATTTTTAAACGATACACTTAAAGTATTGGGCAATTTATAGGCTTGGTTTCCATTAAACTGAAGTTCGCCAAGCGGTAGCAATCCCGATTTTAGCATTTCAACCAACTTTTGTTCGCGCTGCATTCTTTTTTCTGGTTCATACATTGCCAGTTCGGCGGCTTTGCCCAATCCAACAATTTCCAGGATGTTTTCAGTACCAGCTCTTCGGTTCGATTCATGATCGGCCCCATGAATTAATTTCCGAAGCTGAATGCCTTTCCGAATGTACAGCGCTCCAATCCCTTTTGGTCCATAAAATTTATGTCCGGCTACCGTAAGCAAATCAACACCCAAATCTTCCACATCAACAGGCACTTTTCCAATTGCCTGTGCACAATCGGTATGTACAGCAATATTGTGTTTCCTGGCTAAAGCCGATATTTCTTTTAAAGGTTGCAAGCTTCCAACTTCATTATTGGCATACATGATGGATATTAAAATTGTATCGGGACGAATGGCATTTTCCAGATCAGAAATCCTTACGCGCCCACTTTCATCAACTGGCAAGTAAGAGATTTCGAAGCCCTCCTGTTCCAGAAACTTACAAACTTCAATGATTGCCGGGTGTTCAATTTTACTGGTAATGATATGCTTTCCCTTTTCCTGATGTTGAAAAGCAAATCCTTTCAAGGCATAATTGTTCGATTCGCTGCCACCACTGGTAAAAACAATTTCACTGGTATCACAATTTAGCATGTCTGCCAAACTTTTACGAGCTTTTTCTATCGCATTTTTCGTTTGTTGTCCATACCAATGCGAACTCGATGGATTGCCAAAATATTCAAACAAATAGGGTTGCATGGCTTCTGCCACTTCTTTTGCAACAGGTGTTGTGGCGTTATAGTCCAGGTAAATCATATTTGTAATTATCATGTTACGTGTAGGAGATCTAAACACTAGGCTACTGATCTTCTTTAATATTTACGATTCTAAATTCTGTGCGCCTGTTTAAGGCTTTTCCTTCTTTGGTTCGATTATCGGCAATTGCCTTAGACGAACCATATCCTTTAAAAAGCAATCTATCTTTGTGTATGCCTTTGTCTATTAGGTAATCACATACCGATTTCGCCCGATTTTCCGACAATTTCAAATTGTGCTCTTCCGATCCTGTATGATCGGTATGTCCGGATATTTCCACAACGAAACCCTGATTTTGAATCAACAATTGATACAATACATACAATTCAGATTCCGACTTTGGTAGAATTTCCCAGGAGTCGGTATCAAAAAATACATTTCGTAGTACAATTTCACTTCCCAATTTCATTTTTTGCAGGCCAATATTCAACTCCTGGGCCTTGTTTTGTTCCTTGTTTTCCATAAGCGAAAAATGATCGGAATAATACAAATATCCTTCACTTTCGGCGCTAAACATATATTCTTTTCCTGCCGGCAAACAAATCAGGTATTCTCCATTTACCTTATCCGAATTGATCTTTGCAACAGTATCGTTCGAATTCAAATCGATCAATTGTAAAGAAGCATATAAGTTATCCTTTGTTTCCACATCGTAAACCTTTCCCTTCAACCACGAAACCATAGGAGGTTGATGTTCCAGGGGTAAATCGAAGGTAAAAATGTCTTTTCCCTTTCCTTCCAACCTATCCGACGAAAAGTATGCTTTATCGCCACTTGCATTAATCACAAGTCCTAATTCATCAGCAAAAGTATTAATCGGATAACCCAAATTCACTGGTTCCGACCATTTCTGATCATCCTTGCGAGTAAGTTTATACAAGTCGTATCCCCCCATTCCTGGCAATCCATCAGAGGCGATTACCAGATACTGATTACTGGCGTGTATAAAGGGTGACATTTCATTATTCGATGTGTTAAAATCCAGGTTTACTGGCTTGGACCATCTTTGCTTTCCTCCTGGCAGTATCTCCAGCAATTCCGACTTCCAGATGTCCATTTTTCCCTTGCCTGATTTCCTGTTACTCACGAAGTAGAGAATTCTACCATCAGCCGAAATGCTTGGCTGAGCTTCCCATGCTGCCGAATTGATCACTGGTCCTAAATTCATTGGCTTCGACCATTGATCACCTTCACGCAGTGAATAGTAAATGTCACATCTCCCTAAACCATCTTTTCTTCCACAGGCAGTAAAATACATGTAACGACCATCAGCTGTAATGGATTGAGCTCCTTCGTTACTGGCAGTATTTATGCTTTCAGATAAACTTTGTGCTGGTCGCCAGCTGTCTTCATCCTTCAGGGCAAGCCAAAAATCCTCCTGGGGTTCTAATTTCACTTCTGTATCATTCATTCTTGCACTCAGGCGGGTAAATATCAATACTTCCTCATCTGCAGTCAGACTCGGCCAGTATTCATCATTTTCGGTATTGATGGCCTTTCCTATATTAACCGGGTTAAATTCTACCGGATTTGCAATCATTCGCAAAGCAACATCACAATTCATAATTTGCTTCATCGCCTTTGCTTTATTGCGCGATGATATTTTAGAAAAGGAAAGAAACTCTTCAAATTTGCCTTTGGCCATCTCATATTTCCCAAGCTTCAGATAGGCATTCCCCAAATTAAAATGTACCCTGGGAAAATAGTCATTGTCAATTTCTATTGCTTTTAGGTAAGCATGAATTTCCAATTCGGTATTTTTCATTGAATGATACACATCAGCCTGAAACAGGTATGCCTCAATAAAATTCGATTTAACTTCTAAAGCCTTCGTTAGCTTGTCTAGTGCTTGCTGATTATCACGATTTCGATAATGCTGGGCAGCCATTTCGTAATAATGAATTGCCTTACGTGATTTTACACTGTATTTTTTCTGGGCAACAGCACTATATGTTACCGATAACAGGAAGATTAATATGACAGTATATTTCCTCATTTTTTGTTTCGAACTTAGCTTATTACCTATGACAAATTTCAGCATACAAGCAGGTTCTGCAGGCATCCTCGTTTTCGACTTGTTCGAATGGAATTTCCGGGTTGAAAATTTCCTCAAACATTAGGGTTAAAGCGTCTAAAAACTCTTTCTTATATACTCGGTAATCGTTTACTGGCTCAGGTTTCGAACGTCCTTCTTTTTTTGCCAGCATACAAGCAAACTTCTTACTAAAAAACTCCTTTAAGCTGTATACGCCAGGCGAAATTGCTTCGGCCGTTTTCCATTTGTCCTCGTAAAACAAACAGTACAAAAAGGTTTGAAAAGCTGCTTTATTTCGGCTTTTTCCCTCCTTCTCAAATAAAGATTCTATATCCTTAAAAAACAAGTCAGCTTTCCCTGTCTTGTAATCCAATATCCTAATTGTTCCATTAACCTGATCTACACGGTCTATCAATCCACTCACATTTACCATTCTATTTCCTGATATTGGAACCTGAATTTTGTATTTATCCTCAAGTGATAGAATTTTAAAAGGTGCATATTCCTGATCCAGAACCAAAATTCGATCGATATACTTTTTCAGGATATCAAAAATCAACAGATTTCTTCCTGATATTTGTACCTCTTTACCTTTTGGCAGCTGGAAATATGTCTCACGAAAAGCCGTAGTCAACTTTTCTTCAATGAGGGGTTTATTCTTTCGAATGTGTTCCAAATCTTCTTTCTCCAAAACCTTGCCTACATATGGCTTATACAAATCTTCGAGCGTGTTGTGGAACAAATTTCCAAAAGTTGGAGGGTCAATTTCTTCCAATACCTGATCGGGCTCTTTTAAGCCGGCAATGTACTTAAAGTAAAAGCTAAGCGAACAAGTCAGGTAGGTGTTCAGAGCCGATGGAGAAAAGCTTCTGAACTGATCGCCGCAATATTCTGCCAAACGATTTAAAATGCGATCATTTTTTTCAATGCTAATGGGCTTTGCCTCTTTCAAGGAGATATCATATCCCGGACTAGATTCAGTAATGCTAAATTCCGATTCATATTTTAATTGATACAGGAAACGACTCATTTCTCCTGTTCTTATCCCATCGCTTTGTGTGCTATACAAAAGTTTAATATCATCGGCACGCTGAATGAGACGATAAAAATAGTAGGCAAAAATTGCATCCTGATGATCGATGGTTGGCATTCCAAATCCTTTTCTCAAATGATATGGAATAAATGAATTTGCAGTTCCGGTTTTTGGCAGCTTTCCTTCGTTCATCGATAACACCACCAGCTTTTTAAAATCCAGCAAACGGGTTTCCAAAATCCCCATCACCTGCAATCCGGCCAACGGCTCCCCTTCAAATGGGATGCTCAAAGATTGAATCATCTTTTCCAAAATCTTGAAAAAGGTGTCTTGCTTTACTTCAATTTGATGCTGATCGAGCAAAGATTTCAATCTCTTAATGGCCAAAAACAAATGATAGATGTATTCTTGCTCAATCTTATCTACCAGCGACTTGTCTTCATCTTTTGTCTCCAGACGCTGATATACATTTTGCAATAGATTTAACAAATACAGTGCGAACTGATTTACATCTTTAACGGGCGAAAATAGTTTTTCAATCACCTCATCACCAAGCAATAATGATCTTGGAACTTTTATCTTATTCGTCGTCAGAATATCCTGGGTTAATTCATGGGCCAAATCAGGATTCACCGAATTCAAATACTGGTGATTCAACAAAGCCAGAACTTCTTTGTGATGAAACTCAATCTCGTTTCCATTCTTACGAGCACTTTTTTGCAAATCGATAACCAGGCGCAAGAGACTTGCCACAGGAGTGTTCTTGGCCGGATATCCCATGGTAACATTTACATTATCAATAACTTCCGGAATGGAATGTAAAACTGGAAGCAGAAGTTCCTCGTCGGCCAAAACAATGGCCGTTTCTTCGGGTGCCACTTCGCTATCCTTACAGAATTCCTGTACTACAGAGTGGGCATATTTTGCCTGTCCTACCTCCGACGACAAGGACACAAACTCCACCTTAGCATTATTCTGCTTTATATTAGAGAAACTTACTTCGGTTTTAGGAGTCGGGAATCGCTTGATGTTATCCCTTAAAAACAAACCTGCCTCGTGATACGGATTCTGCAGGTAAGACTCATCGTAATCCCAATAGAATTCAGCCAAATCCTTTCTCTTCAGGAATTCGAACAGGTCAATTTCACATCGATTCAAGGCATTAAATCCTACAAATATTACCTTCTTTGCCTGAAGCTGAATCTCTCCCGATTCCAATCCATCCAGCAGGGCACGGGAAGCCATTCCTTCATAAGCCAGATTTTCAGATTTCAGTTCCTCTCTTAGATCTGCATAAATCGCGAATAAATTCTCCCATAAATTCACGAACTCTTTTTGATGCTCAGAATATTTTTCAGGTTTAAAAGAACTCCAAAAAGCCTGTATGGCTTCCACTTGCTCATCGGTTAAATAATCAAAAAGGTTCTCTATTTCCTTCTCGTCGGCCAGGTTTTTGAATAGATGTTCCGCATGTACCCTGTACTTGTCTAAATCATCAAAATCGCCAAGCAACATCTCTCCCCAATGATAGAATTCATCGAAACTTTCGCTCACCTTCATTCTTTTCACATAGATTTTATAAAGGCGAAACAACAAGCCCAGGTTGTCTTCGATTTGCAGTTTGGAAAGAGATTTAAAAAACTCGCTAATGGTAAACACTCTTGGTGCCCAAATTGGTTTTGTGACCAATTCGTTCAGGTATTTCGAAAAGAACAATCCTGCTCTTCGGTTCGGAAAAACAAGGATACAGTCCGATAATTCGTTTTTATATTTTGAGTATAACTCTTTGGTAATTTGTTGTAAGAATGAATTCATATATAATGTAGGATATAAGTCTAATTTAATTGCTCTCAAAGTGCCCGTACGAAAGTACAATTTCAATATTCCCTGACTGAAACATGCCATTGGGGTTCAATCCGGGTTTTCCTTCCGGGATATCGACTCCCAAATTCTTGTAATACTCTATCCAGAAAGGCAAATATTCACCTGTTTTCGAATCTTTAAATGTCATTGGTTCTAATTGAAACACCGCCGAAGAATCGCCACTATTCACAAACATTTCATAAATCAGTTCGGAACAGTAATAGCTCGAATCTCCCATTAGATAAATATGGTCGTATGGCAAGTGAAGCAAGCTATTTCCATAAACAAGGGCCGCCTCTATCCTTTGGGTGTATTTTTCCTTTAGTCTTCCAACAGCAATTTTATTGCTACGCTCCAGAAAGTCTTCCAAATTGGTCTGTATTACACCTTTCGATACTGCTTCGAGTATAAATATCTTCCCATTGGCATGAATATCGACTATTCCTACGTGCGAAAAATTCAATTCCTGTTCGCCCCCGGTAACCGATTCAATGGCCTCAGAGATGGAATCGGAATTCAAATCCTGAAAAATTATATCGCCTTTGCGGAATTCAAACTGCGTTTTTTTTTGTAAATTATGACAGCTTGAAAAGTACGAAGCTACCAGCACAATAATTATGGTACGAAGAAATATCATGCTTTGAATTATTGATGATTTTGAATGCAAATCTAAATTAATTGGAAATTGCTACAATCGAAAAAATAGACAGGTATTTTTTCTGCAAATGTTAAACAATATCAGCTTATAGAAAATGTCTATAAGCTCATTAGTAAAAAAAATGACCTTTTGGTCTTTTATTCTGGTTGATCATGACCAGTAAAGTTTCAAAATTAATACATTTGTTTAAGCGACAACAAAAAATCAGACAAGTACAACAAACAATTCTATGGATAAATTCAGTTTTTTGGGTAATAGTGAAATCGAATATATTGATGAGCTTTACCAATCCTATAAGCAAAATCCCGATTCGGTCGAAGAAAAATGGAGAGCTTTTTTCCAGGGATTCGATTTTGCATCGGCTAATTTTCCAGTAAAACAACAAAGTTCCAATAACGAGCCAGCCAGCGAATCGATGAGCAAAGAATTCAATGTAATGAATTTGATTCAGGCTTATCGTCAGAGAGGGCATTTGTTTACCAAAACCAATCCGGTAAGAACACGAAGAAAATATTTTCCAACCCTGGACATTGAAAATTTCGATTTGGCAGAGTCGGATTTGGAAACTCCTTTTCATGCCGGAAAAGAAATTGGCATTGGAGTTGCTAAATTGAAAGACATAGTAGCTCATTTGCAGGAAACTTACTGTAAATCGGTTGGTGCCGAATATGTTTTTGTTCGACACCCGCAGATGCTAAGATGGCTTCAAAAGAAAATGGAGAGTTCGAAAAACACACCACAATTTTCCGATGAGCAGCGCAAGCACATCTACTACCATTTAAGAATGGCAGTTGGCTTCGAAAACTACATTCACAAGAAATTTGTTGGGCAGAAAAGATTCTCATTAGAAGGAGCAGAAACCCTTATCCCAGCTTTGGATGCCATGATTGAACGAGGTGCTGAACTTGGGGTTGAAGAGTTCATTTTTGGAATGGCCCATCGAGGCAGGTTGAATGTTCTTGCGAATATTCTTGAAAAACCTTACGAAAATATCTTCAAAGAATTTGTTGGAGAAGAATATGAAGAAGATATCGCTTTAGGCGATGTGAAATATCACCTTGGTTATGGCAACTCGGTTAAAACAGATGATGGCAGCGAAGTAAAATTACATTTGGCACCAAATCCATCTCACCTTGAAACCGTAGGAGCCGTTGTACAAGGAATTTCTCGATCTAAAATTGATAATGACTATTCGGGCGATCAGGATAAACTGGTTCCTGTTGTAATACATGGCGATGCTGCAATTGCCGGACAGGGAATTGTGTATGAAACCATTCAAATGTCTCAACTAAAAGGATACAAAACCGGGGGTACAATCCATTTGGTAATTAACAACCAGGTAGGATTTACAACCAATTACCTGGATGCAAGATCGAGCACCTATTGTACCGATGTGGCAAAGGTAACACGCTGTCCTGTTTTTCATGTAAATGGTGATGATGTAGAGGCATTAATTTTTACCATTAAAATGGCAATGGAATACCGCCAGGAGTTTAACACCGATGTGTTCATTGATATTTTATCGTACAGAAAGTATGGACATAACGAAGGTGATGAGCCTCGTTTTACCCAACCAATTTTGTATAAGGAGATTGCAAAGCACAAAAATCCAAGAGATCTGTATGCAGATTATTTGATTGAAAAAGGCGTCTATTCTACAAGCGAAATCAAAACTATAAATTCTGATTACAATAAACTCCTGGATGATAAATTTGAGCTATCTAAATCATTTGATAAGGTAATTATTCAACCATTCCTCGATGATTATTATAAAGGAATTAGATATTCCGTTGAATCGGATTTTGAAGCTTCACCTGAAACTGGAGTGAACAAAAAAACACTCCTTGCTTTGGCCGATAACTTTACATCGCTTCCTGAAGACCTGAAATTTTTCAAGAAAATTGGCAAGTTGATGACCGATAGGAAGAAAATGGTAGAAAATGATCAGCTTGACTGGGCAATGGGTGAAATGCTGGCCTATTCGAGTTTGTTGACAGAAGGAAATTCGGTTAGAATTAGTGGCCAGGATTCGGAACGTGGAACTTTCTCGCACCGACATGCTGCCCTTGTTATCGAGGATACTGATAAAAAATATTTCCCACTTAAAAATCTGTCTGAAGATCAGGCTCCATTCCATGTTTACAACTCATCATTAAGTGAATATGGTGTACTTGGCTATGAGTATGGATATGCTCTGGCTCATCCATCAGGTTTAACCATTTGGGAGGCGCAGTTTGGAGATTTCCATAATGTAGCACAGGCGGTTATTGACCAATACATTAGTGCGGCCGAAGACAAATGGGGAATTAAAAATGGTTTGGTAATGTATTTGCCACATGGATATGAAGGACAAGGTGCAGAACATTCGAGTGCAAGAATGGAACGATTCCTGACGCTTTGTGCACACAATAATATGCAAATTACAAATCCGACCACCCCAGCCAACTTGTTCCACATGCTTCGTCGACAGGTAAAGAGAGATATCAGGGTTCCTTTAATTTGTTTCTCTCCTAAGAGTTTGCTTCGTCACCCAGCTTGTGTTTCAAGTATGGATGAAATGGCTAAAGGCAATTTCCAGGAGGTAATTGATGACAAGAACGTAATTTCGGAAGAAGTAAGAAGAGTTGTTTTCTGTACAGGTAAGGTGTATTACGATTTACTGGCACAGAAAGAAAAGCTAAATGCTCAGGATATTGCCCTGGTTCGTTTGGAGCAATTGTATCCATTCCCACATGCACAGGTTGATAAAGTATTGGAAAGATATCCGAATGCGATTCTTCACCTATGGGTACAGGAAGAACCTGAAAATATGGGCGCATGGCAGTTTGTAAATTACAACTTCAAAAATAAAGAAGTAAAATTGGTTCCTGTAGCGCGTCAGGCCAGTGGAAGCCCGGCAACCGGATTGGCAAAAATCCATATGCTTGGTCAGAACGAAATTATCAACAAAGTGTTTAGAAAATGTGACTGCGACAGGAAATTGAAATATTGTGGTCTACAGTGTGTCGAGGGAAGTTCGCATGAGGAAATTCTTCAGACACATGAATATTTTGAAGAGAAAAAAAGCAAGCTATTAATGTAATGATGATTGAAGATTTGAAATTCAAACATTCGAGAACAAAATCCATAACGATATAACACAAATGATTGAAATAAAAATACCAAGTCCTGGAGAATCCATATCGGAAGTTGAAATTGCCAATTGGTTTGTTGCCGATGGCGATATTGTGGAAAAAGATCAAGACATTGCCGAAATTGAATCGGACAAAGCAACACTAACACTGGTTGCTGATGAAGGAGGTAAAATTGAAATTCTTGCACAAGAGGGCGATACCGTTGAGGTTGGTTCGGTAGCTTGTAAAATTGACACCAGTTTTGCTGGCAAAGCCCCAAGTCCTAAGGCAGAACCGGCAAAAGAGGAAATTGTGGAAGCCAAAGAATCCATCGGTTCTACTCCAGCCAAAAGTGTTGAATCGGAAAATTACAAAGAGGTAAAAATTTCTCCAGTGGCTAAAAAGCTGATGGAAGAAAATCAGCTTTCGGTTGATGATGTAATAGCAGGTTTACAAAGGTTATCCAAAAAGGATATTCAAGCCGTTGTGGAAAATCAGAACAACCAACCAGCTGCCGTATCTGCCGAGCCAAAGGCCATTTCTCGTGAAGAGAAACGCACGAAAATGACAAATCTGCGCAAGAAGTTAAGCGCTCGCCTGGTATCGGTTAAAAACGAAACTGCCATGCTAACAACTTTTAACGAGGTTGACATGAGTGCAGTAATGGAATTGAGAAAGAAATATCAGAAGAAATTCATTGATACTCATGATATCAAACTTGGTTTTATGTCTTTCTTTACCAAAGCGGTTACCGAAGCTTTAAAAGCTCACCCTATGGTAAATTCTATGATTGATGGAGAAGAAATTGTAACTCCTGATTTTGCGGATGTTGCCATTGCGGTTCAAACACCTAAAGGATTAATGGTTCCTGTAATTAGAAATGCAGAATCGCTAGGTTTAGCAGAAATTGAAAAGAAATTGATGGAGCTGGCTAACAAAGCCCGATCGGGTAAGATTAGCCTTGATGAAATGACGGGAGGTACATTTACAATTACCAATGGTGGTGTATTTGGTTCTTTATTGAGTACGCCGATTATCAACCCTCCACAATCGGGAATTTTAGGAATGCACAATATTGTAGAACGCCCTGTTGCCGTAAATGGAAAGGTTGAAATCCGACCAATGATGTACATTGCCCTATCTTACGATCACCGAGTGATTGATGGTAAGGATTCGGTTGGTTTCCTTGTAAAAATTAAGGAGATGATTGAAAATCCACATAAAATGTTGTTCGATGGAAAAGATCCGGATAGCATGTTGCTGGGATTATAGAAATAAAAAAAGCGATGAAATTTCATCGCTTTTTTTTTTATTGGATGCTGCTCGAATACTTCTTTTTTTCTCTTCGGGTAAACTCCTGGGTAATTAACTCATCATTGCTGTCAGACACATAGAGATTACCTGATAAGAGGTTGACTTTATCACCCTTGTGATAGAATAAGGGGTCGATATAGGCATAAGCATTTTGTTTGTTTTCTTCATCTTCCAGCTTTTCGAGCATTCTTATTTTTAAATAATAGATAAAAACGTGCAACTCACGTTTTTTGGAGGCGCTATACCAGCCTGTTAATCCTAATTTAGTATTAGGATGTACTGTCTGCCCTTCTTTTACACAAATACTTCCTGATTTGAAACAGGAATAACGTGCCAGGGTTCCATCTCTATGCTCGATGAGAACTTCATTCACATTATCATTATAATGAAAATCCTTTGTCGTATCGGCAACAAATTGGTCTTTAACCTCTACAACTACTCCCTTTCTCATGGCTACAACAGGCTCCGATTTTTCTGTGATAAACTGGAAAGCTTTCCAGCTATCGGGAGCACCCTTTCCGAATCTTTTCCCCAAATAATTCATGTGATTTACTTTTACTTTTGTTCCTTTCGAAAAGGGCAGTAAATACACGAAATTCTCTTTTATTTTTGGAAATGGCTTACCTCTGTGGTATTGGTACGAAAAAGAAAAACCAATACCCATATTTGGATCCTTGGGTTTTAAGGTTAACACCTTACCCACTCTGCCCCTGATGGTACCAGAATATGTATACTTCGCAGATGAATAATTTTCGCAATTCGATAATTGATCAAACTCAATGTTTATCAAATAAGTTCCCACCAATTGTTTCTTAAAGTTTACATCCACACTATTATCGGTGTTAACCTGGTAGGTAATTTCAACATCGGAAATTTGCGATTTTAGAACCTTAGGGCTAATAAGAAGTAATAAAACAAACAGGCAAGCCAATTGTATTTTTTTCATTTTACAATAGTTAATATATCGTTTCTAAACTGATTGACAATATAATTATTTATCGCCTAGAACATCTATCAAGTTTGTTAAATAAAATCAATCTAATTTTGCTCCCACATTTTGAATTGTGTACAAAATAAAAAACCTGACAGAAATAAATCCTATCAGGTCTTCAATAAAATATTCTATGTTGTTTTTACAATCTCTGACCTCTCAAAATTACAGCATCGATTAAATTGCTACCATATGCATATGGCATAAACTCTACCGATGGAATTTCTTTGGTGATGAAAACATTGGCAATTTTACCACGAGCAATACTTCCCAATTCTTCCTGTACACCCATTGCATATGCAGAGTTTATTGTGGTTGCATTAACAGCTTCCTGTGGCAACATTTTGTAGTTGATACACGCCAATGACATAATGAACTTCATGTTTCCTGAAGGAGATGAACCCGGGTTAAAATCCGATGCCAAAGCTACTGGTAAACCTGCATTCATCATATCGCGAACAGGCGAACAAACCATGTTCAGGAAGAAAGCTGCACCAGGTAATACTGTTGGCATGGTTTCAGAATCTTTCAAACACTTGATTTCTTCCTCTCCAACAAACTCAAGGTGATCAACCGAAAGTGCATTGTATTTTACACCTACCTGAATTCCTCCGGAGTAATCCAATTCATTGGCATGGATTTTAGGACGCATACCATGCTTCATTCCTGCATTTAGGATGCGATCGGTTTCCTCAACGGTAAAGAATCCTTCATCACAGAATACATCGATATAATCTGCTAAATCTTCTGCTGCAACCTGTGGAATCATTTCATTAATCACCAAATCAACATATTCTCCCTGGCGACCTCTGTATTCGGCAGGAACAGCGTGAGCACCCAAAAAGCTCGACTTAATGGTTAAAGGCGTTGTTTCTTTGATACGCTTAATGACGCGAAGCATTTTTAATTCATCTTCAACTGTCAAACCATAGCCACTTTTAATTTCAACAGCTCCGGTTCCCATGCTGATAATTTCATGGATACGTTCCATTGCTGCTTCGTACAATTCATCTTCAGTAGCATCGTGCATGCGTTTGGCCGAATTTAGAATTCCACCACCACGTTTTGCAATCTCTTCATACGAAAGGCCTTTAATCTTATCGGTGTATTCGATCTCGCGACTTCCAGCATATACCAAATGAGTATGCGAATCGCAGAAAGATGGGAATACCATTCTTCCTGTAGCATCGATTTCTTCTACATGATCGAAGCCATCCATTTCGTCATAATTTGGCATATCTTCCATCTTACCAAAATCAGAAATCTTCTCGTCTTCAATCAGCAAATAGGCATCATCAATACAATTCAAGTTTGCCATATCGGTTCCGGCAACCCATTTCCTAGGCGTTTCTTCAACCTGAACCAGAGTTTTTATATTACTTATTAACAGCTTCATATGTATTTCAATTAATAATTAGCAATGATATAATGAGCAATTAGGTAGCAAAAAGTTAAGAATGATTATAATATACAGATAAAAAAAGGATTAAAACTTTAGTTTACCTCCTTGAAATCAGCACATTTACTCATTCATTAATTCACACACATACTCTTTCACTTTACGATGCAAATATTAGGTAAAAATGATCAATTTGCAAACCTTTTCGGACTGCTCTTTAAAATTATTTTAGAACGCCATTTGTGTACATATTTTCCTATTTTTACGCATTCAATTTTAAGGGGTAAAAACCAAAACACAAACTAAATCAACCTATATGTTTAAAAAGATACCACACACCTATGTAATTGTTTTTGCAATAGTTGTATTATCTGCAATATTAACCTGGATTATTCCGGGAGGTGAATTCGAGCGAACAACCGTTAATGTAAATGGAACCGACCGTGAGGTTATTGTTCAGGGGTCCTATCAACAAATTGAAAGCCAGGGCCAAAGTTGGGAAATTTTCTCATCTTTCTTTAAGGGATTTGTTGACAAAGCTGATATTATCATGTTTATCCTGGTAATTGGAGGTGCATTCTGGATTATGAACGCAAGTAAATCCATTGATGTTGGAATTTACTCTTTCTTAAAATTTACCCAAAAGCTGGAAAAGAATAAAACCATTCGGAAAATTGGGGTCAACAATATCATTCTAACGCTAATTATGCTGGTGTTTAGTGCCTTTGGTGCCACATTTGGAATGAGTGAAGAAACCATCGCTTTTGTTATCATCTTTGTTCCGATGTCCATTAAAATGGGATATGATTCTATCGTTGGTGTGTGCATCTGTTTTGTAGCTGCCGGCCTGGGGTTTGCGGGAGCATTGCTAAACCCGTTCACCATTGGTATTGCACAAGGATTATCGAACCTGCCATTGTTCTCGGGGATTGAATACCGACTATTTTGCTGGGTAGTTATTAATGTAATAGGTTTTGCATTTATTCTTAGATATGCCGCTAAAATCAGAAAAAACCCACAGGCTTCATTGGTATATACCGATGATGAATACTGGAGAAAGCATAACGATACGGATATGGAAGAATTGGAGTTTTACACACCTAAGTCGGCGTGGGTAACTTATTTTATTCTGCTGATTACAATGGTGGTATTCTCTTACCATTACCCACAAAGTACTCTTAAGGTGGGTAACTCTGAAATGACAACTTACGTTCTGCCATTTGTGACCATCCTCTTTGCTTTGCTAGGCTTGCTTTCTCTTCTGAAATCGGTACACTTCTATATCCTGAATTTATTGCTTTTCACCATAATTTACCTGATTGTTGGTGTTATGGGATATGGCTGGTACATCATGGAAATTGCTACTTTATTCTTTGCAATGGGTATTTTCTCGGGAATTGCCTTTAACAATACTGCCAATGAAATTACCAAGTTGTTTCTTGAAGGATCGAGAGATATCCTTTCGGCTGCTATGATCGTTGGTTTGGCAGGTGGTATTTTAATTGTTCTTGAAGAAGGAAACATTATTGATTCCATCCTTTACTACATCTCACAATCGATGAATGATTTTGGTAAGATGGCATCTGTTTCCATCATGTATCTGATTCAAAATATCATCAATGTGATTATCCCATCGGGATCAGCGAAAGCTGCATTAACAATGCCAATGATGTCGCAATTCTCCGATTTAATTGGAGTATCGCGCCAGGCAACGGTTATGGCTTTCCAGTTTGGTGATGGTTTTACCAATATGATTACCCCAACTTCAGGTGTATTGATTGGAGTGTTAGGTGTTGCAAAAATCCCTTACGATAAGTGGGTAAAATGGATTGGTGGTTTTATGGTAATCCTCTTGCTTTTAGGATTATTACTGCTAATTCCAACAGTAACCATGGAACTGAATGGATTCTAAAATATAAAAAAGGGACTCTAACGAGTCCCTTTTTATTTTGATTAATATCCTGGATTTTGAGTGAAAAGAGGATTTAAATCTCTTTCCCTGGTAGGAATTGGCCATATGGTTTTATTGGCTCCAAATGCTGCGTCTGCAAAATTCGGATCACCAGATGGTCTTAATCCTAACTCATTTCTTAATAAATCCATTCTTCGATGACCTTCGAAACAAAGTTCTTTTCTTCTTTCATCGAGTATGTCATCGAGAGATAAGGCAGACAAATCGGCCAAACCAGCTCGTGACCGTAGCAAATTGATATCATCCAGAGGAGCAGCTCCAGTAGATGATCCAGCTCTAAAGTTCGCCTCTGCTCTTGTCAGGTACATTTCGGTAATTCGAATCACAGGAGCATTATCGGCATTTGTAATTCCATCAACATACTTTGTAGTAAAGAACGAATTGGTATTCTGTGCATCGGGTCCTTGCTCGGTAAGTGTCGTAAAACGCAAATCATTATCCGTATCAAATGCATTGATCAGATAATCAGAAAATGGTGCATCTCCACGTCCTTCAGGAGAAGGATTGAACAAACCAGAAAAACCTTCTCCACTATTTTGACCATCGGCAGCAGTATTTACCAAAGTAAAAATATGCTCCTTAGAGCCTTCGTTTTGGAAGAAGGAATAGTCTCCTGCCAATTCAAAATTAGAATCTCCAATTACTGTATTTGCCAGTGTAGCAGCATCAGACCACTCTCCCCTGTACAGGTGTAATCGTGCTTTAAGAGCCTGGGCCGCCCCCCTGGTAGCCATGGTTCTATCGGTTCCGCTCAAATTAGCGATCGCAAAATCCAAATCTGCTGCAATAAAGGCGTGAACCTCGCTCAAACTAGACCTTGGAATTTCGAATTCTGTTGTACTTCCCGTAAAAATGAAGTCTACAATTGGAAGACAATCATTTGATCCGTTATCTTGCTGAATTGGAGCCGAAAACCAGTTGGCCATATTAAAGTAGATCAGTGCCCGCATGAATCGAGCTTCAGCAATCAGAGAGTTTTTATCAGCCTCTTCGAATCCTGCCTCTTCGAGTGCGGGAACACCATCGATTACAAAGTTTGCTGCCATAACAACTTCAAAGCAGTCTCGCCACACTTCCTGAATGGAAGTATTGTTAGCAAGTATTGTGTAATCTCTAACCTGTAAGAAGGTTGGAAAGGATCCTACAAATCTTACATTGTCTGCATGCCACTCTCCCATTGATTGCGGTGTGCCGTTTAAAACGTCATCGTCCTGACATTTGCTGTACAATCCCAATACAGCCAATTGAGCCCCCTGACTTGTGGTGAAAATAACATTCTGAGAAACATCATCTTCCGGAACCAAATCCAATTCATTGTCGCAAGCAGGGAATACAAAAATAACTGCAAGGAGTATTGGTAATATATATTTTACATTTTTCATCATTTTACAAAGAATTAGGTTCAACATTTAAAAACTTACTCTTAATCCAAAAATATAGGACTTCGATTGAGGAGGAGTAAAGAATGTTTCTCCTTGTGCCAGAGGATTGGTATCGTCTGTAACTTCAGGATCGATACCTTCCAGATCATCACTCTTAATTGTAAACACATTGTTCATGGTTACATAGAAACGGGCAGATTTAATAAAGCCTCCCAAAGAATTAAGAGTAGACTCAGGAATGGTATAACCTAATGTCAAATTCTTCATTCTTAGATAGGATGCGTTGAATAAGAACAGATCCGATCTTTGTGCAAATATTCCGGCTGTAGAACTAGAAGGAGACGGAGCATATGCATTATCGCCAGGCTGCTGCCAATAGTTCAAGACTTTCTTTCGAACATTAAATGTAGCTGTGGCGCGATCTGTAAATCTAAATCCATCAACCATAATCTTGTTCCCCGAGCTGTAATTGAAAAATCCACTTAAATCAAAACCTTTGTATTTTAATGTTGTGCTAAATCCACCAAAGAAATCTGGTTGGGCACTACCAACATATACACGGTCGTCACTTGTTGGATTGGTTGTAATCTGACCATCGGCAGTTAACCATTCAGCATCACCTGTTTGTGGGTTGATGCCTGCATACCTGATTAGGTAAAACTCGTTGGCCGATCTTCCAACTACAGCACGCTGTGCGCTTGTTCCGGCAATAAAATTATCATCGTTCACATCGGTACCCGTATTCGGAAGAGCTGTAATTTCATTATTAACGGTTGTCATGTTAAAATTGGCGTTCCATTCCAAATCAGGAGTTTTAATTATGGTTGCATTGATATCGATCTCGATACCACTATTCTCCATCTCTCCTACATTTTTAGCAACGGCATCGTAACCGGTAATGTATGTCAATGGTTGATTGATTAAGAGATCTGAAATGTCCTTTCGGTAATAGGTTAAATCAAATTGAATCTTACCATTCAACCATCGAGAACGCAATCCGATATCCAAAGATTTGTTTTCCTCCCATTTTAAGCCGGCATTACCTGCCTGACTGGGAACCAATCCTGGTGTACCATTATAATTTCCATCGTTACCACCTGTATAAAGGAAAAATGATGGATAGTATCCAATTTTATCATTACCAGATACCCCATAACTGGCGGTCAGTTTCAGGAAATCCAATCCCGGTACCAGGTCTTGCATAAACTCTTCCTCTGTAATGGTGTATCCTCCGGCCACCGACCAAAAGGTACCATATTTGTTGTCAGGTCCGAAACGTGAAGAACCATCGCGTCTTAACGAACCTTCGAATGTATATTTACCCGCATAACTGTATCCTACTCTAGAGAACAATGAGAAAAGCGACCACTTGTTTCGAATATGAGAAGTGGTTGTTTTCTCTGCAGCCGACTCAACATTTCTTAGGTCATCAGAAGGAAAATTCGTTCCTTCTACCCATGTTCTACCCAGGGTCGATTCTTCATAAGAAATCCCACCCAAAGCTGTAATTCGATGTGTACCATCGAACAGTTTATCAAAACTGGCTGTTGTAGTTGTCAACCATTTTGAATCTTCCACTATTCGGTTCGACCCGTAACCACCTGATGAGTTAATGTCATAGGAACGTTCTGTTTCCTCAACCGAGAGCTGATCAAATCCAAAATCGGTCTTCAATTTTAGACCATCAATCACATCCAACTCTGCATAGAAGTTACCATAGCTTCTTTTCGAGGTTACATCATCGAGGTCCAAATCTTCAATGGCAATTACATTTGCAATAAATCCTGTATTCACATAATTACCATTTTCATCGTATGGCTCAACCCAAGGATATTGAAGATAGGCCGATGTCATTGGTGCAAAGGTTGAATTTTCAAGCCCTACACGGTCGATTTTATTCTGACTTATATTCAAATTCGCCCCAACATTTAAATACTCCTTGGCTTTCACTTCAAAATTTAAACGTCCACCGATTCGTTGCATTTCATTGCCAACCACAAATCCTTCCTGATCGGAATAGGTTACACCCAAATAATATTTAATGCGTTCGGATCCACCTCGAACCGAAACATCAGCATTATAAGAAAAACCTGTTTGTGTAACTGCCGAAGGCCAATCGAAAGATCCCTGTGGTAGTTCATCTACGCTAGCTGCATCTCCAATATCAACCAAATATTGTCTATATTCATCGGCATTGGCCATGCTAATTTCGTCGGTCGATTCGGTCCATTGTGTATAAAAATCTACGGTAACGGTAGCATCTTTGTTGTACGATCCACTTTTGGTTTTAATGATAATTACACCATTGGCACCTCTCGATCCGTAAATTGCAGTTGCAGATGCATCCTTTAAGACATTCATCGACTCAATATCATTCGGATTGATATCAATTAGGGTATTCAAACCAGTGTTACCACCTTGTGTATTGGTGTAGTTAAAATCGGCTCCATCGTTCATTGGAACTCCATCTACAACAATCAGAGGTGATGATCCGGCTGTTAAGGAACCCACACCACGAACACGAACCACCGAAAAGGCTCCAAGTACTCCCGAAGACTGCGTCATTTGCACTCCCGAGGCCCTACCCTGCAGTAACTCCTGGGAAGAAGTTGCTGTTAAATTTTCCAGAGTTTCCTCATCGATTACCGCAACATTCTGAACCAGTCGTTTCTCATCTACTGTTCCGTAACCAACAACAACTACCTCATCCATGCCAATGGATTCTGTTTCCAGGGATACATTGATTACAGTTTGCTCACCAACCAGGATTTCCTGGCTAATCATACCGACAAAACTAAAAACCAATACATCCGTCGACTGAGCTTCCAGTGCATATTTTCCATCAATATCAGTACTGGTTCCCGAAGTTGTTCCCTTTATTACTACCGATACACCTGGCATTCCCATGCCGTCGTCGGCACTTGTAACAGTACCTGAAATCTGCTTTGTTTGCGCATTTATCAATTGAATTGATATCAGAACAGCACAAACAATAAATATCAGTCTTTTCATAAATTTTACTTTTTGTAGAATTACATTAGTAACAATCAGGCATTGCCTGAATAGAAGTAATCCTTAAACACCAACCATTACAGCAGGTCTAAGCAAGGTATCGGATAGCAGAAAAACTATCGTCAACATGCTTGTATCTGATCTATGCACATGGTTCTCGATATCAATGAAAATATCGATGCATATTAAAAATGGTGGTGGATTAATGCCTAAGGCGTTAAAGAGAATAGAACCCGGGCACAATAATTTAAAATCTGTAATGTCGAAAACACAGAAATTAAATTACCTAAGGGCAATTTACCAAGGCCAATATAGTTTTGTGGATTTTAAAGATTTAGGAACTTTAGTAATGGTTAGCACTAATTTAAAATTGAACGCTTTGTCAATTTTTGATTCAATCTTTTCTCTTTTAAGTAAAGCCCCTATTGGAAATCAGCTTATAAAAATCGATTTCCAAACTCAATTTAATGCTTTTTTATTATTTAGACAAAATAAAAAATAAATTACACTTTTAGAAAGCTCATATTATTATATTTCAGCGCTTTAATTCGATCTTCAATTCATCACACTTCATTTTTTCATGAACTTTTTTGAGAAAATAAAAAAAAAGGCTGTCCCAATCATGAGACAGCCAATTCATTTTATAGATGTATATTAATAACCAGAGTTCTGCACAAGGTTGTCGTTAACCTCTAACTCTCTTTCTGGTACAGGTAAAACCAAACGATCTGCATCGTAAGCAATTGATTCAGTATCATCATCTGGATTGTAAATATTAACATTCCAACGTCTTAAATCGTGTAAACGGAATCCTTCCCAACACAATTCAAAATATCTTTCCTGTCTAATATTATCTTGATTAACAGTGGTATAAGCAGATGCATTGGAACGTGCTCTTACTCTGTTAATATCGTTTAGTGGTGTATCACCCAGAGAAGTTCCTTCTTCGAAGTTACCTTCTGCTCTAATTAGGTACATTTCTGCGAAACGGATCAATGGAGTATTCTTTTTACCATCGCCATATTTGGCAGTGTTAATACCACCATTGTTTGAAGATTGACCAACACCAATATAATACATGGTACTTACATCAGTAATTAAGGCTGAAGAAGCAAGGTCAGTTGTTATCTCTCCTCTTAAGTCACCAATCTCAAATAAATCAAGAAAATCAGATGTCATTTCCATATCACCACGACCGTTACCAGATAAACTAGCATAGTGAGTAGTTAAACCAGCATTTGATTCACCTGCATTACTCAAAGCAGTTTGCTGCAATGCAAAAATGTCTTCAGGAGTATAACTTGAATTATTGAAAGCTTTTAATGGTGCATCAACCAAGTTATACATACCACTTTCGATAACATCGTTCGCCTTGATGGTAGCATTTGCATAGTCGCCCATTTGAAGATAAACTCTCGCCAATACTGCTTTTACAACATTTACATTTAAGAAAGTCATGCGATTGTCACCAGTAGCAGTATGGTAAGAAGCAAATAATGCTTCGGCACCAGTTAAGTCAGACAATACCCTGGTATAAACTTCACCAACAGTATTTCTGGCAGGATAGGTAACATCATCCTCACCCTCTACAGGCTCTAACAGGATTGGCACAGCTAATTGTGAATTACTTCCGGATGTATCGTATTGTTTTCCCCAGAATCTGGTCAATTCGAAATAGATCCATCCACGAGTTGCCAACATTTCTGCTTCCACCCTGTTTCGATCGTCTGCATCTTCGATGATATCTAATTTGCTTAAAACAATATTACAGATATTGATGGTATAGTAAGCTTCGCTCCAAACATCACGAACATCAGCATTGTTAATTAGAAGAAGCTTACGCCCCATTTCTCTTTTGGTATTAAAGGTACCTACCCAACTTACGTCTGATGATCTTCCTAAAAGCTCACTGAAGTAATTCATGTTTGCACCAAAAAGGTCGGCATTCTGCATACGTTCATAAACAGAATTTGCAGTTAACAGTACTTTCTCCGATGTATTTGTTTCTTCTGCATCTATGCTTTGATATGGATCTAATTCTAATTTATCCTCACATGCGGATAAGCCTAGAAAAGTCATAAATGCAATTACATATATCAATTTATATTTTCTCATAATTTTTCTATTTATATAAACTTAACTTCAGCTAATTATAATCCTATATTTACACCAAAACTGATTGTTCTGGCCTGTGGTGCTGTATAGAAATCTCTACCTTGAATTACGTTCGTGTTGGTTTGATCTAATCCAACACCAGCAAAGTTCACCTCAGGGTCCCAACCTTTGTAATCAGTAAATGTATGAAGGTTAACAGCTGTTACATAAACTCGAAGATTAGAAAGTTTTAAAGTATTTAGAACGCTTTGTGGGAAATTGTATCCTAAAGTTACATTCTTAATACGTAGGTAAGAAGCATCAGACAAGTATCTTGATGATGGGTCGGTACCTGAATACTGATTTCCACCTAACCAAGCTTGTGGTACGTCTGTAATATCACCTGGTTTTTGCCATCTGTTCAACTGGTCTCTGGTTTGGTTATCTTTCCAACTAGAAGCCTGGTTCGACTGGTATTGACCACCACCATTGTATACATCATTGCCATAAACAAATGCCATAACGATATCTAAATCGAAACCTTTGTATGAGAAGCTATTTGTAATACCTCCAACGAAGTCAGGATTTGGATCACCTACCACCATATTGGCTGCAGCATTATAGTCATCAGTTGTTTCGTTGCTTCCTTCTTCCAGGTAATACAGTGCACGACCATTATCAGGGTTTACACCTGCATACTTACGAGTATAGAAAACACCAATTGACTCACCTTGCATTACTCGGTTTACACCAGCTACGATATCACCACCAGGTAATTTGGTAATTTCATTCTTGTTGAAAGAAATATTGAATGAAGTATTCCACTTGAATGCACCAATTAGGTTATTGGTATTGATCGAGAATTCAATCCCTTTGTTCTCAAGCTCTCCAACATTCTTTGTAATAGATGTAAAACCTGAAGTTGCTGGCAATCGCTGATTCAATAATAAATCTTTGGTTTTTTTGTAATAAACATCAAATTCACCATTGATTCTATTATTAAACAAACCGAAATCCAATCCAATATCTAATTGTGAAGTGGTTTCCCATTTCAAATCTGGATTTGGCAACTGGGTTGGTCTGATACCTGTATAAGTTGTATAGTAAGAACCTTGATACAAACCACGAGAAGCGAAGTTTGAAATACCTGCATTACCAACAACACCATAACTACCTCTTAGTTTTAAGAAGCTTAACCAATCTTGATTGGCAAGGAATTCTTCTCTGGAAATAATCCAACCTAATGAACCTGCATAGAAATTACCAAAGCGCTTGTCTTCACCAAATCGAGAAGAACCATCGCGACGGAAACTACCATTAGCCAGGTACTTATCTTTGAATTTATAATTTGCTCTTACAAAGTATGAAAGGAAACTAAACTCTGTCTTAACACCACCAAATGAACTAGTCTCAGCTCCACTATTTAAAGTTTGGAAATCATCAGAAGGGAAACCAATAGCCGTAACTGTACTGTTGTCATCTTTGGTTTCTTCATAAGTCATACCTAAAGTTGTTTCAATGGTATGATCTTGATTTAACTCCTTACTAAATGTAAAATAGTTATTGAACACCTGGTTTACAGATCTAACATTTCTTACACTTGCATTTCCTGAAGGAGCACCATCGTTGGTTTCTCTACCCTGGAAACTTGTTTCTAACTGACTGTAGTTATCCAAACCATATTCTGTTCTGAAATTCAATTCAGGTAGAATTTGATACTGGGCATACATGTTTCCAATTGTTCTTGTAACCTCTTGTTTCACAAAATTATCTCTTGCCGAAATCAAGCCATTGTAATAAATGGTACGTGTGTTCAACTCTCCTGTTTCAGGATCGTGAGTAGGGTTCACTGGAGCCAAAGCTACCATCTGCATTGGTGTTGAGAAAGCGTTATCATTTGCTACACGATCCAACTCGGTTTTAACAAGACTACCGCTAACACCAATTTTCAATTTCTCATTTACAGTATGATCTAAATTCAATCTACCACCAGTACGGGTAAAATCATTCTCGATAATAATCCCTTTGTTGTAGTTTCTTGAGAAGGAAGCATAGAACTGAGTATTCTTGCTACCACCTGAAGCTGATAAATCAATATTTTCAACACTACCTGTTCTGAAAACCTCATCTTGCCAGTCAACATCAACACCTTCGCCTCCGTCACGTAACCATCCTGGGAACCATGATCCATCAGCAAAAGCATCTTCGATTGAAGCAAAATAACCAGCATTTACAGCTGCTTCACCATATAACTCGCGATATTCTGCTGCATTCAAAAAGTCAACTTTGTTAGCTGCTTCGCTAAAACCTTTTGAGTAATTAAGGTTAATTTTTGTTTTTCCTTCTTTCCCTTTTTTACTTGTTAAGATTACAACCCCATTTGCCGCTCTGGAACCATAAATTGCCGCTGCAGATGCATCCTTCAAGATTTGAATCGATTCAATCTCGTTAAAGTTGATCGTATTCAATGGGTTTGTTGGTGAGTTATTTCCGATCCCCTGATCCTGTGAGATAATTGGAATTCCGTCAAGTACATATAATGGTTGGTTATCAGCTGAAATAGATGATGACCCACGAACTCTCATTTTAATGGCTTCTCCAAGCTTACCACTGGCCTTCTCGATAAAAACACCTGCTGTTTTACCATGAAGTGCAGATTCGAAACTTGGTACTGGTACATCTTGCATTTTTTCTGCACTTACCTTTGTAACTGCACCTGTCATTTCTGACTTAATTTGCTTACCATATCCAACAACCACGACTTCGTCCATCCCTATGCTTTCTGGGTTTAATGTTACATCTATAACAGTTTGGTCGCCAACAAGAATCTCTTGTGTAACCATTCCCACAAAACTAAATACGATATAATCTGTTGGTTCTGCGGAAATTGTGTACTCTCCATCTATAGTGGTACTTGTACCTGAAGTAGTGCCTTTAATCACTACAGATACTCCTGGCATTCCCATGCCATCGTCTGAACTTTTTACAGTACCTGAAATTTGTTTTGTTTGTGCATTTATCAGTTGCAACGACATAATAAATAGACAAACAGTGAATATCAGTCTTTTCATGAAATTGTTTTTTTAGTTAGTATTTCATTATAAACTCTTGAGATTCTGCCTCTCAAGACAACATAATAAAGCTTTAATACCTGATTTTAAGGCATACAACTATCCTTATAGGTATGTTCTAACATTCCTACATATAAATAGTAAGTTTCTGATTTAATGGGTACTTGATATTAATGCATTCTTGCATTCAACATCAGAAGTACGTGTTTAAAATTTTTCGAACTTTTTTTTGGTGATTTTGGGTTTAAAGCTTGAAGAGATTAGGTAACAATCGTTATGATTCACATCTGTCGACCGGAAATGAATGGTATAACGAGGCAAAGACTACATTAAAAATGTAATCACGATGTTTCGATAGTAAGTTTTTGCTAAACGGAATTGTGTAGTAACTGCATAATAAAAGTTTATAGGTTAGTAGAATTGTTTATGGCACTCCAGATGTCCCCTACAGATTCTGGCTAGATTTAACATTAAAAAATAGTGCCTTATAATTATTAGATTATTAACTTTTAATTTACCCTACCTAAATTTATCATTTTTTTTTCATAAAATGCAAAAAAAAAGAGAAACCTTTTTAGATTCCTCTCAAATATTCAGTCAATTAGATCAATTACTCCCCTTCCGAGATTGCCTCAACAGGGCATACTTCGGCGCAAGCAGCACAATCAATACATGTATCTGGATCGATAACATAAATATCACCTTCCGAGATTGCATCCACCGGACATTCATTGATACAAGAGCCACAAGCCGTACAATCGTCTGAAATTACATAAGCCATAATTAACCTTTTTTTAAAAATTTATAAAACACTAATAATGAACTAGATTAAATTTACAATTTGCTTTCAATCAAATCAAGATGTTAACATCTTAAATTCTTATTTAGAATTATTCCATTTAATTATTATATTTACTCAATCAAAAAAACAATTAAACAGACTTAAATCAATTATATGGAATTTGAATATTCTACTTCAACTGTTGCCATTGCCTTTGGAATGACTTTATTTGCTGGTCTGGCAACAGGTATTGGTAGTGCTATTGCATTCTTTGCGAAACGCACAAACACCAAATTTTTATCCTTATCGTTAGGCTTTTCTGCTGGTGTAATGATTTATGTATCTCTTGTAGAGATTTTTCAAAAAGCCAAAGATGCCCTGATTACCGATTATGGAGAAGTAGCAGGAACCTGGTACACGGTAATTTCTTTTTTTGGAGGGATACTATTTATTGCCATCATCGATAAGTTGATTCCTTCTTTTGAAAACCCACATGAGGTAAAAAAGATTGAAGATCTGGACGAGGCAAAAATCAAAAACAAAAAGCTGATGCGAATGGGAGTATTCTCCGCCTTAGCAATTGCCATACACAATTTTCCGGAAGGTTTAGCAACTTTTGCTGCTGCCCTATCAGATCCTACCATTGCGATTCCAATTGCTGTTGCCATTGCGATTCACAATGTACCAGAAGGAATTGCAGTCTCCGTTCCAATTTATTATGCTACTGGTAGTAAAAAGAAAGCCTTCTTTTACTCATTTCTATCTGGCTTAGCCGAACCAATTGGTGCTTTAATTGGATTTATCCTGATTTATACAGTTCTTGGACTAAACAACACCATATTTGGTGTCTTGTTTGGAGGTGTAGCCGGTATTATGGTATTTATATCGCTTGATGAACTCTTGCCTACGGCTGAGGAGTATGGCGAACACCACAATGCTATTTACGGTTTAATAGCTGGAATGGCAGTAATGGCAGTTAGTCTTCTAATGTTCTTATAATCGAACTCAGATTTATAAAAAAAAAGCCTCAAACGAGGCTTTTTTTTTATTTCTTTTCTTTCTTCTTTTCTTCTCTTTGGAAGTATCGACAGTAATCTTTTAATCCGCATGGCTTGCACTTGGGTTTTCGGGCCAGGCAAACATATCTGCCATGCAGAATTAACCAATGATGAGCTGTTGCAATTAACTCTTCGGGAAAATAACTTACCAAAACCTTTTCGGTTTCTAAGGGAGATTTTGATTTGGTAGTTAAACCCAGTCTTTCCGATACTCTAAAAACATGAGTATCTACGGCCATAGCAGGCTTATCGTACACAACCGATGCAATTACATTTGCTGTTTTTCTTCCGACACCAGGTAGTTTTTGTAGCTCCTTTACATCATCGGGAACCACTTCTTTAAAATCTTCTACCAACATTTTTGCCATTCCCAATAGGTGTTTTGCCTTATTGTTGGGATAAGAGCAGGATCGAATCAGGTCGAAAATCTGATCCTGACTTGCATGAGACAAGTCGAAGGCTGTTGGATATTTCTCGAACAATGGAGGTGTAATCTGATTGACTCTTTTATCGGTACATTGTGCTGATAAAATGACAGCCACCAACAGCTCGTACGGATTTGTATAATGCAATTCGGTTTCGGCAATAGGCATATTTTCCTGAAACCATGCAATCACCTTTTCGAACCTTTCTTTTTTGCGCATATTATTTCTGTTTTTACAATTGCGAACCAACGAAATTAATAAACTATCATGAATAATCTTATTTACATCGAGAAAAGTAAGTTTTTGAGATCGGATGATAATTGAACATTAATTAAAACATAAATTTTTCTAACAATTCACAATAAGGATAAAATCCAAAAATTAATTAACCACGAATTCACGAATCGTTTGCAAAGCAAACAATTTGTGTTCATTTAATTACTCGTTGATATTTAAGCTGTGATTCGCCAAAATTGACTACCAAAGCCAGTCTTTCTTTAGATACAGCAAGATAGTTAAGAGCTTGAGCCAGGTAATTCTCATGAATTGCGGATACAGCTTTGATTTCAAGTATTATTCTGTCATACACTACAAAATCTGCAATATATTTACGAGGAAGTAATTTGCCTTTATATTGTACAGTGTATTCTTTTTCGCGTTCATAAGGTATTTTCCGCTTCGCAAACTCCACCTCTAATGCATCCTTATAAACTATTTCCAAGAAGCCAGATCCTAAATAATTGTGAACTTCCATACAAGCTCCTATTATTTTATAGCTCTCATTTTTAAAGAATATTGATGACATATTTAGAAGAGAATAATGTTTTCATTTAGAGAATATAATAACACTCTTAAAATAAACATAAATATAATAAGAAAGCAAACCTAACATTAGTGAATTCGTGGTTAAAATTCCATGTGTTATTTTTAATAGATGAATTATTAAGCTGAATTCTTAAATTTGCATTCACAATTTTAGCAAAGAAGAAAATGATATCATATTTACAGGTTGAGAACCTTAGCAAAAGTTACGGAGATTTAACTTTATTTGAAGGCATAGGCTTTGGTGTTGGACAGGGGCAAAAAATTGCACTAATTGCAAAAAATGGTACTGGTAAAACTTCCCTTCTAAACATTATTGCCGGAACCGACTCGCAGGATACCGGAGATGTAATTTTTCGCAATGATATCAAATTGGCTTACCTGCAACAAAACCCGGATCTGGACAATAGCAACACTGTACTGAATGAAGTTTTCAATTCGGATGATCCTATTCTTTCCGTAATTCGTGAATACGAAAAGGCGATTAGCGAAGACGATCAGGAAAAGATGACAGAGATTCTTGAAAAAATGGATCAGTACAAAGCCTGGGATTACGAAAACAAGGTAAAGCAAATTCTGTCGAAGCTAAAAATTACGAATTTCGACCAGGTTGTTGGTCAGCTTTCGGGTGGTCAGAAAAAGAGAGTTGGGTTGGCTAAGGTCCTGATTACTGATCCTGATTTTTTGATTCTTGATGAGCCTACCAACCATTTGGACCTTGAAATGATTGAGTGGTTGGAAGAATATTTGAACAAGTCGAAGGGAACTTTGCTGATGGTGACTCACGACCGTTACTTTCTCGATCGTGTTTGCAATGAAATTATTGAAATGGATGCCAATTCCATTTATACCTATAAAGGAAACTATTCGTACTACCTGGATAAAAGAGCCGAGAGAATTGAAAACCTGAATGCTGAAGTTGGTAAAGCACAAAAACTGCTAAAAACTGAACAGGAGTGGATGCGTAGAATGCCCCAGGCAAGAGGAACGAAGGCAAAGTACCGTATCGATGCTTTTTATGAACTGAAGAAAAAGGCAGCTTCCGGTTTTAAGGAAGATAGCATGGATCTGGATATTAAATCAGCTCGACTGGGAAAGAAAATTTTAGAACTGGAGGGTTTGTACAAAAGCTTTGGTGACTTAAAAATTCTTGAAGATTTTAGTTACAAATTCCAGCGAGGTGAAAAAATCGGTATTGTAGGTAAGAATGGTACGGGAAAATCAACCTTCCTAAACATTATTACCCGAAACATGGAGCCAGACGCCGGAAGCATAGAAATTGGTGAAACTGTAGTTTATGGGTATTACAAACAAGATGGAATAACCATTAACGAAAACGAAAGGATTATTGATGTTATCAAAGATATTGCAGAATCTATTGATTTGGGCAATGGTAAGGTAATGTCGGCCTCACAATTCCTGGAATACTTCCTGTTTCCACCTAAAACGCAGTACAACTATGTATCCAAATTAAGTGGTGGCGAAAAGCGTCGTTTGTATCTAATGACGGTTTTAATGAAAAATCCGAATTTCCTGATTTTAGATGAGCCTACCAACGATTTGGATATCATGACCTTAAATGTACTGGAAGAGTATCTGATGAATTTTAAAGGTTGTTTGATTATTGTATCGCACGACCGTTACTTTATGGATAAGGTTGTAGACCAAATGTTTGCATTCGAAGGAATGGGTAAAATCAGGAATTTCCCCGGTAACTATACCATATACAGGGATACAATTGCCGAAGAAGAGAAGGAACTGAAAAAAATTGAAAAGCCTGCCAAGGTCAAAAAAGAAAAACCAAAATCGAACAATACTGCCAAGAAACTATCCTTTAACGAAAAGAGAGAATTTGAGCAATTGGAGGTAGATTTAGAAACATTAAACGCTGAGAAAGAAGAATTGGAAACGGCCATGAGTTCAGGATCTTTATCGAACGAAGATTTGATGCAGAAAGCAAGTCGCATTGAGGAGGTTATCAATCTGATTGATGAAAAAGAATTAAGATGGCTTGAATTGAGCGAGCGTGCTTAATGGTAAACTTCTGTTAAACATTCGCGTTTTTTTTGAGAATGCAGATAAAATTGAGAGCTTTGTAGTTCTACAAAAAAGCTGAATGAAAGATTTTACAAGCGGAAACGTAAGCAAACTTATTTTCAATTTTACCTTGCCAATGCTTTTGGGTAATGTGTTTCAACAACTTTACAATGTTGTTGATAGCATTATTGTTGGAAAAGTTTTGGGCAAAGAGGCACTGGCATCTGTTGGCGCATCCTTTCCCATTATTTTTACTTTAATTGCTTTGCTAATTGGTATTGGCTCGGGATTTTCGATTGTCATCTCACAATTTTATGGTGCAAAAGATATTGGGAGCGTAAAGCGGTCCATCGACACCATGTACATTTTCCTTTTTGTAGCAGGAATCTTCGCTTCTATTTTTGGAATTTACTATAGCGAAGAACTTTTCATGTTGTTACAGCTACCAGTAGAACTGATTCCACAAGCCACTACCTACCTTAATGTTTATATGGCAGGTATGATTCTGTTTTTTGGTTTTAATGGAACAAGTTCTGTACTGCGAGGCCTTGGCGATTCAAAAACACCACTCTACTTTTTAATCATCGCTTCTTTGTTTAATATCCTGTTCGACGTTCTTTTTGTAATGGTATTTAAATGGGGAATTGCTGGTGCAGCCTGGGCTACGGTTATCGCCCAGGGAGGAGCATTTGTAAGTGGTATTATTTATTTGAATCGCACCCACAAAATCATGAAGTTTTCATTGTTTAAACTGGGTTTCGATAAAGATTTGTTTCTCAAAAGCTTAAAAATTGGATTGCCATCGGGAGTTCAACACACCTTTGTTGCCCTTGGAATGATGGCTTTGCTGGGAATTGTGAACACTTTTGGAACAGATGTGATTGCTGCATATACAGCTGCAGGAAGAATTGATTCTTTGGCCATGATGCCTGCCATGAATTTTTCGCAGGCCGTTGCAGCTTTTGTGGGACAAAATTTGGGTGCAAATAAAATCGAGCGGGTAAGGAAAGGATTCAAGGCAACATTTCTCATGTCGAACCTGTTCTGCATTTTAATGACCATTATTATTGTGGTATTTGGTAGTCAGCTCATGAAAATGTTTACCACCGATCCGAATGTAATAGTCATTGGTGAAAAATACCTCATTATTGTAAGTTCATTTTATTTACTTTTCTCTACCCTATTTACCACCAACGGTGTATTACGAGGTGCTGGCGATACTTTAATTCCCATGTTCATCACTTTGTTTTCTTTGTGGATAATTAGAATTCCGGGAGCTTATTTTCTTTCTGCAGAAATAGGAGAAACCGGTATTTGGTGGTCTATTCCTATTGGTTGGTCTATGGGAGCACTTCTCTCCTATTTGTATTATTTAACCGGAAAATGGAAAACTAAATCGGTTGTTGCCAACAAAGCTTGATTCCTACTATCCAATTAGTTTGTAAATCCACTGCAATCTTTTACCTTTGCGGAAATAAATATTTCGAATATGTTAATATCGATGACCGGCTTTGGTAAAGCCACTCTAGAATTGGAAAACAAAAAGGTTTCCATCGAAATTAAGTCTCTAAACAGCAAGCAGCTGGATATAAATACCAGAATCCCTAACCTTTACAAGGAAAAAGATTTGGTTCTTAGGAACGAAATCAAAAATCAACTGGAACGTGGTAAGGTTGAGCTTTCTATTTTTATTGAAAGTGTTGGAACCGATAAGGAAACCAAAATCAACAAGCCAATTGTTGAAGCCTACTACCAGCAATTATCTGAACTTTCTGCAGATCTTGGCATTCCAATGGACAAGGAACCTATTCTTCAAACCATTGTAAAACTGCCTGATGCTCTAAAAACTGAACATCAGGAATTGGATGAAGAAGAATGGAACCAGATTTTTGCAGGATTCAAATCTGCCGTTGCCGATCTGAATTCATTCAGAAAACAAGAAGGAGATGCGCTTCAGGAAGATATTTTTGAGCGAATTGCCAATATTGAAAAACTATTGGAAGAGGTGCCTCAATACGAAACAAATCGAATTGAGACGGTAAAGACAAGAATCAACGACAACTTAAAAGATTTTGTTGAAAAGCAAAATGTAGATAAGAATCGATTCGAACAGGAAATTATCTATTACCTTGAAAAATTAGACATTACCGAGGAAAAGGTTCGTTTGGCAAATCATTGTAAATACTTTATCGAAACGGCTCAGAACGGCAATTCTATCGGTAAAAAACTTGGTTTTATCGCCCAGGAAATTGGTCGGGAAATCAATACTCTGGGTTCAAAGGCCAACGATTCTGACATCCAGAAAATCGTGATACAAATGAAAGACGAGTTGGAAAAAATCAAAGAACAACTTCTGAACGTCTTATAAGAAATATACGAAAATCAACAGAAGCGTAGGGTAATAAACTCTGCGCTTTTTTATAAATTTAAAAAAACAACACACAGCTAAATATGTCGGGTAAATTATTCATTTTTTCGGCCCCTAGTGGTTCTGGTAAAACCACAATTGTTCGCCATTTATTAGAACAGGATTTTAATCTTGAGTTTTCTGTTTCGGCAACAAGTCGTGCCAGCAGAGGATCGGAAGTACATGGCAAAGATTACTACTTTTTAAGTACCGAGGAGTTTCAGCAAAAAATAGCAAATGATGAGTTCCTGGAGTGGGAAGAAGTATATGAAGGATGCTATTATGGAACGCTAAAAAGTGAAATTGACCGCATCAGAAATCAAGGCAATAATGTTGTGTTTGATGTTGATGTTGTTGGTGGTGTAAACATCAAGAAATATTATAAGGATGATGCTTTAGCAGTATTTATTCAGCCACCTTCGATAGAGGAACTTGAGAAACGATTAAGAGGACGAAATACAGACACAGAAGAGGTAATTGCCGAAAGAATCAAAAAGTTTAAATTTGAATTGAGCTTTGCCGATCAGTTTGATAAGGTAATTATAAACGATAAGCTTGAGGATGCCTTACAAGAGGCTGAGAATACTTTAAGTGATTTCATTAACAAATAGTATGAAGTTAAAAATCGGATTATATTTCGGATCATTCAATCCCATTCACATTGGACATTTGGCCATTGCTAACTATATGGCCGAATACTCCGATTTAGATCAGATCTGGTTTGTGGTAAGTCCTCAGAACCCTTTCAAGCAGAAAGGGAGTTTGCTTAGCGATTACCACCGCTTGGAGTTGGTGAATCGTTCAATCGAGAAATACCCTAAACTTAAAGCTTCGAATATTGAGTTTGGATTACCCAAACCATCCTACACCATTGACACTTTAACTTATTTAAAAGAAAAGCATCAGGAATACGATTTTTCTTTGATTATGGGTTCGGACAACCTAAAAAGCTTCGAAAAGTGGAAAAACTATGAATTGATTCTAAAAGAACACGATTTATATGTGTATCCCCGACCAGGATTCAAGGATGAAGAAGTGGCTTTAAATGGGACAATTCATTTGATTAAAGCTCCTTTAATGGAGATATCATCAAGCTTTATTCGTGAGGCAATAAAAGAGAAGAAGGAGATCCCATTTTTCATGCCTGAATCAGCCTATAACTATCTAAAAGAGATGCATTTTTACGAAAAGTAATAAAAACAAAAAGGCAGGTCCCCACCTGCCTTTTTCTAACCCAAAATGATTTCCAATACGAAACTTTTTTAACCCTAAAACCTTATACAATTCATATTGAAATTTCGATTCGTTCAACGTGCCTAACCACTACACTCCCGAATCGGAGTGCAAAGGTAGACATTATTTTTAATCCGCAAAGAAATAATGGGTAATTTTAAGAATATTTGATTCTAAATAAGCAAGAAAATCTTTAAATCCCTCAACAACAACCACATCACATATAAAAAAAGGCTGCCTAAGCAGCCTTTCCTGATTATGAGCTAATGCATTCTAGTTAAAGATCGCATCATCGATACCTTTGTTTACCTGTAATTCGGTAATGGTTAAAGGCATTTCCTGAGGTCCCATTTTAGTAATGGTTTGGAATGGATATTTGATTCCATCTACCTCTTTGTAGTCTTTGTATAACATGATCATGCTCATTCCTTGCTGCTGTGCTACAGTTTTTACTTTTAAACCTGTATTTGCATTAAAGAAGTCATATCTCGTATTTCCTTCATCATCTTTAACCTCAAGCTTGTATGCTTTTTCTCCGTCAACTTTTTCTGCTCCAACAATTTTCATCTCATATCCTTGTTCTGCCATTGTAAGTTCAGGGCACACTATAGCTTGCTTTTTAAAGGCTTTTAACTGTGTTTCATTGGCAGGCATTTGCTGACCTTGAGCTTCAACTCTACCGGTAGTTCCGTTGAAATACATTGCTTGCATTACTTGTCCGTTCATGGTCATTTTCATACAGAACTTCTCATTGTTCTTCTGTGCTGTTTCAACATCGATACTCATTGGGCCCATTTTCATCTGACCTTTGATGCTAATTTCTTTTACAGCTTCCCACTTTTCTTTTCCACCAATGGCAGCAACGTAGCTATCGATTACCGATTCACAAGTTAAACCTTCTGGAATTGCGTTAGGATCTTCCTTAACTACATCACCTTTGTAGTCGAACTCTTCAACAACACCATCAGAGTCAAGCTTTGCCAATTGAGTTTTGTATTTCTTATCACCCACAACAAGGTATACTGCATTGTTAGGATCGATGTATTTCTGCGCCATTGCCTGTACATCTTCCAAGGTTACCTTATCTAGTTTTTCAAGATAAGTTGCATAGTAATCTGCAGGCAAATTGTAACGCTCAATCGACATAGCAAATTGTGCAATTGTTCCTGGATCTTCAAGTGATCTTGCAAAATCACCAGCCATTGTAGCTTTTGTCATGTTTAGGTGATCCTGAGTCAATTTTGTATCTCTGATACGATCCAACTCAACAACCATTTCCATCAAGGCGCTATCAGTTACTTCAGCTTTTACTTCCGAACTTGTGTAGAAACCACCTACAAGTCTGTCTGCGTAAATTCTGGAACCAGCTCCATAAGTATAAGCTTTGTCTTCTCTTAAGTTTTTCATTAACAAACCAGAAAAACCACGGCCTAACATCGAGTTCATTACCTTGGCAGGAATCTCATCAGGATTACCTTTTTTCAACTCGAATGAGTTATAAATGCGAACCAATGATTGAGGAGCAGCATCTTTGTTTGCTAAAACAACACGCTTACCTTCCATTTTCGCAGGCAATTCATATTTGTGAGATGGAACCTCTGCAGCTTCCCACTCTCCAAAATACTTTTTAACTAGTTTTTTTGCCTCTTTTGTAGTGATATCACCTACGATTGCCATTAAGGCTTTATTTGGCTTAAAATAGGTCTCATAATGCTTCTTACAATCAGCAACAGTAATACTCTTTACTGTCTCTTCTGTTAGCACATCACCATATGGGTGATCAGCTGGGTAAAGAACTCTGCTTCTCATATTACCAGCCATAGACTTAGGATCAGTCTTGTTCGCCTCCAGGCCTGATAAAGTTTGCTTTACAATTTTATCAAACTCTTCCTGTGGAAAAGTTGGGTTCAATAAAACATCAGCCATAAGTTCAAGAATCTTTTCCTTATATCTTGACAAACCACCTGCATTAATTCCTGAAGAAGATGCTCCTAATTCTGCACCAATAAAATCAATTTCCTCAGCAATTTCATTTGAAGTTCTGTTTGTGGTACCGCGGTCAAGCAATTGTCCCATTATCGATAGATAGCCCGCTTTATCGCCTTCTGCAATTGGGTCGTTCAATAAAGAAATCGCAAAACCTACTTGTGGTAGTTTATGATTTTCTACAACCAATACTTTCATTCCATTTTTTAGGGTAAAACTATCATAGTCTCCCAATTGTACTTTTGGAGCCGGACCTGCTGCTGGAGCTTTGGTACGATCAACTTGTGCACTGGCAGTAAATACAAAACATACCGCTACTACAAGTGCAAATAATCTATATAAATTTTTCATTTTCATCTGTTTTCAATTCTGAATCGATTAATAAAGCAAGTCAAAATTATTTTTGCTTAGGCAAATAGTAAAGAACTACCCTGTTTTCTGGAACAAAATATTTCTTCGCTACACTTCGGATATCTTCTTTTGTTACTGCGAAGTACTTGTCCAATTCCTTATTTACTCTCTCGGTATCTTTAAAGTAGGTATAAGCTGTAGCAAGGTTCTCTGCTCTATCGGCAATGGTTGCGTTAGATCCAACAAGTTCATTCTCGATCTTGTTTCTTAACTTTTGAAATTCTCTATCAGAAATCAATTCGTCCCTAACCACTGCAAATTGCTTATCCATTTCGTCCTCTAAAGCTTTAGGATCTACACCCATGTTTGGAATACCAAAAGCCAAAGTCAAACCTGGATCTTCGTAAGGCATTGGGAAAGCCATTAGCTGAATTGCTTTTTGCTGCTTGTCAACCAATTCTTTGTACAAACGAGAACTTTTACCGTCGGTCATCAATTTCGATAGCATATCTACTGCATAAAAATCTTTTGTTCCAACTGCTGGGATATGGTAAGCCTGAATCACAGCAGGAAGCTGGATATTATCGAATACTGTATCTCTTACCTCAGCAGTTTTCTTTGGCTCAACAATATTTGGTCTGTAAATCTCCTTAGTTCCTTTAGGAATTTCAGCAAAATAATCGTTTACCAATTTTTTAGCTTCTGCTTTATCAAAATCACCACAAATGGTTAAAACAGCATTGTTTGGTACATAGAATTCTTTATAAAAGTTGATAAAGTCTTCGTTTTTCGCATTACGGATATGGTTCTCATCTCCAATAGGAGTCCAACGGTATGGGTGCTTTTCGTAAGCATGTGCCATAGTTTGTGGAAGGATTGTACCATAAGGAGGATTGTCGTAACGTTGTTTTTTCTCTTGAATTACAACGCCTTTTTGAGTCTTGATACCAATTTCTTCAACTTTTGCATGAAGCATTCTTTCCGACTCTAACCATAAACCTAAGGCCAACTGGTTGGATGGTAACATTTCAAAATAATACGTTCTGTCCGTCGAAGTATTTGCATTCAATTCACCACCAGCTCTCGATACATATTTGTCGTACTGGTGACGAGGAATATTTTTGGTTCCTTCGAACATTAAGTGCTCGAAAAAATGAGCAAATCCGGTAAGTTCTGGATTCTCATTTTTCGATCCTACGTGATACATTACCGAAACTACGATATTTGGAGTGGTGTGGTCCTGCTGCAAGATCACATGCAGACCATTGTCCAAATCGTACTCTTCGAACTCAATTTTTCCGCTTTGGGAAAAGCCACTTGCCAGTACCGTAACTACCAGCAATGAAAGCAGTAGAAGCTTTTTCATCATCATTTGATATTATTTACATTAAAAAATTGATTATTCTAATCTTAAAACAGTAAACAATATTAGATGATTCTGTATTGAATGTCAATTTTTTTGGATGAACCCTGATTTAACTCGATAAAAGTGGCTTTGTTACAGTTAAATCATTTCTACTAAACAAAAGGGTTAATATTTGTTAATTACAAACAAAAAAAAGAGGAGCTCCTTAGAACTCCTCTTCGCTATTGAAATATATGTTAGGTCTGTTGTGATTACAGAGCTACAACTGTCTCAACACTATCAATTCCTTTTTGAATTGCTTCAATATTTAATGGAATTAATTTGTGGTGACGTTCAGGTAATGATTTTTCCAAACCTTTCTTAACATTTTCGATCTTAACAATAGGCTTCACATTTAAGAATCCACCCAAAATAATCATGTTAAAAGTCTTAGGATTTCCCATTTCTGCAGCTAATGCAGCACCAGGAATCTTATAAATGTTAATGTCATCTCTTTCCGGATGACGAGTGATACCGTTTGGATCATATAGCAATGTTCCACCTGGCTTAATATCGCTTTCGAATTTATCCATTGACTGCTGATTTAGAATGATAGCTGTATCAAACTTCTTCAAAACAGGTGAACTAATTCTGTCATCACTTAAGATTACTGTTACGTTAGCAGTACCTCCACGCATCTCAGGACCATATGATGGCATCCATGATACTTCCTGATCTTGCATAATACCTGAGTAAGCTAAAATTTTACCCATTGAAAGTACACCTTGACCACCAAATCCTGCAATGATAATTTCTTCTGTCATTTTTTTACAGTTTTTATTGATTTAAAATGGAGTTCTATTCATCTTTTAATGTACCCAATGGATAGTAAGGGAACATATTTTCTTTCATCCACTCGTTAGATTGAGTTGGAGACAATTTCCAACCAGAACTACAAGTACCTACAATTTCGATGAAAGAAAGACCTTTTTTCTCTCTTGTATTTTCAAATCCTTTACGGATTGCTTTTTTCAATTTTCTAACTGCTCCTGCTGTTTCTGCAGACTGACGAGTTACAAAACGTGTACCTGGTAGCAAGCTTACCATCTCGCTAATTTTCATTGGAGCACCTGTAGAACCACAGTCACGTCCGTAAGGAGATGTTGCAGTCACCTGACCATCCAAAGTAGTTGGAGCCATCTGACCACCAGTCATACCGTAAATTGCGTTGTTCACAAAAACAACAACAATGTTTTCACCACGGTTACAAGCGTGAATAATTTCTGCACATCCGATAGATGCCAAGTCACCATCACCCTGGTAAGTAAATACATATTTATCCGGCATTAAACGAGCGGTAGCAGTAGCCAATGCAGGAGCACGACCGTGAGCTGCTTGTTGCCAGTCAATATCCAAATAGTTATAGGCTAATACAGAACAACCTACTGGCGAAACACCAATTGTCTTATCCTGAATATCCATTTCTTCGATAACTTCAGCAATTACCTTGTGAATTACACCATGTGTACAACCTGGGCAATAGTGCATTTCGTTATCTAAAAGAACACTGGTTTTTTTGTAAACCAAGTTCTCTTCGCTAATAATATTATTGATCTCAGTTGTTGCTGTCATAACTTATTTTCCTAAAATTTTTTCTTCCAATGCTTCCACAACTTCTTCTGGAGTAGGAATGATTCCACCATAGCGTCCGAAGTGTTCTACAGGAACTTTACCATTTACTGCCAATCTTACGTCTTCTACCATCTGACCAGCACTCATTTCTACAGATAGGATACCCTTAACTTGTCCCAACATTTCCTGAATTTGTTTTGTTGGATAAGGGAATAGAGTTATCGGACGAAGCAATCCAACTTTAATGCCTTTTTCTCTTGCAAGCTCTACTGATTTCTGGCAAATTCTTGCACTTGAACCATAAGCAACAAATAAATATTCAGCATCGTCACACTCAAACTTCTCGTAACGAACATCGTTCTCTTCCATAGCGCGATATTTCGCTTGAAGTTTGTGGTTAAACACCTCTTGTTTAGCAGAATCCAAATCAAGAGAAGTAGAAATATTACGTTCGCTTCCAGCTTTTTTACCATTGGTTGCCCATGATCCAGAAATCTTTTCAATTTCTTCATCGGTCCAACGAGGCTTATAATCAGCCAATTCAACTTTTTCCATCATCTGACCAATTACACCATCAGATAGAATCATAGCTGGATTTAAGTATTTAAATGAAAGTTCGAACCCTAGGTCAACAAAATCATTCATTTCCTGAACAGAAGCTGGTGCTAAAACGATCAATTTGTAATCGCCGTGACCACCACCTTTAACTGCCTGAAAATAATCTGACTGAGCTGGCTGGATTGTACCCAATCCTGGGCCTCCTCGTACAATATTTACAATTAATGCAGGAAGCTCAGCACCTGCCAAATAAGTAATCCCTTCAGCTTTCAAACTAATACCAGGACTTGATGAAGAAGTCATTACTTTTTTACCGCAAGAAGCTCCACCATAAACCATGTTAATAGCAGCAACTTCACTCTCAGCTTGCAGAACCACCATACCAGTTTCTTCTTCTGGTCTGCGGATCATTAGGGTCTCCATAATTTCGGATTGAGGAGTAATTGGATAACCGAAATATCCATCGCAACCACAGCGAATAGCTGCTTCTGCAATTACCTCATTTCCTTTCATTAAACGAACGTCTCCCATTACGAATATTTTTATAAATTTTTCAGATTTGAGTAATAAGTACTTATTGTACTAGCTAGCCTTGGCTCTGTAAACTGTGATTACAGTATCAGGACAAACCAAGCCACAGCTTGAACAACCAATACAAGCATCTGGATTGGCCATATGAGCGTAATGATAACCTTTACCATTTACTCCTCTTGCCAGTTCGATAACCGCTGTCGGACAAGACACTACACAAAGGCCACATCCTTTACATTTTTCGGTATCAACTACAATAGCACCTTTAAATTTTGCCATAGCATTTATAATTAAAAATTAAATGTTTTTACTCTCTAAAGGTAACAAATTAAAAGCGATTTTAACGATTCTGCTTTCAATTTATCATCCTCTTAAATTAACTGAATTTCAACTCCTTACACCTAAACACTGGAATTTACATCCAATCTAAATAATATAATCCATTAAGGATTAAAACATTATATCTTTTTTTAGCTTAATTTACTTTCCAATTGATGGTGTTTTTCAAACTCTTTCAATCTGAATTCAAGGTCTTTGAATTGATCGCGAGAAATTTGAGAAACACAAGCTCTTAGTCCTTCTTTTAAGCTACCTGTTTCATTCAAACAAATTGCTGAAATGCCGTAGTACAACAATTCTTTATTTAATTCGGCTCCCGTAAGTCCTGGATATGAAACTGTAAAGTAAAATCCATCTGCTAAAGGAACATTTACATCGGTATCGTAAACCAGTTCGAAACCATTTTCAAGGAACATCTTCTTCATGATTTGGGCTCTTTCCCCATATTCTTTCACATCATTAATAAAATCGAAGCTTCCTTCGTTGGCAGCTTTCAACATTGCACAAAGTGCGTACTGTGCCGAATGAGCTGTTCCTGATGAAAGTGTGTAAATGATTCTATAAATAATGGTGTATCCAAACTCGCCTGTACCACCAAATCTTTTGGCCAGATTATCGAATTTTCTGCTGTACAATTTGTCCGACATACAAAGCAAACCAATTCTTTGTCCTGCATAACTAAATGCTTTTGAGCTTGAAATCATCAACACATAGTTGTCGGTATAATTGGCAACACTTGGCTGATAAGGAGCAACTCCTGGCTTACCAAGATCAGAACGGAAATCCATTGCAAAGTATGCAAGGTCTTCCATTACAATGGTATCGTATTTATTGGCTAACTCACCAATAATTCTCAATTCTTCTTCGTTGAAACAAATCCATGCCGGGTTGTTAGGATTTGAGTAAATCATTCCCGCAATATTTCCTTTGGCTAAGAATTCTTCTAATTTTTCTCTCAGTTTTTCTCCCCTGTAATTGTACACATCAAACGATTCGTACTTCTGTCCCATTACTTCCAACTGAGTTTTCTGAACCGGGAAACCTGGATCTATAAAAAGAATTGTATCTTTTTTAGGATCGCATGATCCGATTGCCATAAAAGCAGCATACCCACCTTGCATCGAACCAACGGTTGGAACAATGCCTTCAGGTTTAATATCGATATTCATGAAATTCTTCACGAAACGAGATCCTTCTTCTTTAAGCGCCTTTACACCTTCCAACATAGGATAAGCAGAAGCAGCTCCTTCTTCCAAAGCTTTCTTTTCTGCTTCAATACCCACTTTAGCAGGTCTTAATCCAGGAACGCCCATTTCCATTCTAATGAACTTCTCTCCGCTTTCCTCCTGAATTAAATTTACAACACGCACGATGTCGCGAATTGTTGCATCCGCCATATTCTTGATTCCACAATATTCTAATTGCTTATCAACAATCTGTTTATTTATAGGGGTATTTTCCATTTCTCTTTATTTTTCTGTGGTTAAGGTTAATAGTTTGTGAGTTTTCTGCCATTAAATATCCGATCTCCTTTCAGATTTTAAGCATCTCCTATTACTCACCTTACTAATTTTATGCAATTTTACGAAATTTAATAACAAATTAAAACATCAAACCCTTATTTGATTGCAATCTAAACAAAGTAATCGTTTTAAATGTTTCAATTCATTACAACAACGAGTGAAATACTTACAAATTGAAAAAGGCTGATCGGTACCCCGTCAGCCTTTTATATTTTCAATTCTTACAGTTCATTATTCGAACTCAGGAAGAATAGCTTCCAACCATTTCTCTACCCTTTCTTCGGTAAGATCCGATTCAAAGTCTTCATCCAATGGCAGACCAACAAATTTACCATCTACAAAAGCCCTTGATTCATTGAATTCATATCCTTCATCGCTAACCTGGCCAATCATTTCGGCTCCGGTTGGTTGAATTGCTTCAGCCAAATCTCCCATCGAATCAACAAAGAAATCAGCGTAAGCGATATGATCACCTAAGCCAAAAAGAGCAACTTTTTTACCTTTTAGATCTAAAGTATTTAGCTTTGGTAAAAAGTTATCCCAATCATTTCCAGAATTATCTGATGACCAGGTATGCTTTCCAAGCGTTGAAATTCCAAAAATGATATTTGAATACTCATTTAACTTTTCAGCTTCTGTTTCCTTAACCAAATGCAATTCAACTTCTTTCGTTGTGATCTTTTCAGCTACAATCTTAGCGACCTTATCCACATTTCCGCCTTCAGGTCCGTAAAACAATCCAATCTTACTCATAGGACAATATTTTTATGTTAGTGTGTTTCTTGTTTCTACTTACAAAGTTAAAACTATTTGGCACTTTTCAAACTAGCAATCGCAAGCAATACGCCCAATACAATACCCAGTACGGCTGCAAATAAAACCTGGAAATCAGGAGGAAGCAAGAAGGTAATTGTGTGAGCAGGAATCCAGAAAAATGGAATTGTTTTTTTGAAGACAAAATTCCATTGAACATCCCAGTTCAGGTTCACAAAAATGTTTGAAAATTTTATCGGACGTAGCAATCCCACAACTGTTCCACCATTATCCACAATATGTGTATCGGTGATCTTGTGCAGGGTCATCATTACTGGGGCATAAATCAGGTTCATAAATGCACTAATGCAGAAAGCTACCAATAGTTTTGTTCCCGTAAAAGGTTGTTTCATTGCCTCTACAGCTCCCTCAACTCCCAAATACGATAAGAAAATTGGTGTTCCGGTTGCAAAAATAACAAAGGCCAGCTTAATGGTAAGCCCTAAAAATCCCCATACAATTGCACGAGGAATTACTCCAAAACCTTTCTGATAATAATTCCCTGTTCTGATTCGTAATCCGATTACTTCACCAATGGTTGCCAGTATGGCAAACTTGATAAAGCTGGTGATCATGCCATGTTCTTTATTAAAATCGATATAAAAATCGAATACAGTTTGAGACACAAAAAATGGCAGGAACAATAAGATGAATCCCAGCCAAAAAATGACATCTTGTTTTTTCATTGTTTTATAGTTAGATGTGTTTTGAACACAAATAGCATGAGAATTAATCCCATGCTATTGTTTTTATTTTTCCGATTGCTCTGTGTAGTTTTCGAGACCTTTGAAGAAACCTGTTTTGACATCTTTCCATTTTATGGCGATCCCAATTAACAGAATGATCACAAAACTGATCATCATTTTTTCATTCTTCGTCAGATCCTTCCACTTTCTCATAGCAAATATTTTTAAAATCAGCTGTCAGCATTTGGCAATCCTATTGCTAACAGCTTTTACATTCAATCAATTATTCTTTTTCGATTCTGATACGCGCATCAACAGCTGTTACAGCATCTTTGTTACCCAACAATGGGTTCAAATCCATTTCGAAGATTTCCGGAGCAATTTTCATTAAAGCAGCTACACGAGTTACTGCTTCGGCAAATCGATCTTCGTTTACTGGTTCCTGACCTCTTACACCTTTAATAATTCCGTAAGAATTTAATCCTTGAATCATTTCGTGTGCCTCTTCGGTAGAAATTGGTGCCAGGGAAGCTTTCACATCTTTTAGTACCTCGATAAAGATTCCTCCAAGACCACACAATACCATGTGACCGAATTTTTCTTCACGTTTCGATCCGATAAATACCTCTGTACCGCTTAACATCTGAGCCAGCATTACTGCGTAGGTATCCTTGATCTGCATCATTCTTTTGAATTCAGAACGAACTGTTTCCTCATCTTTCACATTCAAGGTTACACCTCCCACATCCGATTTGTGAACTGGTCCAACAACTTTCATTACCAATGGGAAACCAATTTCTTTAGCCAAAGCTACAACCTCTTCTTCGGTATCAGCAACTCCTTCTTTAGCACGAGCAATTCCTGCTGCATCCAATAAAGCGTGAATTTGTTCCGGACTTAAATATCCATTTTCAGCCTCATCAACAATCTTGCGAATTCCAGCTACATCAACATCAGGCATTTCAATTTCTTCCGGCTGTGGCTTTGGAGTATTGAATACTTTAGCCAATGCATTACCAAACACAACCTCATCTGGGAAATTGATTCTTCCCTTAGCAAGGAAGTGTTCAATCTCGTCCTTCACATTAATTACCGAAGGAAGAATCGGGTAAATTGGCTTCTTGCACTCCTTCATTTTTTCGTGAAGCAGATCGTAAACATCGTAAACCGGGAACAGACCAGGGCTACCAAAAATTACAGCCATGGCATCGATATTGTCAAAATCTTTATCACAAGCATCGATAATATCACCCAGTTGCTGAGCAGTACCTGTTGCCAAAAAGTCGATAGGATTCGATACCGATGAACCTGGGTAAAGCTTCTCAAGCAATGCATCTGCTTTTGGGCCTTCGATATGAGGAACATCCAAACCATTGTTTGACAAAGCATCGGTTAACATTACCGCCGGACCACCAGCATGAGTGATTACTGCAATGTTTTTGCCTTCTAATTCAGGGTGCATAAAAATGGAAGCAACTGTTGCCAACTCTTCACGACCGCTACAACGAACGATACCAGCTTTTTTAAATAGAGCATCAACAGCTACATCTGAACTGGCCAAAGCACCTGTGTGCGACGATGCCGCGCGGCTACCAGCTTCCGAGCTACCCGATTTTACAGCTGCAATCTTACATCCTTTACGGATTAAAGATGATGCATGCTTCAATAGCATTTCAGGCTTATCGATATTTTCAACATATAAAAGTTTCACCTTCGAGCTTGTTTCAGGATCGAAACTTTCATCTAAATATTTTAAAATTTCCTCAACACCCATTTGTGCTGAATTCCCAACAGAGTATACGCTAGAGAACGATAATCCTTTAGGTACACCCGACTCCATAATAAATACAGCTGTAGCACCAGATCCAGAAATGAAATCACATCCTTTTGGATCAAGACTTGGAATTGGAGTCGTGAAAACACCATTATAGTTTGAATTCAATACACCAACACAGTTAGGACCAATTAATGATCCACCTACCGAGTTTACTGTATCAACAATTTCTTGCTCCAGTTTTGCGCCTTCTTCGTTTTCTTCACTAAATCCAGCTGACAAAATGATGAAGGCACGAGTATTTCTTTCTTCCGCTAAAAATTTAATAGTTGATGGACAAAATTTAGCTGCAATGGCCAAAATTGCCAGGTCAACATTAGGCAGATCTTTAGGATCTTTAAATGACTTAATTCCTTGCACTTCATCCAATTTTGGATTTGCCACAAAAAGCTCGCCTTTAAAATCTCCATCAATCAGGTTCTTTAAAACCTTTCCGCCAGGCTTTTGTACATCATCGGAACCTCCAACTACGACTATACTTTGGGGGTTAAGTAATTGTTCGTTTATCATTTTTCGTTGTTTATAATTTTGCGATTTTGCGACAAATATAGTAATAATCTGCTGCTATTATGCTGATTTACCAAACAATCCGTAAGTAAAATTTAAATTTTAACTTATTAATAATGCTATTTAGAAACTGAGCTATCTTCTTTTATCTCAAACGATTTCGAAAAATATTATATTCAGATTAAAGAGTGCTTTATTCCAAAATGTATCGAATGGTACAAAAAGCTAGAATTTTATGAGTATTTTTGTCGGTGAAACAACAGATATAAAATCCAATGTCAAAAAGTATTCAACAAATTCTTGAGCAAGATTCTTTAACAAAAGAAAACATAATTCAACTCTTACAATCCAGTGGTGACGATGAAAAGGCCTTATTTGCTAAATCATCGGAAATCAAGCTAAAATATATCGGAAAGAATGTATACTTCCGTGGATTGGTTGAATTCTCAAACATCTGCAAAAAAGATTGTTTATACTGCGGTATCAGGGCAGGCAACAAAAACGTAGACCGTTACGACATTGCAGATGAAGAAATACTAAAAGCGGCAAAATTTGCTTACGACAACAATTATGGATCTGTTGTTCTTCAATCGGGAGAAAGATCTGATAAGCAATTTGTTGATCGGATTGAGAATCTTTTAAAAGAAATTAAGAAGCTTAGCAATAACGAATTGGGAATCACCATTTCTCTGGGCGAGCAAACAAAAGAAACCTATCAGCGTTGGTACGATGCTGGAGCTCACCGTTACCTGTTGCGCATTGAATCGAGCAATCGTGAATTGTATGAGAAAATTCACCCACAGAATGAAAACCATGCTCACGATACAAGGCTTGCATGCCTAAAAAGCTTGCAGGATATAGGCTACCAAACCGGCACTGGTGTTATGGTTGGGATTCCATTTCAAACCTATGAAGATTTGGCCAACGACCTGTTGTTTATGAAAGAATTCGATATCGACATGGTGGGTATGGGCCCCTTTATTGAACATGATGAAACGCCGCTATATGAGCATCGCGACAAATTAATGAGTTTGAATGATCGCTTTAGGCTGACTCTAAGAATGATTGCAGTATTGCGAATTTTAATGAAAGATATCAATATTGCTTCGGCAACAGCTTTACAGGCAATTGACCCATTAGGAAGAGAGAAGGCCTTAAGAATTGGTGCCAACATTATCATGCCAAACATTACTCCAACACAGGAGCGTGCCAATTACCTGTTGTATCAAAACAAGCCTTGTATCGACGAAGGAGCGGATGACTGCACAAATTGCATGGAGGCAAGAATCAATATGGCTGATGGCGAAATTGGATACGGACAATGGGGAGATTCTAAACATTACGCCAACAGAACCAAAAAATAAGTTCCTGATAATATTAACAAGTCGATAACAAAAAACAGCTTATAAAGCTAGCACAAAGACTTTCAATTCCTTCAAAAAAATTGTACCTTAAAATGCATTAGCAGATTCAGTTACAATTAAAGGAGTATTATGAGATATTTTGTGGTGTTTTTAATGGTTCTTTGTTTGATTTTACTCCCCAATCATCATTCCAAAGCACAACAATACAGCTTCCAAAACTATTCTTTAGAAGAAGGTTTACCGCAATCGGAAGTTTTTAGTTTAATTCAAGACAAAAAAGGAAATTTATGGCTTGGCACCAATGGTGGTGGTATTTCTCGTTTTAATGGCAAAGAATTTATTTCTTATGACAGGCGCCATGGTTTAGCCGATAATAACATCAGGGCTTTGCACCAGGATTCTAAAGAAAATCTCTGGATAGGAACAAGTGTTGGAATCAGCAGTTTTAATGGCGTTTCCTTTAAAAATTACGATGATACCGATAATGTTCCGAACGCAGTATATTTTAATATCCTGGAAGATAAAAAAGGCAGAATATGGGCTATGGGTGTAGACCAGGCCAACAGGCAAATCCTATATCGTGAAAAAGGTCAATTCAAGGATTTTATCGAAGAACACAAAGATGTCCTGAACAGAACCCAGGTTAGAAATATTCTCATGGACAATTTGGGTACGATCTATATCGCTACCCTTGATGGCTTATTTGAATATAAAGACGACAGCTTATACAGGTCGCCCCTTAACGACCTACCCGAATTCCAGGGGCAAATTATTTTTCCGGCTTTGGTTGATGATCAAAATCAAATGTGGTTTTCGAATTTCATTATGAATTATGGCCTTGTGTTCTACAAAATGCAAGACGGTCAACCAGTAAAAATTGATCTTCCTGTTGACACACCTCCACAGAATTTTGGCTCTATGGCACTTGATTCCGATAAACGTTTGTGGATTAGTATTTTTGGTACAGGAATTTATTTAATCGATGATAAACATGCCAAAATAATTGATGCCAACAAAGGTTTAATCAATCCATTTATAAACAATATTTTGGAAGATCGGGAAGGTAACATTTGGATGACTACCAGTGGAAATGGATTGATAAAATATGGCAACAATAAGTTTCTTTCGCTTGACTTCTCGAATGATGTTGGCGGAAATATTGTACGTGCCATTATGCAGGATTCAAAAAACAATTATTGGTTTAGCATATCGGGCAAAGGAATTGTTCAATACAAAAAAAATGAAAGAAAAGCATACACTCCTCAGGATCACCCAGGCTTACTAAACATACGAGATTTTTACGAACTGCCCAATGGAAACATACTTATGGCAGGCTTTAATGGTTTGATTGAATTCAATGGCTACACTTTCCGAGATGTTACTTTAAGATATGGCTTACCTCAAGGAACAGGGGTTATTGATATTTTGGAAAAAGATGGTGAATTGTGGATGACCACTCAAGGTTTTGGCGTGATTCATTACGATAAAAACAACCAACGAACTCAAATTTCAACCCAAAGTCATGGGCTAAAGACAAACCTGATTACAAATGTTTATGTCGACTCAAAAAATCGTGCATGGTTTTCACACTTTCAGGGTTTGAGCATGTTCGAAAAAGATAGCGTAATTAATTTCGATGAAACCAATGGCCTGAATTACAAATGGGTAATGCAGGTTAGCGAGGACACCAACGGAAATATTTGGGCCGCAACCTTCAGTGGTGGAATTAACATTTGGGATGGCAACGAATGGAGGTATCTAACCACCATGGAAGGCCTAAGTTCGGATATCGCCTATTCTATCCTGACAGATGCAAATGGAACAATTTGGGTTGGAGCACAAAATGGTGTGGATAGAATCAATTATAACGAAAAAAGTGAGATTGAAACCATTAGAAATTACAATAAATATGATGGATTTGTTGGCGTAGAAAACAATGGATCATGTAATTATATCGACAAAAAGGGAAACCTATGGTTTGGCACCATTAATGGTGCAATGATGTTTAGCCCAACCAAGGACATTGTGAATGAAAAACCTCCTATTATCCAGCTAACTGATATCAAATTGTTTTTCCAAAATGTAAATTGGAGAGATGAAAAATACAGCAAATGCATGTGTGGAGTAAATCCATGGTTTCCGTTGCCACAAGATTTGAACCTGACCCATGATATGCACCACCTCACCTTTAAATTCGAGGCTTTAAGCTACAAGGCTCCTGAGAAGGTGAAATACAAATGGAAACTTGAAGGCCTGGATCAGGATTGGTCGCCGGTAAGCGACAAAAGCGAAGCCATTTATTCCAGGATACCTCCAGGTGAATATACTTTTAAAATAAAAGCTTCGAACAGCGATGGCTTCTGGACCCCCAATCCTTATGAATATCATTTTAAAATAAGACCACCATGGTTTAAAACATGGTGGGCTATGAGTTTGGCAGCACTGATATTGGCTCTTGTTATATATCTTATCATGCGAGCACGAATTCGAAGTATTCAGCAAAAAAGAATTGAACTGGAAAAACTGGTAGACGAGAAAACAAAAGAGGTTCGTGAGCAAAAATTTGAAATTGAAGCTCAAAATAAAGTTTTGGCAAGTCAGAAAGATGAAATTACAGAACAGGCTCAAAATCTTCAAAAGTCCTATATCAACCTGATACATTTGAACGATATTGGGAAAGTAATTACTGCCAATTTATCTGTCGAGAATATTATCGATGCAGTTTACGAATCGGTAAACGAATTGATGGATGCTTCTATTTTTGGAATTGGGATTCATCAGAGAGAAAGCAATAGCCTTGTTTTTCCGAGAATAAAAGAAGATGGGAGCAATTTGGATGCAGTTGAGTTTGCCCTGGAAGATGATAGCAGGTTGGCAGTTTATTGTTTTAAAGAGAAGAAAGATGTATTTATTGCCGACCTACAGAAGGAATACCACAAGTACATCACAAAAATTATTCCTGTTGAAAAGTCGGGCACACCTCAATCTGTTATTTACCTGCCATTAAAAATCAAAAATAAGGTTACCGGTGTAATTACGGTTCAAAGTTTTGCGAAAAATGCGTATCAAAACTACCATTTGTCTTTATTGCAAAATATTGCCGTATATGCAAGTATTGCTGTTGAAAATGCACAATCGTACCGACAAATAGAACGGCAAAGTAAGCGATTGCAACAAGCCAATAGCGATATCAAAAAGCAAAAGGAAGAAATTCAAGTCAAGAATACTGAGTTGACCGATTTAAATCACGAAAAGAACCATTTGATAGGAATTATTGCTCATGATTTGAAAAATCCTTTAACATCTACCATATCGATTACTGAATATTTACAAGACAAGTTAAAGCAGGAAGACAAAGAAGAAGATTTGGAGAATGTATCATTTATGCTGCGAGCTTTGCAAAGAATGAATGAAATGATCTCAAAGATTCTGGATATTGGTGTCATCGAATCCAAATCGATTAATCTTCACCTGGAAAAAACCAACCTAAAAAAGTTAATCGAGATTGTAAATATTCATTTTAAATATCATTTGGAACAAAAGCAATTACAATTAAAACTTGATGCTAACGACACTTATGCCCTTGTTGATCCGAATTACATGACCCAGGTATATGAAAATCTGGTATCCAATGCCATTAAGTTCTCGCCTAAAAATAAGAACATTCACATCAGGATTTGGGAGGAAGGTAATACAGTACGATCGCTGGTGAGCGATGAAGGGCCAGGAATATCGAAAGAAGATCAGGGCAAATTGTTTGGGAAATTCCAAAGACTTAGCACAAAACCAACCGGAGGCGAAAAATCGACAGGCCTTGGTCTCTCGATTGTGAAAAAGTATGTGGAAGCAATGAAAGGAAAAGTTTGGTGCGAAAGTGAACCTGGAAAAGGGGCAAACTTCTACATTGAACTGGAAAAAGCAATCTAAAAAATGTCCGGCAAAACCGGACATTTTCTTTTCATCTATGGTTCGAAAAACATGTGTTGAATTTCAACGCCTTCAATGGCATAGATCTCTTTTTCGAACCGATCCATATCTTCTGCCGAGCCAATTACCTGAATTAGCATCAGACCATAAGGGTGACTTTCTGCATGCTCTACCTCATAAATCCCTAACCTGGTTTTTATTGAGTTTACATATCGAGCCAGAATCTCTTGAACACAACCATTTTCTTTCTCCTTGTCACGGATAAGAATCCCAAAAATTCGAATAGCTGATTTTATCATCGTTACAGAATTTTGAATTAGCGAATAGGGCTTTTATAAGTTACGAAAAAAGCACTATTTTATGAACTCAAAATCCCATCGAATTCTTTAGAAATATAGGTCGCGCTCCCCTTTTTTTACAAGTTCAAGGCGTTCTTCAAGCTGTTCTACTTTCTGAACATCCTTTAATTCTTTCTTTTTAATCTCGATTAATTTATAGCCCTTCTCTTTCATTTCAGGCGTACCATAATCCTCAAGATATTCAGCCAGTGTTAAAATAGCATTCTGCGTACAATATCTTTTAATGAAGCCCGGAACCGAAAATTCCATAAAATGCTCTCCAGTTCTTCCCTTACGGTAACAAGCCGTACAGAACGATGGTAAGTATTCTTTGTCCAACAACTCGTCAATGACTTCGCCAAGACTTCTTGTATCGCCAATTTCGAATTGCTCGTGATCCAATTTCTGTTCTTCGCGAGATTTTTCGGTATATCCACCCAATTGAATATTTGTTCCTGCATCGATTTGGGAAACACCTAAGCGAATCACCTCTTCTCTAATTTCCTGAGATTCGCGAGCGGTTAAAATCATACCGGTATACGGAACTGCCAATCTTAAAATGGCAACCAATCGGATAAATTCTTCATCGTTCACCTCATATTTAGGATCGATAGTAGAATCGGAAGCAGCCTTAATTCTTGGGAAAGAAATGGTATGCGGTCCAACATTATAACACGCTTCGAAATGGTTTACGTGACGCACAAGACCCATTACATCAAATTTCCAGTCATACAATCCGAATAAGGCACCAATTCCAACATCATCGATTAAGGCTTCCTGTGCCCTGTCTAATCCGGTTAAGCGCCAATCGAAATCCGATTTTTTACCACTAATGTGATATTTGGCGTAAGCTTCGCGATTGTAGGTTTCCTGAAAGATTTGATAGGTACCAATTCCGGCATCCTTTACTTTTTTATATCCTTCGATATCCAGTGGAGCGGCATTAATGTTTACGCGACGAATTTCTCCATGGCCTGATTTCACTTCATATACGGTTCGAACAGAATCAGCAATAAAATCGGCATCGTACATTGGGTGTTCACCATACACCAAAATCAATCTCTTCTGCCCATTATCTTCCAGTGCCTTAACATCACTAATAATTTGTTTATGTGTAAGGGTGGTACGAATTTGTTTCTTATTCGATGCTCTAAATCCACAATAAGTACAATTATTGGTACACTTGTTTCCAATGTATAGAGGTGCAAAAATTACAATTCTGTCACCATACACTTTCTCCTTTAGAGTACGAGCACCTTCTTTAATTTCCTCAATCAGTTCAGGATCTTCTGTCTTCAACAATACAGCCGTTTCCTGTAAACTCAGTCTATTCTTATCTAACGACTTTTGAATAATTCGACGAACATTTTCCTTTGATGCATCTGCTTCGTTCAGCATCTCCCAAATTTCATCTTCATCGATAAAAGGTTTCATCCTCTCATCCTTAATCCGATACTCTTGAGGTTTGTAAATCATTTTCATGTTGTACGCTGTATATCTCAAGTTATATTGTGTTTGCTATACAATACAACTTAATAGTATTTTGTTAGTTTTCAGTACAAAATTAATCATTATTTGCTTGTAAATACCATCAATTGGAGTTTAAGGTCTATTTTTTCTTTATTCTATTTTAATTCAAAGTCCAAGGATAAAAATGGCACAAAAAAAACCCTTAGTTTATCACTAAGGGCTTCAGTATAACACCGTATATTTTTATTGGTATTTTCTCTTGAAGAACCAGTTTTCGAAAAGATTCATTTCAATGTTAATTCTTCCAAAATCTTCTCGAACAAGATTATTTTTAGTCGATCCCATTTGACCAAATTCAAAAGACAAATTGATCATACCGTTTCCTCGAGCCAATGGCATACCAATACCAAAGCTTAATCCTGCTGTTTTAATTCTCTCGTTGCGAACTTCTATATAACCTGTATCATAAAAAGCTCCAAATCGATAGGTCATTTTCTTGAAAAATTTGGTTGCATAACCATCATTGGCATTGTAAATGGTTGCCAGGGAGAATTTATTTCTATCCAAAAGCAAATTATCTTTTTCGAACTTTTGTGTTTCACTCCATTTTTCCAACAAGTAGTCGGCACCAATCCATAACTGTTTTCCTTTGTTCAATCCTAAAGAAACACCATAAGATTCAGGAACATCATAACGACCTCTATCGGTATCTTCATATTTTACAGAACCTATATTTGTTACTTCAACTACACGTTTGGCACTTACTCCAATTTTAGGTTGATATTTTAATCCCAGCATTAAAGAGTTGTCAGCAAAGTCCATTTTATATTGTGCTCCCACATTAAAATGCAGACCTTGAGAAATCAATTTTGATCGGTTTTGATAGGTAAAACCAGAACCTCCTTCAGGAACAATAATTTCATCTCTCGAGTTATTTCCAAAAATATAAATCCCATTCACACCCAATGATAGATCATCTGTAATCTGAAATCCATTAGAGAAAACTACTTGATTTAATCCACCAGAACCAAGAAGAGAACGAATGATATAGTCGGTCGAACCTTCTACCAATTCCCTACTTGTAATATCATATCCTAAACTTGTATATGGTGATAAGGAAACAGCCACACCATAACGCGGCGATGCTTTAAATCCGAATGCCAGTTTCGATAAGTTTAAATCATTAAAGGTATCGCTATCATTCCCTTGTGTTAGGTTACTAAATTTTGCAACCATTCCCAACTGGAAAATAAATGTCATACTATCGAGTTGAGTAAGCGCTGCAGGGTTATTGATATTTAAAACCCTACCATCTCGGTACGACAAACTTGCCATTCCTGTTGGATTAATAATATCTTGAGTCATCAATTCTCCTAGTCCATAATATGAATATGGAGAACTGGTATTATTCTGTGCTATCGAACTTGAAGAAATTGCAATTGATCCAATGATTACCAATAGGAATATTCTGACAATTGATTTTACTGACTTTAGGCTCTTCATTAATCTGATAATATATAGTGTAACTAATTTTTTTTCACTCATCCTTATTAACGCTGTATCACGTAAGTAACTCTTAATCTAATTCTAAAATCAGATTCCAAATCATTCTCAACAATCAAACGTTCGAAGTTATTACCGATAGTTTCCACAGGAAGCCCTATTAATAAAGCATCATCATATTCCTGACCATTGATTAAAACATCATTTACAAAAGAAGTAACATCTGCAGAATAATACGACTCATCTTCGTTAGCCTGATTCTCTACATAAGTCATTGTTAAATTACTATTCGCAGAGCTTGAAATTAAAGCTGAGTTGAATTTATTATTCTCGTTCGTATTATAAAGACTGATATTGGTTGTGTATAAGATATGTCCTCCTCGAAGTGTACCATTGCCCTCCTTAGGAAGAAAAAACATTTCATCGTCGAAACTGTTGTCTTTCGGATACATGACCAATTCCGCACCCAATATACCTCCAGTTAAACCTAGTGTATTTAGATTCTCAATATGGGGAATGCGAAGTTTTGTAAACATTCCAATACCACCTTGAATAAAGGCCAGGTCGTCTGTTTCTTCTGAAGCAAGTTCTACATCCTGTGCAACCAATCTGTCAAGTTGTTGAGGTGTTCCCGATCGATCAGAAGAGTAGTTCATAAAGCTTAAACTTTCGTTATTACCACTACTTGAAATTGGAAAATCGTGAAATTTTTGCTTTCCTGCATCTGTATAATCAGTATCGCTATAATAAAGTCTTAATTTTAATCTATTATCGGCCAAAGGAACTCGGAACATTACACTGTTATTGTCTCCCGGACGAATCACAATACCCTTCATGTACTTTTGCCACTGAATACTTTCAGTTACCGAATCACTTTGCTCATTTACCTTCTCAACAATATCTTCCCCTAAAGCAATTGCTTCAGCGCTCTCCATTTTAATAAAGATACCTTCTCCAAAATATTCCCCATAATAATCCTCTTTATGCGCATCGATATCTGCATTGTATTCCGATTGCTTTATAGGGTTTAATTCAAACTCAGCATCTAAAAGAGGCTCGCTGTCATAAGTAAAGCTAGAATGACCGAAAAAAGAAAATTCATTATCGGGCAATTCTATATCCTCATTAATACGATTAATAATCACTCTTTGTGTTTGCAATGTGTCTCCGTAGTACTCACCGCTAGGATAAGCAATAAATACCAATGAATCGAAACGAATCGGCACATCTTCAACCGAACCATCAATCGAACTTCTATTAAAAGCTCCATTTAAACTTAGTACCCCATAGTACTCAGACTTTACATCTCCTAAATATTCATCATCATACCTTCCTAGAGTAGCCGAAGTATAGCCAGAAGTAATCACAGAATCCATAATAACAGTGGAACTCTCAATCGAGAAAGTATCTACCAGGGAAACATCCGTTGTTTGATCAATCAGATTATCTCCGATTTCATGTTCCTCATAGCTATCAGAGTTACAGCTAATAAAAAAAGTTAGTATAGAAATAAATAAAAGTACATTGATTGTTCTCATTCTCATCATTTAAGGTACTAATCATATTAATATAAGAGCAAAGATATAATTATGATTACAATATAGCCCTTCTCAAAAATTTGGATAACGCACAAATATAAATAAAATATCTAGACTATCTAATTAATTCTGTAATTGGTAAAAATTGTTAAATGGCGCTTATTTTTACTGTCTAAAAATGATCTTATGGATTTTTATTTTATATTTGTCGTCTACATAAAATAGGATCACTTAAACAGTTCTAGAAAAATTTAAATTTAATTGATAAAATCATAACAAATGAAACAACGATTATTAATAGTATTATTTGCATTATCTCTCTTTTTTACCAGCTGTGGTAGCGATAATGATTTAGTAGGTAACTGGATTAAAAGCTCTTCTTTCGAAGGACGTGCTAGAAGCGGTGCTGTAAGCTTTGTTATTGGTGATTACGCTTACGTTGGTACAGGTTATGATGGAAAGGATGCCTTAAAAACTTTTTACAAATACAGCCTTCAGGATGGTTGGAGTAGAATTGCAAGCGAATTCCCTGGTGTTCCAAGAAGAGAAGCTGTAGCTTTTGAAGCTAACGGTAAAGTTTATGTTGGACTTGGTGTTGATGATGACGATGAGAGACTTGATGATTTCTACGAATTCGATCCAGCTACAGACACATGGAATCCTACTGCGATTGACATGACTAATGGTCCTTCAGCAAGACAAGGTGCAGTTGCATTTACAATTCAAGGCATTGGTTACGTTGGAACAGGATACGGTTTCCAGGAAGGTGAAGACAGAAACAACCTTAAGGACTTTTACAAATTTGATGGTTCTTGGACTAAGATTGCCTTCGACGGTGAAAAATCAAAGAACTCTACTGTATTTGTAATTAGCGACAAAGCATACATTGTTTCTGGTGAAAATAGCTTAAAGTATGTTTGGGAGTACGACCCAACTAAAGTAAGTGAAAATTCAAACGGATGGACAAGAAAAGAAGATCTTGACGATGATAACAATTGGGAAGACGTTCAGCGTTCTCAAGCTATTTCTTTTGTAATTAACGGTAAAGGTTACATTGCTACAGGTAGAAACTCTGGATTATCAAGAGAAGTTTGGGAGTACGATCCAACAAGAGATGATTGGGATGAGAAAACTTCTTTGGAAGATGAAGTTGCGTCAAGAGAAGATGCTGTTGCATTTAGCTTGAACAATAGAGGTTTTGTTACTACTGGTACTGTTGTTGGTTCAGGTGCATATTTTGATGATACCTGGGAATTCAACCCAACAATGGATGAAGATGATAATGACAACTAGAAAATAATCTATAAGATCAGAAAAGCCGTTTCTTTACGAAACGGCTTTTTTTTATGCCCACATGGAAATGAAGTGCACATCAGATCTGCTTCAATTCATTATTCCTTATTCCTTATTCCCAATGGCAGAAAACTGCTTACAACACCAATTTAACCTCTTTTACATCATGTATAGGGATACATATTTTGTGCACTATTTAAGCCTAAAAGCAGCCAAAAAAGTAGTGTATTTGCCTTGTATTATCCGACATATTTAACAAGTTTTAACTTTTACTTGTTAATAAACGTTAACAAAAAAACCTCCGACACAATGCCGGAGGTTTTAGGATATATCAATTCAGTAATTTACGATTGATACTCTTTGATGATATCTGCTACATCACCAGCAGCAACACGTCCATAAACGCGCTCTCCAATGGTAACAACAGGTGCTAAACCACAAGCTCCAACACAACGAAGACAGCTAATAGAGAATTTTCCATCCTCTGTAGTTTCACCCACAGGAACATCTAATAAACGCTTAAACTCTTCTAAAACTTTCTCAGCACCTCTTACATAACAAGCGGTTCCCATACAGATAGAAATTGGGAACTCCCCTTTTGGTACCATAGAGAAGAATGAGTAAAATGTTACTACACCATAAACATGAGCAACAGAAACGTTCAATTCACGAGCAATGATTTCCTGAACCTCTGCAGGCAGGTAACCAAATGTCTCTTGAGCCTTGTGAAGTACATTAATCAACTCGGCTCCATCATTATCAAATGATTTGCAAATCTCCACAAGTGTATCAACTTTGGATTTTGCTAATTTAATTTTTGCCATAATATAAACTCCTTATATTAATTGGATTTTAAAATCCCGATGGTTCAAAATAATTTATTCAATCTCGATTTCGTTACTCTTATCGAAATAATGAGTATGTAACAGTTTATGAGATAATTCACTACATGGCTTACCCAAGAACTCTTCATACAGTTTAATGATGTATGGGTTCTCGTGCGATTTACGGATTGCCTTACCTTCATCTTCACGATAAAGAGCAGCTGCACGTTTCTTCAGAATTGAAGAATCGCCATGGTGCAATGGCTGACCACCACCACCAATACAACCACCAGGACAAGCCATAATTTCGATTGCATGATATTCTGATTTACCATCACGGATATCTTCAAGAAGTTTACGAGCGTTTCCAAGACCGTGAGCAATACCAATATTAATTGGAAGACCATCGAAATCTACAGTTGCGCTACGGATACCATCCATGCCACGTAAAGCTTCAAAATCAACTTTTTCAAGAGTTTTACCAGTGTAAACTTCGTATGCAGTACGAGCTGCAGCTTCGATTACACCACCTGTAGCACCAAAAATAACACCAGCACCTGTTGACTCTCCTAAAGGATTATCAAAATCTTCATCAGCCATAGTGCTTAGGTCCATGTTTGCTTGCTTAATCAAGTTGGCTAACTCACGAGTTGAGATCGAGTAGTTTACATCTGGATCTCCATCAACCTTGAACTCATCGCGCTGACACTCGTATTTCTTAGCCAAACAAGGCATGATAGAAACAACGATCATATCTTCACGTTTGATACCCATTTGCTTCGCCAAATAGTTCTTAGCAATAGGACCAAACATCTGCTGTGGAGAACGAGCTGTAGAAGGGATATCCTTCATATCTGGGAAATGGTGCTCGAAGAAGTTCACCCAACCCGGACAACATGAAGTTAAGATAGGAAGTTTTACGTCCTTATCTCCATCAAGATGCTTCTGTAAACGCTCTAGCAACTCAGTTCCTTCCTCCATAATTGTAAGGTCGGCAGCAAAATCAGTATCGAATACTTTATCGAAACCTAAACTGCGTAGTGCGGAAACCATTTTACCAGTTACCAAAGTACCAGCATCCATTCCGAATTCTTCACCTAAAGCAGCACGAACAGCAGGAGCAGTTTGAACTACAACAGTTTTCTTAGGATCAGCAAGGTCTCTAATCAACTGGTTTGTGTGATCTTTCTCTGTTAATGCACCAGTTGGACATACTGCCACACACTGACCACAGTACGTACAAGTTGATTTCTCCAAATCCATTTCGAAAGCCGGAGCTACTACAGATTCAAAACCTCTGTTTACAGCAGAAAGTGCACCTACAGTTTGTACATCGTTACACATGGTTTCACAACGACGACACATGATACACTTATCCATATCACGGATAATAGATGGAGAGTAATCTACCTTGTAAGTTGATTGCTCACCTTTGTAGTGTAATTCGCGAACGCCAAACTGGTGTGCCATAGTCTGTAAATCACAGTTACCTGATTTAGCACAAACCAAACAATCGAATGGGTGATCAGAAAGCATCAACTCCATTACAGTTTTACGTGCATTTAATACTCTCATGTTGTGAGTATTAATCACCATTCCTTCTTCACATTTTGAGTTACAAGAAGGCGCTAAGTTACGACGTCCTTCAACCTCAACAACACAAATTCGACATCCGCCAGGCTTGTGTTCAATGCCCATATCACCCAAGTGCATATAACAAAGCGTTGGGATTTCGATTCCTAACTGCTTTGCAGCTTCATAAATAGTAGTTCCCTGAGGTACTTCTATTTGTTTATTATCAATGGTTAATTTGATCATTTTTTCCATTTTAAGATCCTCCTTACTGAATGCTAATCGCATTAAACTTACATTTCTCCATACAAGCACCACACTTGATACACTTAGCGGTATCGATAATGTGAGCTTCCTTACGATCTCCGGCAATACAATCAACCGGACAGTTGCGAGCACAAAGAGTACATCCAACACAAAGCTCAGGATCAATTACATACTGCATTAATGCCTTACACTGACCAGATGGACATTTGTGTTCCTCAACGTGAGCGATATACTCATCATAGAAGTTTTCGATTGTAGAAAGAACAGGGTTTGGTGAAGTCTGTCCTAAACCACAAAGAGAAGTATCTTTAATTACAGTACTTAAGTTTCTTAACAAGTCAAGATCTTCTTTCGTACCTTTTCCTTCGGTAATTTTATCCAACAATTCGTACAAACGCTTGTTACCTACACGACATGGAGTACACTTACCACATGATTCTTCTACAGTAAAGTCAAGGTAGAATTTCGCAACAGAAACCATACAGTCATCTTCATCCATTACGATCATACCACCCGATCCCATCATAGAACCTACAGCAAGAAGGTTATCAAAATCGATTGGAGTATCAAGGTGTGCTTCAGTTAAACAACCACCTGATGGACCACCGGTTTGAACCGCCTTAAATTTCTTTCCATCTTTGATACCACCACCAATTTCGTAAATTACTTCGCGAAGAGTAGTACCCATTGGAACCTCGATCAAACCAACGTTATTGATTTTACCTGCAAGAGCAAATACTTTTGTTCCTGTAGATTTTTCAGTACCAATTTTGTTGAACCAGTTTGCACCTTTGTTAATGATAACCGGAATGTTCGCAAATGTTTCAACATTGTTCACGTTTGTAGGTTTTCCGTTGTAACCAGACTCAGCTGGGAATGGAGGCTTTACAGTTGGCTCACCACGAAGACCTTCCATAGAGTGGATCAAAGCAGTTTCCTCACCACATACGAAAGCACCAGCTCCATAACGCATTTCAACATCGAAGTTGAAACCTGAACCCATAATGTCGTTACCTAACAAACCGTATTCTCTGGCTTGTTTAATAGCTACTTTCAAACGATCAATCGCAAGAGGATACTCAGCACGGATATAGATTAAACCTTTATCTGCACCCATTGTGTAACCACAAATTGCCATAGCTTCCAACACAGAGTGTGGATCTCCCTCAAGGATAGAACGGTCCATAAATGCTCCTGGGTCACCCTCATCGGCATTACAAACCACGTATTTCTGATCGGCGTCATTTTTAGATGCAAATTCCCACTTCAAACCAGTTGGGAAACCTCCACCTCCTCGTCCACGAAGACCAGATTCTTTAATTTCATTAATTACTGACTGAGGAGTCATTTCTGACAAACATTTACCAAGGGCTGCATAACCTTCAGTAGCAATGTATTCGTCAATATTTTCAGGGTTAATAAAACCACAGTTACGCAACGCGATACGAATCTGCTTCTTATAGAAACCCATGTTTTTAGAATCACTAATCACTTCCTTTTTATCAGGATCGGTGTAAAGCAAACGCATTACCTTACGACCTTTAACGATGTGTTCTTCTACAAGTTCTTCTGCATCTTCAGGCTTCACCTCAATGTAGAAGGTATTATCAGGAAGAATTTTTACGATAGGTCCTTTCTCACAAAATCCAAAGCAACCTGTCATTACTACCTGAACTTCTTCTTCAAGCCCTTTCGCTTTTAGAGCGTCCTGTAGATTATTTTGAATAGCCTCACTTGCAGATGCACGACATCCTGTACCGCCACAAATAAGAATATGCATTTTATACTTTTCCATAATTGCGTTTTCTTTTGTTAGTTGTCAATAGTTTTGTAGTTAACAGGAATAATGCCGTCTACCAATTCGCCTTGTTTGATGTATTTTTCAATCACTTCATCAGCTTTTTTAAGATCAACATCTCCAAAAACAACAGGCTCTTTACCTGGAATTGTAACTTCGATAGTAGGTTCTGCATAACAGTATCCCATACAACCTGTTTGAGTTACAATTGTACTAATACCTCTTTTGGCTGTAGCTTCAATTAGAAACTCCATTACCTCTTTTGCTCCCGATGCGATACCACAAGTTGCCATACCAACTTTAATCTGCACCTGAGCTTCCGGATCGTTGCTCTTCTCCCTAAGATCCATCTTTGCATGCAGCTCTTCTTTTATCTTCTTCAGATCTGCAAGGGATTTAACTTTTGCCATAATCTCAAATTATTAAAGGTTAGAATTTAATTATCTATATTATAATGTGTTTAGGTTCTCTTTAATCATTTCCTTCAAGTATTGCATGATATTCGGATCTGAAACCGGCATACCATCCAAAACTTCTTTTACTTCTTTTGTATCAAAAACATACTCTCCTTCGTCGGTGATATGCTGATAAAAAAAGTCCATCTCGGGATTTGCACCCACCAACAAAACCATGGTTCCTGCAATGTCTCCTAAGCTAGGTCGATCAAGGTGTTTGTGAGAAAAAATTGCTTCCAACTCAGTCCCAACTCCTTCTTTCGAACTAATCTCCATTTTCCCTCCTGTCATTTCTGCATTTTGCTTTAGCAATGACAAGCCCAAACCAACCTTTCGGGTTGTTCTGGTAGTAAAAAATGGATCAATGGCTTTTGCCAATACCTCTTCGGACATTCCAAAGCCATTATCTTTTATTGCAATTGAAAACAGGTCGTCTTTTACACTTTCCTTAATTTTCAATTCAACCAAAGATGCTTCGGCTCTTACCGAATTCTGGATAATATCCATAATATGCATCGACAAATCTTTCATTCTTCTATTTCAATTTTTCGGCCCTCTTCCGACCTTAATGCCTTTCTCACTTCCTCGAAACTTAAATCTTCCATAAAGAAGTTTGTCCAGGCATTTCCTATATTTTCTACATAATGAGCATCCGAACTTTTAATAAAGCTGTATTTGCTCAAATACTTATTCTTTTTTAGGAACTCCTCTTTTGTTACATGATGCGAAAGTTCCAAGGCATCAACATTCAAATCGGGCGGCAAAAAGCCTAACTGACTAATGATGCTGTTCATCATTTTATTAATATGAGCCGGAATGAACAGTCCATTTAATTCATGAACTTTACTTTCTATTTTCTCAATACTCTGATTCAATCCTGATATTAAGAGACATTCTATTTCATCTACAATCTCTTCTTTCTCATTTACCACTACCTGATATCCGAATTTATTTTCATCATTAGGTATTTTGGGCAAATGCTGATTGAGGTATTCCTGAAATTCCGAAAGTTTATCCTCATCCTCGAAAAAGCACAAGCAATGCGCTTCCTCTTTGGTGGTTACCTCGGCTCCCATCAGAACCATAATTCCTTCCTTTGCAGCCAATTCCTTAATAAGCGGTGCATGTAAGGTTGAATTGTGGTCCGTTATTCCCAATATGTCAATTCCACGTTCTTTGGCTTTTTGAACAATATTTACCGGGCTCATCTCCAGGTCACCACAGGGAGATAAAACAGTGTGCGTATGCAAATCTGCCCGATATTTCTTCATTCTACTTTGCCTGATTTATAATTTCAAATAACTTTCCAGTTAGTTCAAATGCTTCTTCTTCCGAAGATAAGATTGGAATTCCTTCCTCATTGCTTTGCTCAGCTGCATCTTCTTCAGGTTCATATCCTTTCACCAAAACAATAGCAGCCAGTTCTTTTAATGAAGCAATGGCCATAATGTTCTTATGCGTTTGCAATGTCACCCAAATGTGGTTTTCATCAGCATTTCCCATTACATCGCTTAATAAATCCGAAGTATAACCTCCTTCAATTTCACGATTCAATCCATTTGCTCCCGAACAAACTTTCAATCCTAATTTTTCAACTATATCTTGTACTGTCATGATCTATCCGTTTAGTTTCTTTTTCTCAAACCTGCTTTTTCCCCATGTGTCTTCCGAAATATCAAAAGATTCATTTGGTGAAATCAGACCTTCTTTGGTCAACATTTTTTGAAGAAAAACACATTGAGTCATTTTAGCATTTCCCTGAACCACATCTTCGGCCAAAGCCTGACATCGTGGTGCTCCACAGGCTCCACAATCGATTCCGGGTAAAACTTTCATAATGCGATTTATTTTCTTCATCTTCTTCATGGCCACCATCATATCCTCATCTAAACTAAGTATCGATCGTGGTTCCACTTTATTAATTGAAATATTTTCCTGTAAATATGATTTGTACAGGTCAATCTCTCTTTCTGGCAAAATCATTGGCTTATTCCTATGATACCAGGCGGCTCGTTTTCTCAATCTTTCAATGGCCAAAAAACGATTCTCCGTTGCCAAAACACCTCCTGCACATGAATGGTCACAAGCGCGAAGTTCAAGGAAATCTACATCAGTGATCTCCTCGTTCTCTAATTTTTCCAACACTTCAATTACGTTATGGATCTCATCGATTGCCAAACAACGTCCCGAATATCTCGCTGCTTCACCATTAGTTAATGTCCAGCCAATGCTTCTGCGCGACATGTGTATGTTCTCAGGATATTTCTTTGTCTCCTTTTTGTTGTTTTTGATACTCAACAACACCTTATTGTAAATGAAATCCATATTGATTACACCATCAATCAGTGAAACCTCTTCTCCAACAGGACTCTTTACAGCAGCAATTTTAGCAGCACAAGGAGTTACATAAAATATCCCTATTTCTTCTTGTTTATAACCTTTATCTTCTAACTTCTTACGATAAAACTGGGCTGATATATCAATTACAGGTTTTAACTGAATGATATGATCAACCAAAGCGGGGAATTTAACCTGTATTAACCTTACGATAGCAGGGCAAAAGCTTGAAATAAATGGCCTTTCCTGGTAGTGCTTGTGCATGTATTTCTTTGTCGAATCAATCAGTACATCCACAGCTCCGTCTACTTCGAATACATGGGTAAATCCCAGATCTTTAATCTCGTTGTAAATTTGCACTTCCGAAACATCATCAGGAAACTGTCCTAATAAAACCGTTGGCAATAGTGCAACTCTTTGTTTGTAATTAAAGATTTGAGTAAAATCATCCTGCTCAACAATGATTGCATTTACCGGACAGGCTTTAAGGCACTCTCCGCAATCAACACAGGCATTTTTATTGATATCTGCAGTACCATTTTTAACACGTATAGCGGCAGTTGGGCACACGTTCATGCAGTGCGTACATCCAATACACACTTCGTCAACTACTTTTAATGCGTGATAAAAATGAACTTGCTCCATTCTACTAGCTCAAATAATTTATAATTTCAACTTGTGTTCCAACATCAACTGTACTGCTAATGTTCATTTGATCGGAATTGCGTTTAATGTTTGGAAGTCCCATACCAGCTCCAAATCCCATTTCGCGCACTTGTGGAGTAGCTGTAGAATATCCCTCCTGCATTGCCTGATTGATATCCGGGATACCTGGCCCTTTGTCTTCAATCTTAACAACGATTTTTTCAGGATCGATTTCTACATTCATGTTTCCTTCGAAGGCATGAGCCACAACATTTACCTCGGCCTCATACAAGGAAACAACAGTTCTTTTTATAATTTTTGGATTTACATTTAACTGCTTCAGAATCTTTTTTACTTCACTTGAAGCTGATCCTGCCTTAGAAAAATTACCGCCTTCTATTCCAAATTTAAATTCCATTCTCCCCTTATTAATATACAGGCTTTAAACCAATATCATTCAGAGCAGAACATGCTCTAAACATTGAATGTCCACACTCAATTAAAGTCATCTCGTTTTCACATGCCAATTGCTTCATTTCTTCACTTACTTTCTTGTCTCTTACAAACAAAATGAAAGAAATGTCAGACATTTCCGATGTACGAATGGTCTGCAGATTATTCAAACCTGTTATTAAAAGAAGATTTTCTGTATCTATTGTTAGTACGTCACTCATTAAATCTGAAGCGAATCCAAATTGAACTTCCTGGTTTAAATCACACTCTCCACAAATAACACGTGCATTAAGTTTATCAACCACATCTGCCACTTTCACCATTATCGCAGTATTAAGTTATGTTTATCTTTCTACTCTTTCTTAACGGCACTAAGATAAGAATTTGAGGTATATTAATAAATGATATATAAAGGAATAGCGCTATTTAGATCAAATACATAATTAGTCTAAATAACATGAATTTAACTATCGATTCTAAATAAAAATACTGCCCTAATTTTCACGATAATAATTCTAAATATTACAAAAAATTAAGACAAGCCGATTATCTCATTTTCGGATGAGAATAGATCATTTTTTTAAGTATATTCGTCGTAGGCAGAGGTTCATTCTGCTTATTTAGCAATTTATTTCTTTAATTAATGGGGCGAAAAACACAACATATCCTTGTTTTTATTCAAGATAACAATCACATTAGAAAGGCAATAGTACATGCTTTTAAGCTGGCTTCGATATTTAAAGCACATGTAGCTTTTGTAAGTATTCCCTCAAGAAATAATGGTCAGGAACTTCCTTTTGAGCTTATCGACGAACTAAATAGCGAGAAAATTACATACCAAATGGTGAATTTTGGCAATCTTTCGGTTGAGCCCAACAATACCATAAAACAGCTTGAAGCCATCTTTATCGTTACAGAATTCCCAAAAGGATCTTTGTCATCATTCAAAAGAAGCGAGGTTTTTAGGTATTTATACAGGGCGCGTATTCCCAGCATACTTATTGGAGAACACACCGATGAACATTGCAGGTATCAAAACATCACCGTTCCGGTTGATTTTAAGCGAGAAACAAAGGAGAAAATGATTTGGGCAAGTTATTTCGGAAGGTTCAACCAGGCAGTAATCCATCTTTTTGCCGCTACTCATAAAGCAGAAGGTGCCAGAAAAAAAATCAAAGCCACACTAATATTTACCAAAAGAATGTATGAACAATTCAATTTTGACTATAAAATTGAAAAGTCATTGAGGAGTAGCAATTGGTTAAGACAGGATGCCTATTCTTTCTCGGAACAATACGATTCCGATTTGATGGTGTTGCTTTCGCAGAAGAATGACGGATTACTGAATAAGTATTTTGGTCCTCCAGAGATTAAAAAATACCTGCGCAGAAAGAAAAACCCAATTCTTTTTATCAACCCTTTAAAAGATTACTACCTGCCTTGCAACTAGTTAGGGAAAATCTGTTAAAACAGCCATTTTTTCTTGCAAAGAAGAAGCTCCAAAAAGCATTGTTTTCTCGTGTGAATTGTTAACTTTAAAAGAAGTTAAAGAAAGCAGGCCACATACAACATCAACTCTATTTTACTCTTTTCAGGCCTGTTTAATTATCAATAAAAAAGGAATTACCTAAATCAGTAATTCCTTTTTTTTATTGTAATGTGAATCTATTCCACGTTTTTATTTCACGATATTCATTTCATCCAACAGGTAGCCTGCACCTGCAAATTTATCAACAATGAATAGCACGTAACGAATGTCAAGAGATACGTTTCTACAGATCTCAGGATCGTACATCAGGTCAGACATAACACCTTCCCAGGCACGGTCGAAATTTAAGCCAATAAGCTCTCCATTTGCATTTAGAACCGGGCTTCCTGAATTACCTCCTGTAGTGTGGTTGGTTGCCGCAAAACAAACTGGCATTTCACCTTTTTCATTTGCATAGTCACCAAAATCTTTCGATTTGTACAGGTCTCTTAATTTTTGAGGCACATCGTAGTCAAAAATTTCAGGATTGTCTTTTTCAATGATTCCTTCTAGAGTAGTGTAGTGCTCATATTGAACGGCATTTCTTGCCTTGTAACCTGATACTTTACCGTAATGAACACGGAAAGTAGAATTTGCATCAGGATAGAATACTTTCTCTGGTTGCATTTCCATTAAACCTGCCATATAGGTGCGCTGTAGCTTATCAATCTGATTCATGATTTTGCCATAAGCAGGAGCAATTTTCGAACCGTAAAGGAATGAAATACTATTAGACAATACAAATACAGGATCTTTGCTCAACTTCTTAGCCTGAGATGGCTTATAGTTATTAAGGAATTGTTCCAACTTTTCCTGGTTTGCAAAAATTGATTTCGCGAAAGCTTTTTCAGCATAAGCTTCAAAATCGCCTTTGTATTTAAGTTTGATATTCTTGATTTCCTCTGGTAAGAATTCATCAGAAATATTATCGTTATACATTTTTAAGGTAGCTGCCAACAACTTCTTCTCTGTTGGTAAGTTAAAATTCTTATAGAACTTAACAGCATCTTTTTTTAGCTTCTCAACCTCTGGCTGAACCTTGTCTGCGTCTTCTTTTTTAAAGGTTGACAAATTCTTAAACTTACCTGCCAATCCTACAGTTTCAGCACCTCTGAATCCAGCTTCCATAGCATAATCTCTTGCCAAACTAAGAGGAGTAACCTCTGCATAATAGGCTTTCATTTTAGAAAGGATACCAGCATACTTTTTCTTTAATTCAGGAGTAGAGTTCGCCCACTCTTCAAATTTCGCTTCAAGTGCTTCTTTCTTCTCAATGGCGTTCAATCGCTTCAATCCTTTGATTTCACCTTGCCATCTTTTCCATGAGTTAGCCACACCTGCATATTTGGCCGAATATTGAATTCTCACCAATGGAGAAGCATCCATATCTGCACGCATCAAATCCAATTTCTTGGTTCTGATTTTGATTTTGTGTGGGTTGTCCACCTCTGTCATCATTTTCAGAGCATATGATGTAAGGTACTCTGTAGTTGTACCAGGATAACCAAATACCATTGTAAAATCATCCTGATTTACACCTTTCAATGAAATTTTGAAGGATTGCTTTGGCTTCAATGGTACATTATCTTTCGCATAAGATGCAGGCTTATTGTCCTTGCCAGCGTAAATTCTAAACATAGAGAAGTCACCTGTATGACGTGGCCACATCCAGTTGTCGGTATCGCCACCAAATTTTCCAATTGCCGAAGGAGGAGCACCTACCAAACGAACATCTTTAAAAATTTCGTAAACCGCCATGAAGTACTGATTGCCATTAAAATATGCCTTTACACTTGCTCTGTAATGGGTATCTTTCTCAGCATCCTCAACAATTGCCTTAATGTGTTTTTTAATTAATTTCTGACGATCAGCTTCTTTCATGTCTTCAGTTACACCATCCAATACTTTATCGGTAACATCGGCCATACGAATTAAAAATGAAGCAGTAATTCCTTCATTTGCCAATTCTTCCTCGCGGCTCATTGCCCAAAAACCATCTTTCAAATAGTCACGTTCAAGAGTAGAGTGCGATTGAATTGCTCCATATCCACAATGGTGGTTTGTAATCATCAAGCCCTCATCAGAAACCAATTCTCCGGTACAGAAATGGCGGAAAGGTCTTCCCTCTCTACCCAAACCAACCACGGCATCTTTTAAACATGCCTGGTTAACTTCGTAAATATCTTCAGCAGTCAGCTTGAAACCAGCTTTCTGCATGTCTTCAATGTTGTATTTCTTTAAAAGCATTGGAATCCACATTCCCTCATCCGCTCTTACATTTGATCCAATTAGTAGAATGGCTACCAATAAAATCAATTTAAATTTTCTAGTCATCGTTTATGGTTGTGTTTAAATTATAAATTATGAGTTATAAATAATCATTCATTAGAATTTTGATAATTCTTCATATAGTCGTTGTATTGGCAAGCCTACAACATTAAAATAAGATCCTTCTATTCCATCAATTCCTATAAATCCAATCCATTCCTGTATGCCGTAAGCTCCCGCCTTATCGAATGGTTTATAATTATCGATGTAATAATCTATTTCTTCTTGCGATAATTCTTTAAAATGAACATTTGTTGTGGTTGCAAAACTTACTTTTTTACTCTTGCTTTTCAAACAAACGCCACTAATTACCTGGTGCGATCGTCCAGACAATGCTCGCAACATTTTGCAGGCATCTTCCCTGTCTTTCGGTTTGCCCAAAATCCAATCATCCACACACACAATGGTATCGGCTGTTATTACCAATTCGTTATTTGTAAAATCCGATTCAAAAGCAGAAGCTTTTAATTCTGCCAGGTAAACAGGAATCTCTTCTGGCGATAAACCATCAGGATATAGCTCTTCAACTTCCTTTGTTCTGATTTCAAATTCCAATCCCAACTCTTTCAACATCTGGTGCCTTCGAGGTGATTGAGAGGCTAATATGATATGATAATCTTTAAGATTATTCAACATTGTTCTTTCTTAATTATAAATTATTAATGATGAATTATGAATTCACCCTCATTTGATTTGATTGATAGAGACTACCAATGCCTTAATCAATTACAATTGATTAATGATATAGTTTACTACAAAAGCATAGGATATACCTGCTAAAAAGGCAAAACGCAATAAAAATTTACCCAGTTTAAATAATTCTCCTTCTTTAAATTTAACTACCTGATAAATTAATAAAAGCAATGGAAGGATTATTAATATGGCGAAGTACCAAGGCGTGATTTTATCGACAGGAGCATTCAGAAACTGATACCATACACCAAACACCGAAGCCGATAAAAATACAATCAAACTTACAATTGCAACTTTTGTCCATTTTAGGCCAATTACGACAGGTAAACTTTGCCTTTTAATTTCCCTATCGCCTTTAAGCGAAAGTATATCTCTAATAAACTGACCAATTAAAACACCAAAAAAGGAGAAAAACGAAAAAGCTCCAACCCAATACAACAGGTAGTTAAAGTTGGTTTTGGAAGCCATCAACACGTCAGCATAGGTCTTGTTTAAGGGCGGAATTTCGTAGATCACAACCAATAATGGTATTGCGGCAACAATCATTGCCATTAGCACACTTCCCAAAAGAAAGTAATACTTATAGGATGTAGAATAAAACCAAAGTAAGCCGCCAGCCATAAAAAAGATAAAAACAAATTGCCAATGCCCTACTTTATAAGAAACATATCCGCCAAGCAAAATTGAAAGCCCGGTGAATACCTGGTGCAAAGCCAAAGAAATTCTTCGGGTTATTTTTCTTCCTACAATTACATCTTTTTTATTAAAGCGATCGGCCTTTGTATCGAAATAATCGTTGATGATATAACCAGCTGCGGCCATACACACAGTAGCCAAAACCAATATGGCAAAATCTATATCTGAAAACTGTAGTTTTATTCTGTTGATTCCCAAAATGGGCTGTATAATAAAATAACGCATTACATATTGCACCAAAGCAATAATCAATAAATTGGGGAAACGAATGAGTTTCAGATATTTATTCATCTCTTTTGATTTTATATGCTTTGAATATTTGTATCAGACTCGTACCATTTGCTGTGGGCTCTTAATACCTGTTCAATTACATCGCGCACACATCCAAATCCTCCATCTTTATCCGAAATGTAGTTTGAAATGGCTTTTATTTGCTCAACAGCATTGGCCGGACAGGTAGGAACTCCAATTCTTTTCATCACCTCAAAATCTGGCAAATCGTCTCCCATATACATGATATGATCAGGGTTTAAATCATGTTTTGAAATAAAATCTTCAAAATCCTTGATTTTATTTTTTGATGCCATGTAAATATCCTTCACACCAAGACCACGGTATCTTTTTTCAACCGCATCAGAAACTCCTCCTGTTATAATGGCAACCGGATATCCTTTTTTGATTGCATATTGAATGGCATATCCATCCTTTGTATTGGCAGTGCGAAGCATTTCTCCACTTGAATCAATCACAATACATTCATTCGATAATACTCCATCAACATCAAAAATGAAAGCTTTAACTTTCATTAAATCTTCTTTAAAAAACGCCATTTTTTTGTGTATAAGTAATTCTATTTTTTGTTTGAGTGCATCTTAAAAATGCTTTCACTGACAAATCTATACAATTTTTGAAAATCAGGTATATCTTTTAGCTCATTCTCATGCTTTGTCATGATTTCTTCATCGAAACGAACTGCAGGTCCCGTTTGAGCCGAAACTGGATCCATCTCCTGTACTTTTGCCGCCGTTTCTTCAATTAATGGTTTCAAAAGGTCAAAATCAACCTCTTTTTGAGCAAGTAATTTTTGACCTATGCTGTACATGTGATTGGCAAAATTACAAGTGAACACCGCAGACAGATGAAGCTGCTTACGCTGTTCTGAATTGATTTCATGCAGGTTGTCAGAAATCCTCTCTCCCAATTGAAACAAATCTTCCTGAAAATATTCGCTATTGGCTTCAATACAAATCGGAATTTTAGAAAAATCTACTTTCCGATTTTTCGAGAAGGTTTGCAAAGGGTAAAATACCCCGTAGTTTTCGGAGTAGTTCTCGAATACATCCATTGGAATACTTCCGGCGGTGTGTACTACATTTCCGATTGGAATTGCTAATTGATCCAATACAGGCTGTAATGCCTTATCACTTAAAGCAAAAATATAGAGGTCGGCATTTTTTTGAATTTTATTCAGTTCCGTTACCGGATTTGCATTTACCCTTTGGGCCAAAGCCGAAGCCGATTCTTTTGTTCTGCTATAAATTTGCAAAATATCTACACCAGCATCATTCAGTGCAATGGCCAGTTGGGTAGCCAGGTTACCTGCACCAAGGATTATAACTTGATTTATTCTATTCATACTTTTATTTAATGCCCAATTCTTCGGGCGATGCAGCAATTTTCTTCAGTGGCACTTTTCCTTTATCAATCATGCCAAATAATTTATTACAGCCTTTTACCAAATCTTCATACATCTCTTCAGCCACTAGCACCAACCTGTCATCTAACCATTCAAGATGCTCTGCTTCGGGCTGATTTGCGCGCGAACATAATAGTAAAGACTTACTTGGAACGAATGAATGAGTCAGCTGGTTTCGCAACCTATCGTATAACCAATGATCTTTGTTCACTTTTCGGTAATCGTTGCCCATTAAGATATTCAGCGATTTTGAGAATCTTTTTGACGATTGGGCACGTGCTTTCAGTGGTTTATTATCGAGAAAACATCCCAAGGCTTCAATGGCCTGACCCATCATGATAAATGAAAAGAAATGGAATCCCTCACTCTGCAATCGACCAATTTCATCGATAAAAATTTTCTTAATAAATTCTTTTTCCTGTTCGGCTTGTAATTTATCCATTTAGCAAAGATATACAATTACAATGGACTAACGCTTGGCTGAAAACAGCAAAAGGCCGATTGTTTAAATCGACCTTTGTATTTTGCATCATCTCATTTTTTAGAAAGAATATTGTAGCCTTGATTGTATCATATGGATACTCTCTTCTCCATTCATCGCATATCGATCCAAATCTACTTTAGTATAGTTCAACCTCATCAGTACGTTTCTACTAATATACCAGTTAGCACCAAGGGAATAGTCTCTTTGTCTTCCTCCCATTCCCTTAAAATTATAAACTCCAGAATCGTTTAAATCAGTTTCGTTATAGCGGGCAACAAGTTCAATTGTTCCTTTGCCTGGTTGAAATATACGAGCCGACTGCCTGTTGTACTTGTAACTGTTCCCTTTTAGGATATATCCAAATTGAACATACCATCCTTCGGCAGTGTAGTCATCGTAATTCGACTCTCTGTATACTTTCTTTTTAATCAATTCGGTTTGAACCAATAAATCTCCACTTGTACAGATCAATTCCAATCCATACATCATTTGAGATTTGATGTGTTCTACCTCTAAACCAATGAGTCTATCATTTTCAATATGAGTGGCAGCTCTGGATTGGAATCGAAGCGTTCTGTCTTCCTTATCCTCTACCCAATAGTTTCCCGAAGCACCAATATGCAATATACTCCAGCTCGATAACACGGGCAGTACCACAGCACGAGCAGATATACCATATCTACTTACTGATATTTCATTGTCATCATCATCACGATTACTAAAACCCCAATAGTAATAGTAAGGAGAGTATTCCTCCTCATTAAACTCCAAATCGCCAAAAACACCTGCTCCAACATAATAGAAGTCATCCCATCGTTTGTATTCAACCCCAATATTTCGTCCCGGTCTTAATGCCTCAACTGTGCTTGCCACATGCATAAATCGCGTTGAATTGGTACTTTCTGTTTGCTCAATCCCAAATGGTTCATAAAAATATCCTCCCCGAAGAAAACTTTTCGAATTGATGTCGTATCGAATGTAAGTATCCTTCATCTCAGATTCCATCTCCGAGAAATCAACATTAATACTGGCACTCCATTTTTTAGCATAGGAAAGATCCAGGCGTAACCTAAGATCTCTAATCTCCCCACCGCTCTCCAATTCGGTTTTGTCTTCAATGTAGTAGGCAGCATCTGCAAAAATTCTTCCGCCAAACTTTAATTTGAATTTCTTGTTTTTGGTCTGATAGTGGCAGGTATCATTTTGAAAAATCCACCTTAGGGTAGAATCCAATTGGCCCATTGCATTGCCAGCCATCATGATTAGGAAAAATGCAGAGAGAATAAAAGTTTTCATGATCTATTGTTATTTAATAACATAAGTCATCAAATATAACAATACATATGATTAGAATGAGAATAAACTATTGCATTAAAACACAAATAATAGACTAAAAAAAAGTGCTATTCTTTAATAGCACCTCCTTCAATATTAATTTAAGCAAATCGTTTAAAAAGAGAACTGTAAACGAGTTTGAATCATGTTAAAGTTTTCTTCACCATTCAATGCATTTTCATCCAAATCTACATTTGTAAAGTGGAATTTCACCAATATATTGTGATTTACATACCAGGTTCCACCTATGGTGATATCTTTCTGTTTCCCACCCATAATCATTGCTCCACTATCGTTTAAATCGGTCTGATTGTAACGAGCCAACAATTCTACAGAACCTGGACCAGGTTTGGCCAATCGTGCCGATTTCATTTTGTATTTGTAATTGCCACCTTTTACCAACCAAGCAAGTTGGGTATACCAACCATTAGCAGTATAGTCCTCACCAATATTTCTGGAAACATTTGCATTGATATATTCTGTTTGTAGCGATACGGCACCAGTAGCAGCAATCATTTCAAATCCTATCTTAGTTTGATGATCGGCATTGCCAACCTTGGCATCGATAAACCTACGTTTCTCGATATGGGTAGCTGCACGCGAGCGGTAACGTATCGATTTTGGATTTTCTTCACCCAACTCGTTAAAACCCGCTGCATCAGCAGTTCTATAAATTCCAGACATCCCTACATGGAAAATTCCACTTTCATTTTGAACCGGAGCAAATGCAAATCGAGAGGTCAAACCATAACCTTCATCACCTGCAGTTTTGTTATTGGTATCGCTACCAAACAAACCAGCTTCCCAAAATACCTGCTTGCCCCAGGTTGCATACGAAATTCCTAAATTTCTTCCCGGACGAAATGCTTCAACCGTACTTGCGGCATGCATAAATTTGGTGGTTTTAGAACTCTCTGTTTGCTCAATCCCGAATGGTTCCAGAAAATGACCTGCACGAACAAAGCTATTTTTGTTGATTTTATACATCAACCAAACATCTTTAAGCGAAACCGATCCATCGGCGAAGCCAATGTTTATTTTTGCATTCCATTTCTTCCACAGGTCCGCTTTCATTAACAGACGGATATCTCTTATCTCTGTACCACTTCCCAGATCTGTTTTATCATCAAAATAAGAGGCAGCATCCATATATACTCGTCCTCCCATTCCAAATGAAAACTGACCATCTTCAGTTGCCATTTTTATAGATCCTTTATTTACACTAAGTTTTAAATCGTTGGAATTTTGTGCGAAAAGACTTCCTGTTAAGAGCAAACAGAAAGCAAATAGGTAGTATTTTTTCATAATCGGTTGTTTAGGGTTATTTGTTTTGCTAGCTAAATGTAATATTTTGAAACCATAGATCAATAATAAATTATTCATACAAAGTCAATAAAAAAGGAGTATCCTAATGGATACTCCTTCATATATCTAGTGAATAGTATTTTTTAAAACTTGAATTCAAGATTTACATACAACAAAGAGTTGGTATCTAATGCATCTTGTTTGAAGTTAAAGCCCTGGTAATTGAATGCCATTTTAACATTCTTAACCGGAGCATACTGAACACCGGCAACAATAGCGCTACCGTTCTTAGCATTCCATTTTTCTGATTCACCTTCAAGTGTATTAGAAGTCAGGTAGTCGTACCTTCCAAATACTTCCCATTTTTTATTGAAAGTATAAGTTGAATATACCGATACACCTTCCATATCGTGATCTTCTGCTACTGCAGAGTATTTGGTTCCATTGGTTAATTTGTTGTATTCTGCAGCCAATCTGAATTTATCTGAGAATTTGTATCCTGCAAATAAAGCTAAAGCTGATACAGTAACATCATCTTCATTTCCACCTTCATCAACAACTTTTGCCGAATTGGCATCTGCATATACTTTTGCAATAAATCCACTTTTCTTATAAATTAAGCTTGCTCCAGCTTTTTGTTTTCCATCTTCGTCCTGTACTTTCTTGTAACCTTCTCCATTAATAACAAAAGCATTTGCCGATAACTCATCGCTTAATTTAAAGCTTGCCTTTACACCTAAATCTGCACTTGTACCAAATCCATACTGGTCGTTAAACGATTTCATGATGTAGCGGTACCCCCAGAATTTCTCCTGATCTTTAAATTGAATGGTACTAATCATACCAAGAGATACTTTGACGGCTGAAGAAGCTTTCCATTCCAACTGTGCTTTTTTCAGGTAAGCAGTGTAATCGCTACCACCATCATTTTTACCTACATCTAAAGTAATGCTTGCTTTTAATCCTTTAGCGATATTGTAATCGTATCCAAAGTAAGCTCTTTTAATTTCGAAGCTACTTTCTTGTTCTTCACCATCTGTCATATCGTAGTGGTAGTTAAAGAATACTTTACCATTCACTTTACCCGATGGCGTAAATTCTGTTTGTTCCTGCGCTACTGCAGCAAATCCTAAAAATAGTGCCAATGCACCAGTAAATAATTTCTTTCCTTTCATTATGGTTTGTTTTTAGTAGTATGTAATCTTAATGAAAATAAGATGTCATATTTTCTTAATATCCCGCGGCAAAACTAATTCCTTTTCAAGAAGAGGCATGAATAAATTGTTTAAGGAATCGTTAATTCAAGTTAACGGAGATTTAACATTGCAACAATACCATACAAACCAAATAGTTAGAGCAAATATCGGCACAAAAAAAAGAGGTTCCCATATTGGAAACCTCTTCATGCTAAGTCTTACGACTCTCTTATTTTTTGAAAATACCAAGATCCTTCAATTCAGAAGACATGATGTATTCAAGGTAAGAAGCAACTTTTGCTTTACCCATTTTAATGAATACCTCACATGAAGAGTGGTATTTGTCATTTCTTGTAGTATCGGTCAACAACAAGTATCCCATGATAATGTAACCAGCCATTTCTACCAAACGACGAGCGTGGAAATCAAGGAAATCGTTGTGATCTGCAGTAGCATTAATCTCATTTACTTTAGCCACAGCTTCTTCGTACTTAGCAGTCATACCTTTCAAAGTTGTTCTTAGGTACTCGTACTGTGGGTTCAAATCAGAAGCTTCGTACTCCTTAATCTGATTAAGGTAAGCACCAGTGGTTACCCCACGAACTGCAGCTACTACCTGCAACTGAGTTGTACCTTCGTAGATGTTGGTAATACGTGCATCACGAACCAAACGCTCAATTGGGTAATCTTTCATATAACCCGAACCAGCATGAACCTGCAATGAATCGTAGGCAATTTCGTTACAGAACTCCGAAGCGAATAACTTCAATAATGGAGTAAATACATCAGCTAGTTTCTGATATTTTTTCATATCCATTCTCTCTTCCTTATCCAAAGAACGATCGTGAGAAATGTGGAAATATGATTTGTAAACATCAACAAAACGAGATGTTTCGTACAATACAGAACGAGAAGCGTTCAATTTAGCTTCCATATTGGTCAACATTTCGTAAACCGCAGGGAATTCGATAATTGCTTTACCAAACTGACGACGCTCTTTAGCGTAAGCCAAACCTTCTCGGTAAGCTGCTTCGGCAATACCTACCGACTGAGCACCAACACCTAAACGTGCACCGTTCATCAATGACATTACATATTTGATCAATCCCATTTTACGAGAACCAACCAATTCTGCAGGAGCATTAGTAAATACTAGCTCACAAGTTGGAGAACCAATGATACCCATTTTGTGCTCGATACGACGAACTTTTACTGCCATGTGCTTCTTGTCGTAAATGAACATAGAAAGACCACGACCATCAGTAGTTCCTTCTTCAGAACGAGCAAGAACCAATGAAACATCACCATCACCATTGGTAATGAAACGCTTTACACCGTTCAAATACCACTGATCTTCTTCTTTGTTGTAAGTTGCCTTTAACTGTACAGCCTGAAGGTCAGAACCTGCATCTGGCTCAGTTAAATCCATTGCAGCAGTAGCACCTTTTGCAAAACGAGGAAGGTATTCAGCTTTTTGCTCTTTCGAAGCAAATTCGTGAATGGTTTCAGCACAATCCTGAAGTCCCCAGATGTTTGCAAAACCACCATCGGCACGTGATACCAACTCAGCAGCCATTACGTAAGGTACAATTGGGAAGTTCAATCCATCGTATTCGCGAGGAAGAGACATACCAATTAAACCAGCTTTGGTTAAAGCTTCGTGGTTTTCAGCTGTTCCTTTTGCGTAGATTACACGATCGTTTACTACTGTAGGACCTTCCTGGTCAACACCTTCAGCATTTGGGCCGATGATATCACCACAAATTTCACCTACAATTTCCAAAGTGCGATCGTAAGAATCCATTGCATCCTCAAAATCAAGAGGTGCGTAATCGTACTTGTCTTTATCTTCGAAGTTGCGCTCTTTAAGTGCAACAATTTTTTTCATTAAAGGATGTTCCAAATGGAACTTCATATCCTCATTATCTCTATAGAAATTAGCCATTTCTTTTGATGTTTTTGTGTTAATAATTTAAGCCAACAGAAATACCTGCTTATTTGGTATTTTCTTTGTATTGCTTAATCATCTTAGGTAATACATCTGCAATATCACCAGTAATTACGTAATCAGCGAAAGCATTGATTGGTGCATTTTTATCGGTATTAATAGCAATTACCATTGCCGATTCTTCCATACCCGCAGTGTGCTGAATCTGACCTGAGATACCGCATGCGATATACAACTTAGGACGTACAGTTACACCAGTTTGACCAATTTGACGCTCGTGAGAAGCAAAACCAGCATCAACAGCAGCACGCGAAGCTCCTACTTCACCACCAATTACTTCTGCCAATTCTGTTAACAAGTCGAAGTTCGCTTTTGAACCTACACCGTAACCACCAGCTACAATAATACCTGCATTTTTGATGTTTACTTTTGACTTCTCCATGTGACGCTCGATTACTTTAATTACAAAGTCTTCCGGCTTCACATATTTTTCTACATCGATATTTTTAACTTTTCCTTTGTATGCATCTGATACAATTTCCTTTTTCATTACACCCTCGCGAACTGTAGCCATCTGCGGACGACAATCTGGGTTAATAATGGTTGCAACAATGTTACCACCAAATGCAGGACGAATCTGATACAACAAATCTTTATATTCTTTCTTGTTTTTCTTGTCTTCGTGGTCGCCAATTACAAGACTTGTACAGTCGGCAGTAAGACCAGAATGAAGAGCTGAAGAAACACGAGGGCCTAAATCACGACCGATGCTAGTTGCACCCATTAAAGCGATTTGAGGTTTTTCTTCTTCGAATAATTTTACAAGGATTGAAGTGTGAGGAAGTGTTGTGTATGGGTAAAGACGCTTATCATCAGCAATCCAAACTTTATCAACACCAAAAGGCATAATTTGCTTCTCAACACCTTTCAGATTTTCTCCAATTACGATAGCTTCCAACTCACATTTTAAATCGTCAGCTAGTTTTCTACCTTTTGTAAGAAGCTCAAGACTCACATCGGCAACCTGACCTTCTTCTATTTCGCAATATACAAATACGTTATTCACGGTATAATCTTTTTAAAATTTCACTTTTTCAGTAAACAGTTAGCAGCTTAGGCTGATAACTGACAACTGAATTGTTATCCAATAGTGTGGTTAGCAATTAATTCTTTCATTAACTCACCCATATCAGCTTCGGTTGGTTCAAGAACCTTAGCTTCTTTCGCTTGGAAAACTACGTTTTCGATCGATTTTACTTTCGTAGGAGATCCTGTTAAACCAAGTTCTTCTGAATTGGTATCGATATCGTTTACACTCCATTCGCCAATGTTTAGGTACGGACGGTTGTTGTGTAGTGCGATATAATCCTCATCAGCATTCTGCATTTCAGATACCGCTCTTGCATGCTTGTATTTCATTACATACTTCGCGTTACGTGGACGACATTCAGGAGCTGAAGCGTTTACAGTAACAACCATTGGCATTTTACCTTCAACAGTCTCAACACCGCGCTCTAAACGACGCTTTACAACAATTTTTCCTTTTTCTGCAGACATGATATCTTCTGCATAAGTAATTTGTGGTAATCCTAGTTTTTCAGCAACCTGCGGCCCTACCTGTGCGGTATCACCATCAATTGCCTGACGACCAGCAATAATAATATCAATTTTACCCATTTTTTTAAGGGTACATGACAAAGCGTATGAAGTAGCCAATGTGTCAGATCCCGCAAATGCACGGTCAGACAAAAGGATACCATTGTCGGCTCCGCGGTACAGACCTTCACGAATAATTTCCGCAGCTCTACCTGGTCCCATGGTTAAAAGAGTAACTTCTGTGCCTTCGTACTTATCTTTCAAACGTAATGCTTGTTCCAATGCATTCAAATCTTCAGGGTTGAAGATTGCCGGCAAAGCCGCTCTGTTCACAGTTCCATCCGCTTTCATAGCATCTTTCCCAACATTTCTTGTATCGGGAACCTGCTTCGCAAGAACAACAATTTTTAAACCTTTCATTCTATATGTGTTTTTACATCAGTTTTTGACGTTAATTTATTGAGATACTTCCAAATAATCTGTCAGTGCACTTATTCTGTATCTATGTAAATCAACTATTCACTAATTATTATTTCTATATTCAGGTTTGCTCTTTTTACAATTGAATTCGCAAAATTCAGAGCTTAGCAAATATAAAGATTAGAGTACTTAAAACAAATCTTAATTGCGAAAGAATAATAGCATAATTAAGACAGATTGGTCTTTATTTATTTATCACCATAGCAGTCTATTACACTATTTGTTATGAAACAGTAATTTTTAATATTATTTAGATTCATATTCCTGATAATTCGTGAGAAATCAGATTTTTAATACTGAAAAAAATCTCTTATGCTTTCCTGCTGTTCATAGGAATTGTGTGCTTCAATCAAAATCAATAGTCAACAAAGATCATTTCATACAAAAATCCTTAATTTTGACTGCAAACAGAATTTAGCTATGATCACATTTTTATCAGCAATAGCAGCGCTAATATTAGGATACTTTGTTTACGGGAAATTTATCGAGAAATTTTTTGGAGCAGACAATTCCATTAAAACTCCTGCCATTCGTTTAGAAGATGGTGTTGATTTTATTCCAATGCCCCGTTGGAAAATGTTTACCATTCAGTTTTTGAACATTGCCGGTTTAGGTCCTATTTTCGGTGCCATTCTTGGTGCAATGTACGGGCCAGTGGCTTATATCTGGATTGTAGTTGGATGTATTTTTATGGGTGCGGTTCATGATTACTTTTCAGGAATGCTCTCCATTAGAAACGATGGCGCCAGTCTGCCGGAAATTGTAGGTAAATACCTTGGAATGGTATCAAAAGTGATACTAGCCATGATCACATTTGCTCTCCTTATTATGGTAGGTGTCGCTTTCGTAACTGGTCCGGCTGGCTTACTTAAAGATCTTACTGGCGGCGGATTACATTATTGGTTGTACGGTATTTTTGCATACTATCTCATCGCCACCTTACTGCCCATCAACAAAATTATAGGTAAAATTTACCCTTTATTTGGAGCTGCACTGCTTATTATGGCTTTTAGTATAGCGGGTGTCATGATATACAATGGTTTCAATGGCAGTTTTCACCTGAATGAACTCTCTGTTGACCAGTTAAAAAACATGCACATTAATCCTACACAAAACATCTTATATCCAATGATGTTTATTGTAATATCCTGTGGGGCCATTTCTGGATTTCACTCTACGCAATCACCTATGATGGCTAGATGCATGCGCAAAGAAAGTTATGGTCGTCCGGTATTTTTTGGTGCTATGATTGCGGAAGGAATCGTTGCCATTATCTGGGCCACGGCTGCCATGAACTATTTTGGAACAGCATCCGATTTGAATGCTACAATTGCATCGGGACACAACCCAGCCTGGGTGGTGAACGAAATTTGCAATTCCTGGCTCGGACAGGTAGGAGCAATATTCGCAATTGTTGGAGTAATTGCCTGTCCAATTACCACCGGCGATACTGCATTTAGAAGTGCCCGCCTAATGATTGCTGACTTTTTTAAACTGGAACAGAAGTCTTTAAAAAGTCGCTTAATTGTTTCTGTTCCGCTTTTTGTTCTGGGTTTTATTCTTTCTCAACTAAGTTTTGGAACAATTTGGAAATTCCTGGGTCTTTTTAATCAGTTGTTATCTATGGTAATGCTTTGGACAGCTGCCATGTATCTTGCAGAGAAAAAGAAAAATCATTTTATTATGAGTTTGCCGGCAACATTTATGACCGCCGTTTGTGCAACATTTATTATGGTTGCCCCTAATACGAATGGAGGTTTGGAAATGGATACGACAATTGGATATACTATTGGTATTTTAATAGCTTGCCTTGTTTTCACCTGGTTTCTGATTGCAGCCCAAAGACGAAATAAAAAACAAACAATATTCAAATTCTCGAAAATATAAAAAAAGGAAGCGAAATGCTTCCTTTTTTTATGCTTGTCCTGTAGGTCCAAAATTCATAGGCATTACCGGCCCTTGTGGTCCATTATTTTCATCCACATTCTTAATGGATCCGTTCATATTCTCAAACTTTTGAATATTGTCCTGCAATGCCAATAAAAGACGTTTAGCATGCTCAGGTGTCAGTATAATTCTGGATTTTACATCAGCCTTTGGTACACCTGGCATTACCCTAACAAAGTCAACTACAAATTCGGAGCTAGAATGTGTAATTACGGCTAAATTTGAATATGTTCCCTGTGCTACTTCTTCTTTTAATTGAATATCTATTTGTCCTGAAGGTTTTTTATCACTCATGATCTTTGTTTTATTATTGATTCATTATCTCCTCAGGTAAAATTAGGAAATATATTTGAATGAAGACTGGTTTACTATAATAATGTGGGGGAGTGAATTTGTGAGTTAGTGAGTTAGTGAATTAGTGAGTTAGTGAATTAGTGAATTAGTGAAGAGGTAAAAGGCTTGGTGATTATTCGACTATTCGACCATTGGACTTTTCGACTTTTCGACTATTGGACTATTAGACTATTGGACTTTATATGAGTCGTCCTAAAATAGGTTGACACATTTATAAATTAATTATATGATCCAGTGAGGCTAGCCTCACTGGATTTTTGATGTATAAAATTAGGTGTTTTATAATTCAAACTCAAATGAGGTCTCTTGTTATTATAGATCCAAAC
>NZ_RZNH01000066.1 GCF_013141825.1 Marinifilum caeruleilacunae
TCGAGTGTGCCGTCTAATTTCTTTTACCTTAGCCTCGGTACTTTGTTTCTTTGTTCTCATTTTATAGACATTAATTGGTTACAAAAAGTTAAGAAATCTATCTCTTAAATTTTATACCAACTTGTCCAAATTAGGCTGAAGACTTACACTTCTAAGGAAGGAAAGCAGAAAAAACAAATGATGTACCTGGTGTGTCATGGGAAAAAATGGAAATTTCCACCGCGCAAACAATTTTCAATTGACTGGGCTGAAGAAGGAAGGGATGTTTTTGCAGTAAATAATTCTACGGGACAACCACAAGAATTCGCTATTAGATTAGGCATATCGGAGAGACATGTTTACCGCCTGATTGCTTGTTTAAAAGATGAAGGTATTCCAATCAAATTCTCAAGATTTTCTAACTCTTACCTAATCGAATAATCTAAAAATCAATTTCATAATCAACAAAAAAACGTCACTGCCATTTTTGGCAGTGGCGTTTTTTACTTTAGCCATGTACAAAATCTATTTGTGCACAAAAAAAGTCGTTTCTCATCTATTAACCAATATCTGTTCTCGCCTTGGAAACGACTTTTTTAGCTGATGCTTATTTTTTATCGGCACAGCTAGCTTTTTGAGAAGATCCGTACAATTTGTACGGGGAAGGATATGAACTAAAATTATTTAATGATGGCTAAAAATCGTTTTAAAGTAATTAATGATTCTAAGTTTGAAAGATTATCAACTAAAGAGTTACAGGAATCAAAAGGAGGTATTTGTCTTTCTTGTAAAAGAAGAACTAAAAAAACTCAAATAGAAGTACGTATTTGGGGTTCTGGAACAATTAGTGGGTAATTTATTTAGACTGCCTCAAAAGTTAATGATAGATAGCAAATGAGGAATTTTAATAATACTTCATTTACACTTTTGAGGCAGTAAATTTTTACTTTAAGCTTGCCTTATGAAATTGAATAATTTTCGAATATTACAGATCATATTAATTATCGCTTTTGACTATGTACCAATTGTAGTTTTCGGTCAAACGGAGGATATTTTAAGAATTCTAAACTCTAAATCAGTTATAACCAAAGAACAGTTAATAAAAGACAAAGAGACTTTAAAAAACTATCATCCAAACCCTTTTAATTCTTTTCCTGAACATGAATGGGATTCTTTAATTGAAGTAATAGCAAAAGAGTTACCTAAAGAGCCGATACCAGAATCCAAAAAAACATTGATTCGAAGAAAATTATTGGATAGAGTTACTTATGAAGATCCTCATGTACGATTTCTACCTGTCTTAGGTAATAAAAAGAACAAAAATAGTAAAGTGAAAAGTATTAGAGTTTTACCTATTAGTTTGCTTAATATTTCTGACACATTGATAGTTGATAAAAGTTTTCATCCGGATATTCTTAGAGGGGATAGAATTTTAAAAGTCAATGGTATTGAAGCAGACAATTTTTTAGAGAGTTCTTATCGTGATCGGTATATGTCTGGTTACACTCTTCAAATATATCACCATTTCAACTTTGCACCGGAATATAATATTGTTTTGGTTAGAAATGATACGCAGGAAGAGGTCAATATTCATGGCTTTCCGCTTACTAATGGTAATCTTATAAAATTTAAGGGTGATGATACAGAACAAAGAATTATTGATAAAAATGAAATTGGTTATTGCTGTATTAACAACTTTTCATACAATAAGTATCTGGTCAAGAGTTTGGATCGCTTTATTGATAAGCTCATGGTCAAAGGTTATAAAAATTTAATTATTGATATCAGAAAAAACCCAGGAGGTAGAGGAGATCATTTTGATGAACTAATTTCCATGTTTACCAACAAAAAGAAAATTCCTTATCAATCAGGTATAAAATTAAAGGTATCCAAAGCTACATATAAAGACTATTCTTACACTGAAGAAGATATTGGAAAATTAATCGATTTGCCAGATTCTTTTGTTGTTAAGGAGTGTCCATTGGATAAATCAAAATACAAAGGAGATATTAATTACTATGTATTAATAAGCAGGCAAACAGCTTCAATGGCGGCGACTTTTGCCAATATTATGCAGTACAATAAAATTGGACTACTTGTTGGAGAACCTCTAGCTCATAATGCTCTAAATTATGGAGAAGTGATAACTGCGGAAAGAGGGAATTCATTTTGGACAATTTCAACAGTGCAGAACTTTGAATATACAAATGCTGAAGATGGCATATTAAAACCAGATATTGAAATTCCATTTATTGCAAGAGAGTACATGAACGGTGGTGATCCTGTTCTAGAGAAATGCATTGAATTGATAAATTCCAATACAATAGATTAATAATAGGTTTATGGATAAATTAAATTGGTCTCGCTATAATTTTTTGTGGAATTCTGAAAAATATGGAAAGCTACTTTATAATTCCTATACCAATGGTTTTTTGGAATTGAATGATTCTTTGTATCAAGAATTAAATGATATCTCGAAAAATAGCAATAAGCAGTATTTGAAAACTTTATCGAAAGAAGAACAACAATATTTAAAAGATCACTTTATTCTGGTCGAAAATGACGATTTCCTAGTGGAAAGGATGCATCACGAAAGCATGAGTAGAATTTACGACAAGAAACATCTTGTTTTAACCATTGCACCTACCCAATATTGTAATTTTAATTGCACCTATTGTTACGAAAACTGGAGAACAAAAGGCAGTATGAGTGATGAAACGGAAGAAGCTTTAATCCGATATTTAGAACAGCAAAAAAGACATAATGGTTTAGAAAGTTTATCACTCACCTGGTATGGTGGAGAGCCTTTAATTGAATACAATCGTATTAAATCCTTAGGTCAAAAAATTAAAAAGTTAGGATTTCATATTCATGAAAATGAAATTGTAACCAATGGTTATCTATTCGATGAAAAACGAATTCAAATTCTGACGGATGTTGGTATAAATCAGATTCAAATTACTATCGATGGATTTAAATCAGTTCATGATAAAACGAGACCTTTACTTAATGGCCAAGGAACATTTGATAAAATCATTCAAAACTTGGATCGATTCTATGCTGGATCACACAATAATGTAATCTCCATTGCCCTTCGAGTTAATATAGATAAATCAAATAAATCATCTTATTTGGATATTTACAATTGGCTTTCAAAAAGATATCCTTTTGAAACTTTTGTAGTGTATCCAGGTTGGATTCATTTGGATGAGAATAATGAAAAAAAATGTGATTGTTTTACTAGAAATGAAGCAACTGACTTTTGTTTTGAACTCTGCAAGAATCATGGTATTATATCTGAAAAGCTATATCCTGATGATATTAACATGGAATGTATGGCGCGTAATCCTAACAGTATGATTGTTGGTTGGCAAGGAGAAATTTATAAGTGCTTTGAGGATTTAGGTAATGAAAATTTAATTGTTGGTAGTTTGCATAATGAAGATATCTGGACAAATCATATGCTAATTTCGAAATACGCTATGGGAATTGATCATTATCAAGACACTGTTTGCCGAAAATGTTCCTACCTTCCAATTTGTTATGGAGGTTGTCCTATTAGAAGACTAGAAAACAAGTATGAAGGAAAATTAAATGATTGTTGTACTCCGTTTAAAGGTAGATTAGAAGAATTTTTAGAACTTCTATACGAAAGTAAGCGTGAACGTTAAAATTATTCTGTTATACTATTGTTATCCCGAACCAGCCAAATGCCATTATAATCCATACATAGCCAAATGGAAAGGTGAGGATGGATTTGTAGCTGTTGAAGAATGTGGACATTACAATGAGCAAGGAAAATTTATCCTTCACAAAGAGAAAGTTGACATAATAAATTTGCAACTTTGGGGAGAATGAACTGCTCCTATTAATAAATAATCGAAATGAAGCGATATCTACTTTTTTTACTTTTAATCTTTTGTCAATCTTCCATTTACAGCCAGGTTTACAACAAAAAAATCATCTATCAATTCCAGGTGGAGTATACTTCTAAGGAAGGAAAGCAGAAAAAACAAATGATGTACCTGGTGTGTCATGGGAAAAAATGGAAAATTCCACCGCACAAACAATTTTCAATTGCCTGGGCTGATGAAGGAAGGGATGTTTTTGCAGTAAATAATTCTACGGGAGTGATTGATAATGCTGAAAAAATATGGATACATCCTCCAAGGCATGATATCTACTATGTACATGAATTTACACCCTTCCCGGAGGTACGATTCCCATTAAAAGCGGGAAAGCAATGGATAAACAATTTTGGCTATGTATGGTCTAGCGAAGAGTTGAATATCCCAGCAGGCGTTAAAGTGAAACCTCATTACACAATAGAAAGCCAATATGAGGAATATTCTAAAATTCTAAGAAGAAATATTACTTGTTACAAAATTATGGCAACTATTCATAATTCCTTTATTACATCGAAATGGATTGGAGTTTTTAATGAAGAATTGGGATTTATAAAAATGGAATTTCAGAATACCGATCAATCCATAACGATAATGACTTTGGAAGATACTTATAACTGGACGCAGGCTAAAGAGAGATTTGGTTTGTTTGCCTTGTAATATCTTATTTATTGACGATATGTTTTTATCGACCAGACTGGTAACACACTACCTGTAAATGGATGTTTAATAGTTTAAACAATTTTCCTTATTTTTAGGCTTGGAACTATATACTAACTGCTTCTTACATTGAAAAAACGATTTCCACACTTCCGACAGTTGGATGCCATGGATTGTGGCCCAACCTGTTTGCGCATGATTGCCAAGCATTATGGCAAGAATTATACCTTACAATCATTACGCGATAAATCGCACATTACCCGCGAAGGTGTTTCCATGCTTGGCATTGCCGATGCAGCCGAAAGTATTGGAATGCGTAGTATGGGAGTTCGAATTAGCTTTGAGCAGTTGGCGAAAGAAGCTCCCCTGCCTGCCGTTTGCCATTGGGGGCAAAACCATTTTGTAGTGGTTCATAAGATAGAGGAGAAGAGAGGAAAAACTACGGTACATGTGGCCGATCCGGGTTCTGGTTTGTTAAAGTTCACAAAAGAAGAGTTTATCAAACAATGGGCGAGTACTCAAAGTCAGGGCGAACTAAAAGGTTTGTGTTTGTTATTGGAGCCAACACCCGATTTCTACAAACAAAAAGATGAAGATGTTTCGCGTAAGAAAAGCATAGGCTTCCTTTTAAGATATCTAAAGCCCTATCGAAAATTCATGATTCAGTTGGTACTGGGAATGCTCTTTGGTTCCTTGTTACAGCTTATTTTCCCTTTCCTTACCCAGAGCATTGTCGATATTGGAATCAATACCCAAAACCTAAACTTTATCTACCTGGTTTTAATTGCCCAATTGGTATTGTTCATTTCCAGGATGTCGGTAGAGTTTATTCGTTCTTGGATTTTGTTACACATTTCAACCCGAATCAATATTTCATTAATATCCGATTTTCTGATCAAACTGATGAAGTTGCCGATAGGTTTCTTCGATATCAAAATGATTGGAGATTTGCTGCAGAGAATTCAGGATCATACCAGGATTGAGAATTTCCTGACATCATCGACCTTGAATGTACTCTTTTCGATGGTAAATCTTTTGATTTTTGGAGTGGTTTTGGCCATTTACGATATGACCATCTTCCTGGTTTTTGTTTTGGGTTCGGCACTATACATCATTTGGGTGAATTTGTTCCTAAAAAAGAGGAGAGAGCTAGATGGCAAACGATTTGCTCAAATGTCGAGCAATCAGAACTCATTGGTGCAGTTAATTACCGGAATGCAGGAGATCAAACTGAACAACTGCGAAAAGCAAAAACGCTGGGAGTGGGAGCAAATACAGGCCGAATTGTTCCAGGTGCGTACCAAAGGTTTGGCCTTAAACCAGTACCAGATTTCGGGTTCGATTTTCTTTAACGAAACCAAGAATATCATCATTACTTTCCTTGCTGCAAAAGCTGTTTTAGATGGTGGAATGACATTGGGTATGATGCTGGCCGTACAATACATTATTGGTCAGCTGAATTCTCCACTCGATAATTTGGTGCAAGTGATCCACTCATGGCAAGATGCCAAAATTTCACTCGAACGTTTGGGCGAAATCCACGAAATGAAAGAGGAGGAGAGTGTTGAAGATCAAAAACTGACCGAAATACCAGACGAGAAAACCATTGATATTGAAAAAGTATGCTTCCAGTATGAAGGACCACATTCCGAAATGGTGCTGAACGATGTAAACCTGAAGGTGGAAGAAGGAAAAACAACGGCCATTGTGGGTGCATCAGGTAGTGGGAAAACCACCTTAATCAAGCTCATGTTAGGATTTTATCCGACCACGAAAGGAAGAATTTCGCTGGGTGGTGTTACCCTTGAGAATTACAGCTCGGCCATGTGGCGCCAAAACTGTGGTGTGGTAATGCAGGATGGTTTCATTTTCTCCGATACCATTGCCAAAAACATTGCTGTTGGAGTTGAGCATATCGATAAAAAGAGATTGCTGTATGCAGTTCAGGTGGCTTGTATCGATCAGTTCATCGAAAACCTGCCATTGCGTTATAATACCAATATTGGTGCTAACGGACACGGTTTAAGCCAGGGACAAAAACAGCGAATCTTAATTGCTCGCGCTGTTTATAAAAACCCTGAATTCCTGTTCTTCGACGAAGCTACAAACGCTTTGGATGCCAACAACGAGCTGGCAATTATGAAGAAGCTGGATGAGTTTAACAAAGGCAGAACTGTTGTAGTTGTGGCTCATAGATTGAGTACAGTGCGTAGTGCCGATAATATTATCGTTCTTGAAAAAGGCGAAATTGTTGAGCAAGGTACACACGAAGAACTTACCAGCCTTGAAGGTAAATATTATGAGTTGGTGAAAAATCAGCTTGAGCTTGGAAATTAATCAGGACACTGATTTTATATGATGGGTATGATTATTTATGATTTTGAGCTAGAGATGAGAACGATAATTATGAAATCAAAGCTTACTGAAATTAAATGAAGTTTTGTTTTTATGCAAAAAGAATATCAAGTTTAATTAAGATGAATGTAATGAGAATGATTTCTAAAAAAGGTTTTTCGAATGACAACGTAGAAATCATATTTAATCATTAAAAATCCTAAAAATCAGTGTCTAAAAGATGGAAATTGATCAGGACACAGATTGTATATGATGTGTTTGATTGTTTATGATTTTGAGGAAGAGGTATGAGGGATAATTGATAATAATTGATAAACATTGGGAGCTTACTTATTGATTAACCAAAGCTTACTTAATTTAATATATATAGGTTTATTACGATGATTGTATTGTAGGAGATTTCTAAGAAAGGTCATTCGAATGACAACGTAGAAATCATATTTAATCATTAAAAATCCTAAAAATCAGTGTCTAAAAGATGGAAATTGATCAGGACACAGATTGTATATGATGTGTTTGATTGTTTATGATTTTGAGGAAGAGGTATGAGGGATAATTGATAA
>NZ_RZNH01000067.1 GCF_013141825.1 Marinifilum caeruleilacunae
GTAGGTCATTTCCCCTTCTTCAACTTGACGTACAACTGACAATTTAAAGGATAAATTATAATTTCGTTGGGTACGCCTTGCTACAGTCTTTCTCAATATTTTCATAAATAAGTCGATTTACTGTCAACTTATTTCAGGACGGGACATTGCATAAAAAAAAGGGAACCTCATTTTTGAAGTTCCCTTTGTCTGCGGAGAGAGAGGAACTTGAACCATGACTCTCACATATCTTGAAATGCAATACTTTAAGCCTGTAAACGGTTTTTTGCTACACCTATTTCTACAACTAATGGATTGCTTTGCTTTTTATCAAAATGTATTCATTTGCTAGCATTTCAAAGATAATAAAATTGTTCATAATGCTTCGTATTTTATTAGTTTTGTCGACCTATAAAAAATCCAATTGAATATTATGAAGGATGAGTTAGAATTTCTGGAAAGGTTATTTTTTAACACATATGGACATGAATTACATAGCAGTGACATTGAATTGAAAGTCGATTTCATAGAAAAGGATGTTAGTGTTGACATGATTAATGAATTTGATCGAATTAAAAGCACTTATTTCGATATTGCAGGACGAGGGGTTTCTAATGATATAGTTCAGTCTATGTTTGAGTTTAGGGCAAAACGGTTAATAAACTTTAAAATTGAAATTGAAAAGAAAATCCAAGAAGCCATTAATGAACTGGTACTTCCTAATGAATCTAACTCTCTTGTGTACTACAATAATCTTTTGTTGACCTATGAAGGAGTTGTAGGTATATTAAGATTTATAACTGAGAGTTTATTTGTTTCATTAAATGATGTTTTACAAGAAGAATATCTCGAATTGAAGTATAGTAGGATTAATTTTGAGAAGGTGTTAGAATGGCAAAATGAGTTTAAAATTAAATATTCAAATGGAGATGATTTTGTTCAAGTTGATGGTATGACAATTGAATCAAAAGAATATTCTAGAACTATTAACCGAAGTAAAATTGAATTAGAAATTAAGAATCGCTTATTACAACCTTATAAAGATACTCCTTTAACAGAATCCAGACGTTTTGGTGAGTTTATTTCAGATATTAGAAAGCTAATAAATTTAGCTAGAAAAGATTCGGAAGAACAAAAGGCTCTTTATCAAGGAGTATTGAATACGTTGAAATCTATATTGAATAAAGATGATAAGCATGAGAGAGAGAAAGAAGCTTTGAATTTAATAATTGAGACTAATATTACTCCTGATCTAACAATAGAGTATTTTAAAGAATCAATTGATCTCTCAATATTTGGGAAGGATGAAAAAATAATTAAAGAGATTGTAACTGATTTCAAAACCAGATTGAATAAGATGAGAAATAGTCCTTCATATAGTGATTATCATCTATCTAATATTATGAAATTGGATACCATTACTTTGGATGAGTTAATTAAATATGTGGATGGAAAGCTTGTTAATTTAGAAAGTTTATCACTGAATACTGCTAATAATACTCCTGATTTTGGAAAGATTAAGACTCAACTTACAGTGGCAGAGATAGCACTATTGTTTAAATTACTAGTTGAAGAAAATATAGTTTCTATTTCAAAAAGGGAGCTTGGTAAATTAACAAAGCAGGTTGCAGCTACTTTTATTTCAAAACAAAAGGGTGATTTTAGTTTTAAATCAATTAGGAAGCATTATGATGCACCACGCAGTAGAACTATTGAAGAATGGGATAAAAAATTAGTTCGCTTAAGACAAGCTTTACAAAAATATTGAAAAAATATAGATGATCAATGTGAAGATTATCAGTAGGGTTACGATGGGGTTGTGCAACCCTATTGCAACCCTTTTTTTTGCTTTAGACTGCATATGTTTGCTTCCGAAATGATTCACCAATGGTTGGTGAGTTATAATTATTAAAATGAAAATAAATGAACGTCATTACCATGAGCAGCGATGCTTTCCAAAAAATCAACTCACAGCTAAAAAGCATGGAAGAAGCTGTTGAAAAATTAAGTAGAAAACACTTTTATCCACTTGAAGAAAGATGGCTCGATAATCAAGAGGTTTGTCAAACACTTCTTATAAGTAAACGAACCCTTCAAACTTATCGAGATAATGGTACTCTTCCATTCTCTCAAATTGGTTCAAAAATCTATTATAAGAGCTCAGATATCCAAGCTCATTTAGATAAGAACTACATACAATCCTTCAAGTAGGCTTTCTCAAAAAAGGAAGTTTCTCCTTTTAAATATTAACTAGTAAACGGGTAAAAGTACATATACTGCGAGGTAGAGAAGCTTCGTAAATAGGATAACTATGCCCTAAAATTCATAAAAAAGACATTATGACACTAGATCTAACTAGTAAAGTTACTAGTAAACTAACTAGTAAACCAGATATCCATTATCTAGATAACCAGATAAAAACTAAGAAACCAGAGTTTAGTTTCTTCAAGAAACCAATATCTAATACCATACCTTATAGAACTATTAATGTATTGGACGCCTATAATCTAATTAAAGGGCATTGGAATATTGTTAGCACCATAACCTTGCGGAAGCTGTGCGATCCTGAAAGAGCAAGAAAATTCAAAGCCAACCAGTTTAACTACGCCTGTTTCTCAGGAATATTTACCAAGCGTGGAGATAAATACCTAGTGCAGCATTCTAGTTTACTAGTTCTGGACTTTGATCATTTACTTCATGTGGATGAGATTAGAGGTAAACTATTAAATGATGAATATCTCGAAACGGTATTACTCTTTCGATCACCTTCAGGAGATGGCTTAAAATGGGTAATAGAAGTAGATATCTCGATATTGGATCACAAGAGCTATTTCAAAGCAGTTAGCAACTATTTAATGCAGACATATCAGTTGCAAGTGGATGGTTCAGGCAAAGACATTGGACGAGCTTGTTTTTTACCATATGATCCTGAGGTTTATATCAATCCCAAATATCTAGATCATGAAAAAAGAATTTAATCCATTTGAATGGCTAAAAGAAGAGAAGAAACCTGAAACTACTAATTATAGAAGTACCATTAGCCAATATCTCGATGATGATGAATCAAGGATTCAGAAATTGACATTAAAAATAGAGTCGAGTCATATAGATATTACTCAGGGATATGAAAATTGGAGAAATATCGGGTTTAGTCTAGCAGAAAGTATTGGAGAATCAGGAAGAAACTACTTCCACAGAATAAGCCGTTTTAATCCAGACTATAATAGAGAAAAATGCGATAGGCAATATACCAAATGCCTGAATTGTAAAGGTGGTGGAATTACTATTTCTACTCTTTTTTATCTGGCAAAGGTGAATGGGGTATTATTAAAAGCATAAGAATATGGATAATAAAGAACAGTTTCCGATACATGTTTTTCCAAAATCATTACAGGATTTTATTATTGAATCTTCTGAAGCTTTGAATTGTCCTATTGATTTTATTGCAATGCCTGTACTCTCTAGCTTTGGTTTAGCCATAGGGAGTAAGGCAGTAGCTGAAGTGAAAAAAGACTGGAAAGAATCGCCTGTATTATTTGCTGCAATTGTTGCAGAACCAGGAGCAAAGAAATCACCAGCTTTAAAAATGGGAACTATAGCAGTAGATGCTTTGCAAAAGGAATATGCAGAAGTTTATAAATCCCAGAAAGAAGCCTATAATAAAAATTTGGAAGCATATGATGAAGAGTTAGGCAAATGGAAAATGCTAACAAAAAAGGAACGACTAGAAAAAGAGAAACCCCAAAAGCCTGTTCCTCCAACTTTAGAACAAATAAAAACCAATGATGCTACTATTGAAGCTCTTTCTGGTTTGTTACAGAAACAACCTTTAGGTATTATTTTTATTCAAGATGAATTGGTAGGGTGGGTAAAAGGGATGAACCAATATAGACAAGGGAATGGTTCAGATCAGGAAAAATGGTTGTCTTTTTGGAGTTGTGCTGACACAATTATCAATCGTAAATCTGAGGATGAACCTCAATATTTAAATCGTCCTTTTGTTAATGTTTTGGGTTGCATTCAGCCAGATGTGTTAGATGAACTATCAAAAAGTAAGGATAACGGTTTTATTGATAGAATCCTATTCGCAATGCCACCACCAGTAAAACTCAACTATACAGAAAAAGAAGTTGATTTAACTTTGAAAGACTCTTTTATTAGGGCATTCAAAAAGACCTATTTTCATAAAGCTTCCGATGAGTTACCAATATCTGTAAAGTTCGCAAAAAGTACTCATGATAGATTTAGTGATTATTTAAATAATACTCTTTATGAGGAAATGAACTCAGATGAAACACCTTATTATTTAAGAGGGATTTTATCCAAGTTTGCAGGATATACTGTTCGTTTTGCTCTTATAATTGAAGCTTGTAAGTTTGGGTTTGGCGAAAGTGAATTCAAAGAAATTAGTTTAGATAGTCTGGAAAAAGCAATAGAGTTGACAACTTTTTTTAAGTCTCAGGCTGCAAAAATTCAGAATGTATTGCATAGCTCTACCATTGACAAAAAGATAAACCAGTCTATGGTTTGGATAAAAAAGCATGGAGGGATATGTAGTTTACGAGATATTTACACAAAAAAAGTTGCAGGTTGTAAGAATAAAACACAGGCTCAAAAGCTTGTTGATGAAATGCTAGATAGATCATTAATATCATTAGAGAAAAGAAAACCAGAAAATGGAGGAAAAGAATCAACTTTTATAATTCTTAAAGGCATCAAGCATCAACCGATTTAATAAGGTGTAATTAAGCTGAAATACACTATTTTACAATGATGTAGAAGAGGCATCAATCGAAGCATCAATCGATTTCCAATATTTAAAAGTTGGAGCGGTTGCTACTTCGGTTGATGCTTCTTTTTTAGTGAGTGTATATGTTGAATTACAGTGGTTAAAGTGTTGTTTTATTCGATTGCTGCTTGCAGCTATAGGAATGTGAATTTAGTTTTTGAATTTTTTTTAAAAGAATAATTGTGTGAGAAAAAAGAAAGTTCATTTTAGGAACACTCAATTGAATACATTAAATGAGTCAATATTCCTACATTCTTATATGTTTTGCTGTATGTCTCAAAGAGTATAGGCTAAAATGAATACAAACAAGTAGAGAAAGAAATTTTTATATCTGTTTTAAGCCAATTGTTATTTCAGACTTCGAGCAATCAAGACTTGAGTCAATGAAATATTGATTGGCTTTTTGATTATCTAGCCTTATAAAAGTTGAATTTTGTTATTCAATAAGATATTGTTAAATTCAATCTGTTTTTTGGACATAGATTACACAATAACGTTAGAAATTTACCCAAAGGTAAGAAACAGAATAATAACTTATAGAAATAAACAAATGCTTGATTTAGCATTACATTAGTGTTATATCACCATTGTGCCTCATTTTAATAGAAACAGCATGGAAGATGAAATTTTAATTAAACACTTACTCCTCGATAAAATTGCTGAATTGAAGAATACTAATGCTGTAAAGCTAAGCTCTTTGTTAAATTTAGATATTGATGTGTGTTATTCATATTGTGAAGAAATAAATTACGATGGATATATAGATTTCATCGACGCTTGTTCAATGGATGGAAAAGACGCATTAGTTACAATAAATGGAAAGGGGTTAATCTTCTTTAAAAACGGAGGTTATGAAATGGAATTATCTATTACTAAAAAAGAGTTCACAAGTGAATCTAGACGTAGCTTTCTTAAAACAACTTCAACTATTGTTGGGATTTTAACAGGAATATCAACGCTAATTCTAGGTCCTTTAGCTTTTATTCAAAATAGAGAAATTAATGAGTTGAAAGGTCAGATTAATGTTGTTCCAACACTTAAAAATGAATTAATTGGGAAATGGGTTAATCATTCAAACATTAGTAATTCTTATTACATATTTAGTAATGAAAATACATGGGAATACATTACATATGGTTCAGGTGAGAAAATAGTGTATAAGGGAGAATATCAACTTGGTAGAGATAACGGTGTATTCTTAAGGTCATTTGGTAGTCATCATTGGGGGCATGACAGCACATATATAGATATTAAAAGTTCCATAGGATCTAGCTATATGTTTATAAAAAACGATGAATTAATAAACAATCAAGAAGACTATGAGATTAAATATAGAAAGGTGAAATAAAACAAGGTGCAACAAAAGCTTAAATTAAAGGGTGGTGACACCGAACTTGATGATGTAACAAAAACAATAAACGCAATGCGGTTTTGATAAGGCGGTGGTTGAAAATCGTCCTCAAATTTTAGCAAAACCGTTAAGCGCAAATTAAAAAAAATGAAGTATCCCATTTTGAAAATACTATTTGCAGCATTTTTAATAAGCCTGACACTAAACAGTTTTGGTCAAGAACAAAAATCTATCAAGAGAAATAGTGATCAGATTAGTAAGATCCTTATACAGTTTTTTCCTTGTTTTATCGCTCCGACTCAACTTTTAGTGGATGTTTCAAACAAAGAATTGACTTTTTATAGGTTCGGTGGAAAAGAAAGATTATTACCACCTTCTCCGCCTGCAGATAGTTTAAAACCAGATTATGACCCCAATGTTTATGTGCAAAAATTTCCTATTAACAT
>NZ_RZNH01000069.1 GCF_013141825.1 Marinifilum caeruleilacunae
GGTAGGTCATTTCCCCTTCTTCAACTTGACGTACAACTGACAATTTAAAGGATAAATTATAATTTCGTTGGGTACGCCTTGCTACAGTCTTTCTCAATATTTTCATAAATAAGTCGATTTACTGTCAACTTATTTCAGGACGGGACACTGAATATATAGGAAGGGGCTCTGTTTAGAGCCCCTTTTTTTGTACCATTTGTCGCGTACATGACAGTTTAATAAATCTTAAGGTTGTATCTTTTTTTCAAATATTAGATGCGGAGTATCATGAAGAAATTAATACATGTATTATTTGCAATGTCTTTACTATTGATCTATGCATGTAGTAGCAGCGATAACAATGATGGAGGAATGATGCCTGATCCGGATCCAGATCCAGTTGCTGATTTTATGGTCAGAACAGTAACAAAGACAGCAAATCACCCATGGTTTGGAGAAGGAAGCGCAATTGGTTACACCATTAATGGAAATGAAGGAAGTCAACTAAACCTGATTCGCAGTACCGAATATGTATTTGATATTAATACACCCACTCACCCCTTTTATATCAGTACAGATGATACCGGACTTGGGGCAGGCGAAGTTACCAAAGGTGTTACAGGCAGTAAAACACAAAATGGGATATTGCGCTTTACACCCAATTCAAATCATCCCGATACATTATACTATCAATGCTCATCACATCCGAAAATGGGATATATGATCATATTAAGCGACTCTTAAACCAAAGATATGTGATAATTGTTATGACTTTATAGTGATCCTAAAGCATAGCTCCGGATCGGAAAGACAGAATGGTAAGTTGGTGGATCTTACAATTCTGTCTTTCTTTTTTTTAATAAAATATAAGACCTGCATGTCCGATATTTAAAGGGGTTCAAGTTTTTGGTTGTGATTTTCAGGAGGTTGAATGTTAATTAAACTTGAAATTATCAAGTTCATTTCTTAAATTTAATTATACCTGATAAATTTTTTAATCAAAATCATATGGCAAATTTAAATGTAGATTTCATGGGGTTAAACCTGAAAAATCCCATTATAGTAGGAGCATGTACCCTTTCAGCTAGCGTGGAAGGAGCTCAGGATCTTGAAGAAGCAGGTGCTGCTGCAATTGTTTACAAATCTCTGTTCGAAGAGCAGATTATTATGGAACGTGCCCAGCTTTCTGATGAACTGGACGAGTATGCACACCGAAATGCAGAAATGACCTCCCTGTTTCCTGCACTGGAGCATGCCGGACCAAAAGCTCACCTTTTAAAGTTAAAAGCAGTAAAAGAAAATGTGAATATTCCTGTAATCGCAAGTTTAAACTGCATGTATGATGTTACCTGGTTCGAATATGCAAAAGAATTGGAAGATGTTGGAGTAGATGCACTCGAGTTGAATTTCTATCAAATGCCTTTCGATGGTGATAAAACTGCAGAACAGATGGAAGAGGAGAAGATTCAAATTGTTAAAACCCTGAAGAAAAGATTATCCATTCCATTCTGTATCAAACTAAGTCCGTATTACACCAATATTTTAAATTTTGTACAAAGATTAGATCAAGCAGGAGCATCAGCCTTCGTTCTGTTTAATCGATTATTCCAGCCTGAGATTGATGTGAATTCCGAAACTCATGTTACCAATTTTAACCTGAGTAACCCAGGAGATTTTAAACTGGGATTGCGATATGTTGGTCTCACGTCTGGAAAGATTAAAGGAGATTTGTGTGGTACAAATGGAATTTACGGATACGAAGATGTATTGCAGATGTTGTTGAGTGGTGCAAACACGGTTCAAATGGTTAGTTCCTTATATAAGAACACACCAGCTCATCTTGGAAAGGTTTTATATGAAATTGAAGGTTGGATGGATAAGAAAGGCTATAAAACCATTGATGAATTTAGAGGCAAATTATCCGATAAGGAATTAAAAGCTTCAGATGTGTATTACAGAGCTCAATATCTTGATTTTCTTTTGCATCCTGAGGAGGTGATTAACAAAAATCCGATGAGATAAATTTCATTTTAAATAAACATAAAAGCCTGTCGAAAGATGGGCTTTTTTGTGGAAAAATTTCAAGATTAAATTGCTGTTTAATTTTTCGCAAACGTTTGAAAAAGAAAAGTCTACAGCCCTAAAAAAAATCTATCGAAAAGCATCTTAAATGACGCAATTATATTTTTAAATTTAAAAAAAGAAAGCTACTTTTGTGTGCGTATTTTTGCATGACAAAAATCATGCTTAATCCCTTTAAATTTATTGTTTTAAATAAATAGAAGCTAATAATATAATTGTTGTTAAGGATCCTGTTGTTTGGGACTTTAACGTGTAAAACTAAAAAGCGATAATTATGAGTACTAAGTACGTTTATACTTTTGGTGACGGTAAGGCCGAAGGTAAAGCAGACATGAAAAATCTGCTTGGAGGAAAAGGTGCTAACCTTGCAGAAATGAACCTAATCGGTGTTCCTGTGCCAGCAGGTTTCACTATCACTACTGAAGTTTGTACTGAATACAACAAGCAAGGAAAAGAAGCTGTTGTAGAAATGATTAAAAGTCAGGTTGAAGCAGCTGTTGTTGAAACTGAAAAAGCAATGAACGCTAAGTTTGACTCAAAAGGTGAAGCTTTCCCATTGTTGTTATCTGTTCGTTCAGGTGCTCGTGTATCTATGCCAGGTATGATGAACACTGTATTGAACTTGGGTATGAACGACGAAACTGTAAAAGTGATCGCTGAGAAATCAGGTAACGAGCACTTCGCTTACGATTCATATCGTCGTTTCATCCAGATGTATGGTGATGTAGTAATGGGCGTTGAAGCTGAAGCTGGTGAGCACTGTCCTTTCGAGCAAGTTCTTGATAAGGTAAAAGAAGCTAAAGGTTATAGCGCTGATAACGAAATGTCAGTAGAAGACCTTAAAGGTGTTGTAGAAGAATTTAAAGCTGTAGTAAGAGCTAAAGCTGGAAAAGATTTCCCAACAAATCCATGGGATCAGCTTTGGGGTTCTGTTTGTGCTGTATTTGATTCATGGAACACTGAGCGTGCTATCCTTTACCGTCGTATGGAGAATATTCCAGAGGAGTGGGGTACTGCAGTAAACGTTCAGGCTATGGTATATGGTAACATGGGTGAAACTTCGGCTACAGGTGTATGTTTCTCTCGTGATGCTGCAACAGGTGAAGACTTGTTCAACGGTGAGTACTTGATCAACGCACAGGGTGAAGACGTTGTTGCTGGTGTTCGTACTCCACAAGAAATTACTTTGATCGGTTCTCAAAGATGGGCTGAGCGTAACGGTACTTCAGAAGAAGATCGTAAAGCTAACTTCCCTTCATTGGAAGAAGCTATGCCAGAGATCTACAAAGAGCTTGACGAAGTTCAGCAAAAATTAGAAGATCACTATAAAGATATGCAGGATATGGAGTTCACCATTCAGGATGGTAAACTTTGGATGTTGCAGACTCGTAACGGTAAGCGTACTGCTGCTGCTATGGTTAAGATTGCTGTTGATATGATGGAGCAAGGTTACTTCGACGCGAAGACTGCTTTATTACGTCAGGAGCCAAACAAATTGGATGAGTTGTTGCACCCAGTATTTGATACTGATGCTCTTGCTTCTGCAAAAGAACTTTCTAAAGGTTTGCCAGCTTCTCCAGGTGCTGCTACAGGTCAGATCGTATTCTCAGCTGAAGATGCTGAAGAGTGGGCTGCTGATGGTAAGAAAGTAATCCTTGTTCGTCGTGAGACTTCTCCAGAAGACTTGAAAGGTATGAATGCTGCTGTTGGTATCTTAACTGAGCGTGGTGGTATGACTTCTCACGCAGCTGTAGTTGCTCGTGGTATGGGTAAATGTTGTATCTCTTCTGCTGCAGGTTTGGTAGTTGCTGGTAAAACAATGACTATCAACGGTGTTGAGTACAAAGAAGGTGATTTCATCTCATTGAACGGTTCTACAGGTGTTGTTTACGAAGGTGAAGTTGCTACAATTACTCCTTCTTTAGATGGTGATTTCGGTAAAATCATGGATCTTGCAGAAGCTAACACTCGTATGTATGTTAGAACTAACGCTGATACTCCGGCAGATGCTCAAACAGCTCGTGATTTCGGTGCTAAAGGTATTGGTCTTACTCGTACTGAGCACATGTTCTTCGAAGGAGATCGTATCTGGAAGATGCGTGAAATGATTCTTGCTGAAGATGTTGAAGGTCGTAAAGAAGCATTGGCTAAATTATTACCTATCCAGCGTGAAGACTTCTACGGAATTTTGAAAGCTATGGACGGATTCGGTGTAACTATTCGTTTACTAGATCCACCATTGCACGAGTTTACTCCAAACGATGAAGCTTCTCAGAAAGAAATGGCTGAAAAATTAGGTGTTGATGTGAAAGAAGTTACTGAAAAAGTAGAATCTCTTCACGAGTTCAACCCAATGTTAGGTCACAGAGGTTGTCGTCTAGGTAACACTTACCCAGAGATTACTGAAATGCAAGCACGTGCTATTATCGAAGCTGCTTGTGACTTGAAGAAAGAAGGTCTTGATCCAAAACCAGAAATCATGGTTCCATTGATCGGTACTATCAAAGAGTTGAAGATGCAGGAAGAAATCATCCGCTCAACTGCTAAAGTAGTATTCGAAGAAAAAGGAGTTGAAGTTGATTACATGGTAGGTACTATGATCGAGATTCCTCGTGCTGCATTAACTGCTAACGAAATCGCAGAAGTAGCTGAGTTCTTCTCATTCGGTACTAATGACCTTACTCAGATGGCATTCGGTTACTCACGTGATGATGCTGGTAAATTCTTACCAATCTACATCGAGAAAGGTATCCTACAACAAGATCCATTCCAGGCTCTTGATCAAACAGGTGTTGGTCAATTAGTTGAAATGGGTGCTAACAAAGGTCGTGCAACTCGTTCAGATCTTAAATTAGGTATTTGTGGTGAGCACGGTGGTGAGCCATCATCAGTTGAGTTCTGTCACAGAACAGGATTGGATTACGTATCATGTTCTCCTTTCCGTGTGCCTATCGCACGCTTAGCTGCTGCTCAAGCAAACTTGAAGTAATCCGGTAGAAATATCGATTATATATAGAAGGCTGCCTCATTTGAGGCAGCCTTTTTTATTGTATTACTTTTTTGGCATTAAATTACGAACGGGTGCCGTCAATCCGACGCGATTCGAGTGATACGGTTGATTAGGAGTGACGCACAGTATCGGATTGACTTGATTCTTTTGTTTACTTTTCTCATCTTAGGAGAAAAGTAAAAGCCTCACGGCTTGAKTGRTTAGATAAAAATAGAAACAGAGCAATATAGGTATCTGTGGTGAGCGCAATCTCTGTTGGGTGAGCCATCATCAGTTGAGTTCTGTCACAGAACAGGATTGGATTACGTATCATGTTCTCCTTTCCGTGTGCCTATCGCACGCTTAGCTGCAGCTCAAGCAAACTTGAAGTAATCCGATAGAAATATCGATTATATATAGAAGGCTGCCTCATTTGAGGCGGCCTTTTTT
>NZ_RZNH01000070.1 GCF_013141825.1 Marinifilum caeruleilacunae
TTAGTAAGAATTTAATTCCAATAAGACCGAATCGTAATTTTAATCGGCATAAAGATAAATACAGAAATAGAGTCAAACCAAAGGTTACTAAAAATCAGCGTGATGCTTTGTGAAATAACCTTAACTTAATGACATTGAGCTCGCGCCAACAGCAGGTGCAAACTCGGACTATCTGGGGGTAATACTGTCTTGTTCAGATTTGTTGGAACCACAGGGAGTAATTATGCAGGAGATATTGCACTTGATGATATCCGTGTAATAGCGATAAAATCTAGTAGTGTGACTCCATCGACGGATAAAAACTACGTACACACGATTGTACCTCAAAGCAATCAGGGAGTAAGTGGACCGATAATGGAGAGTATTACTTATTTGGATGGCCTTGGAAGAAACGATCAATCGATACAAGTAGGAGCAAGTCCCAACGGAAAAGATTTGATTCAGCCAGTAGTTTACGATGCACATGGAAGAGAGAGTAAAGCATATCTTCCATTTGCGGGGAACTCATCTAACGGCGCATATTATTCTAATGAAACACAAGTATCAAACTGGACTCAGCATTTTGGTAGCAGTCAGGATGATTATGCCTATAGTAAAACGGTTTTTGAAAACTCACCACTAAACCGTGTATTGGCACAAGGTGCCCCTGGATCAGACTGGCAACCAACTTTTAACGGATCTATTCCGACTTTTTCAGGTCATACTGTCAAGATGGAATATGATTGCAACACCAATAATGAAGTATTGAATTTTAATGTTGATAATATTACTGCTACAAGTAATACTTACTATGGAGTAAACCAGTTGTACAAAACAGTTACAAAGGATGAGAATTGGACATCAGGCAAGTCTCATACAACGGAAGAGTTCAAGGATAAACAAGGGCAAGTAGTATTAAAGCGAAGCTGGCTTGATGAGAGTACAGCAGTAAATACTTACTATGTGTATGATGATTTTGGACTGTTGCGTTATGTATTGCCTCCAAAAGCATTTGAATCAGGTAGTACAACAGTTACAAGTACTGAGCTTACACAGCTGTGCTATCAATATGAGTACGATCACAGAAACAGGATGATAAAAAAGACTCTTCCTGGAGCCGAGCCTGTTTATATGCTTTATGATAGCCGCGATCGTTTGGTGATGACAAGAGATGGTAATTTGGAGAATAACGGTCAATGGATGTACACGCTTTATGATGATTTAAACCGAGCAAAAGAAACGGGTGTATGTTCAGGAGGAAGTTTTGCAAGTTTACAGTCAAGTGTCAATGCCAGTAGCAATTACATACCATCAGGTCGAACAGCACATACCTACACCTATTACGATGATTATTCGGTCAGTTCAGGATGGGGCTATGCTTATACAGAACCATCAGGCTTTTCAGCCAATACACAGGCATCAGATGTAACCGGTATGGTAACTGCTACACAGACCAAGAATCTTGAATCGGGAGCATGGCTACGAGAGGTGATGTACTATGACAAGTATGGCAGAGTTCTTCAGTCGTATAAGAAGAATCATTTGGGAGGATACGATAGAATCACCAACCTGTATGATTTTACAGGAACTGTGACCAAGACAGAACAATATCACAAAAGATTGAGTAGTTCAAGTGCAATTACGATCACCCAAAGATTTGAATATGATCATGTCAAGAGGCTAACAAAGGCTTACCATAAAATTGGTAGTCAGGCAGAGGTGCTAATGGTAGAAAACCAGTATGATGAGCTGGGGCAGTTGATTGAAAAGGATGTTCATGAGAGTATCCAGTCTATTGATTACCGATACAATATTCGTGGTTGGCTTACCAGTATCAACAGTTCGAGTTTGGCAAGTAGTGGCAGTCTGAATAACGAGGTAGGAGATTTGTTTGGAATGGAACTGTGCTACAATGAGTATGTATCCGGACTGAGTGGAACGGCTGATGAGCAGTTCAATGGTAACATCTCTGCAGTGAAATGGAAGAATAGCAGTCAGTCGAGTATTCAGGGTTATTTGTTCAATTACGATGCACTGAACCGATTGAAAAAGGCGGATTATAAATATTACTCGAGCAATTGGGTAAATTCAGCGAACTATGATGTGTATGGAAATGTATCAGGAAAGATTGGTTATGATTTGAATGGAAACATATCCTCATTGGTAAGAAAAAATGGAAGTGGAACGATTATTGATAATCTGACCTATACCTATACAGGGAACCAGTTGAAGAAGGTTGAAGATGCAGCCGGGAATGATGGATTCAAAGAATTGGTATCAAATTCAGTGGAATACCAGTTTGATGATAATGGAAATTTGATAGATGATGATAACCGTGGGCATGTAATATCATATAATTTGCTAAATTTACCAAAGAGTCTCAACGGAGGCTTGTTAAGGTATGAGTACAGTGCCGCAGGAGAGAAGCTGAGAAAGGTGTATGGCAGTACCACTACTGATTATATTGGTAATTTTGTGTATGTGAATAATGCTTTAGCGTACATCATCACAAGTGAAGGAAGAATTGTAAAGCCTGGAGCAACTTATTTGTATGAGTACAATTTGAAGGATCACCTGGGTAATACAAGAGTTAGTTTCCAGGTGAATCAGGTGGCATCGGTATTACAGAATCAGGATTATTATCCATTTGGAATGTCCATGAACTTGGTTCAAAATGACAACCGTTACTTGTATAATGGCAAAGAGTTACAGGATGATTTGATAAATGGTGACAATTTGGATTGGTATGATTATGGGGCCAGAATGTATGACCCTAGTCTGGGAAGGTGGCATGTGGTGGATCCTTTAGCTGATGAGTTTTCTAATGTTAACCAATCACCATATCAATATTGCGAAAATGAACCGATCAATAGAGTTGATCCAGATGGACGAGATGACTGGTTTGTTAGAGGTTCAACATTGGTTAAGCTCAAAGAAACTAACGATAAATTTCATAGGATCTATAAAAGAAATGAAAGTGGGAAAAGAGTGCCTTGGTATACAACAAATGGACAAAACCTAAGCGGAAAAAGATATGGGAGGAGAAGTCGAACTCAGAATATTTTTAAGCGGATTGATTTTGTAGGGACATTAACTCTTCCTAAGAATAAGGAAGCGTTGAAGGATATGAAAGAGAGGGCAGAAAAAATGGGATTTTCGGATAGTTTTGAAGGCTTAATAATGTCCACAAATGATTATAATGAGGTGGCAACTAATAGAGGAGATCCACACCCATTGCAAGCTATGTTCGATAGTTTGAAGAAATTGTATGAAATTTATTTTAAAGATAATAAAGAGGAAGATAATAAAGAGGAAGCGGAGAGTTCGAAGCAGAAAACAGAAGGTGCAAAAAAGTTACTTAAAGATGCGGCATCAGGAAATCTCGAACAAGGTATGTATGTTTGGAATGGCTCCCAATGGGTGAAGCAATAATTAAATTATTAATAAACCTACTACACTAAATAAAAATCAAATAAGTTTATAGATATAATGGGAAAAACAAGAGAGTATATTTATGTTTTTATTATTAGTTTAATTGTTCTATTGTTATTTGCATGTACTAATACATCAAGTCAAACTTGTCATACAGCAAAAGAATTAATGGAAAAATCAATAGAAGCTATTAATAACAAAAGTTCGAAAGCTTATGTTTCTTTGGTTGATTTTGATAGCGTGATAGGAATTTTGGAAAATGCTGCTAAGAAGGATCTCAGCTATAAAGAGGATGTTGAAATGTTTAAAAGCAATAGGAATATTTTAATTAAAGGATATTCCAGTAGTTATAATATGTTGATAGGTTCCTTAACTCGAGTTTATAAACTTGAATCATGGCATTTTGAGCTTGAAAAGTATGAGTTAGAATCAACAGAACAAGAGCCAGGTTTTACAACGGAAAATTATATCATGAAACTAAAAGATGAGAATAATAATAAATGGACGATGCGAATATACATTGCAAAATACAATGGTTGTTATTATATAACAGAACCTATAGAAGCTAACTACTTGAGTAAAGGGTGGTAGAATGCCCTTACATACCGTAAGTCTTCATGACTTGTGGCAAGAACAATAAAACGAAAGCCCAACGCTTAAAAACAAAGTGTTGGGCTTTTTGTATATGATATTTTGAATTTTTAGCTGCCGTAAGCTTGTCTTGCCTTGGCATCCCTAAGGAATGTATCAATTACTTTAAACAGCATTTTACGAGTATCGGGATCGAGGTGTTCAATGTCTTCCAACCTTTTAATAGCTTCCTTATCATACCTGGCCATACTTCCTTTGCCAAGAATAAAATCAACCGTCACTCCAAATACTTCGGCCAGTTTTTGAGCCATCTCCAAAGAAGGGGTATTTTCGTTACGTTCGTACTTGCCTATAATATCTCTGGATGCACCAATGGCTTTGGCCAAATCATTTTGTGACCATCCTTTTTGCTTTCGAAGCTCTGCTATTTTAATCCCAATGTGTAACATGTATCGTAAAAGCTTACTGTTTTAATGAGTTTAAGGCAAAAATAGTTAAAAGTGTTCTACAAAAAAAGAAGGTGTTCTTTTGGTGAAAAAGAAATAAGTTCTACATTTGTTGCACATGTTACACAAAAAGATTTTTTTCTAATGGAAATAAGCGACATCAAATCCCGTCTGAGCATCGAAACTGTACTAAAGCATTACAATCTACAGGCAGACCGCAATCACATGCTAAAATGCCCTTTCCACGAGGATGACAAACCCAGTCTTAAAATCTACACAAATACCAACACTTTTAACTGCTTTGGCTGTGGTGCAAACGGGGATGTAATTGAGTTTATCCAGAAAAAAGAGAACTGTAGCAAACACAAAGCACTTTTAAAAGCAACAGGGCTTTGTTCCGGAATTACAGAAATAAAAACATCCAAAGAAAAAGTAAAATGTCCTGTGGTGAGTTCTGCTCTGAGCGGAATCGAAGGGAATGTTAAAATCCTGAGTAAAATCTACACATCCTTTAAAAATGGCCTGAATAATGGCAAGGCAAGCAAACCCAAACAGTATCTTGAAAGCAGAAGACTTGATTTTACCAAGCTTGAAGTTGGTTACAACAGTGGGCAGTTCCATCACCGGGGCAGGTTAAACGATGCAGATGTAAAAGCCTGTATTGATGCAGGGCTTTTAATCCCTTACAATGGTTCCGTTCCGAATGCCAAAGGCACAACTTACACTGCTTTTGCGAAAGACTGCATCATCTTCCCACTAAAAAACCGAAAAGGTGAAATCGTTAGTATTTACGGACGTTCCATAAACGATAATGGCAAACATTATTACCTGAAAGATCGAAGCGGACTTTATCCAAACTGGCCAAAACAGGAAACCACCAAACCCCCAGATGGCGCGAGTTTGCACAGCCCGCTAGTTCGAGTTTGTAACTCGGACTCTGCGAAGCAGTAAATAAGAAAAACCCAACCCACTTGCAGTAAAATGTAAGTGGGTTTTTTGTTGAGCATAAAGCCCCAGATGGCGCGAGTATG
>NZ_RZNH01000071.1 GCF_013141825.1 Marinifilum caeruleilacunae
AAAAACCTTGTCAATTAAAAATTACCATTAAACTTTGATAATCTGAATGAGACAGAATTTATAAAAACTTTTATACAACGAAGAGTTTGATCCTGGCTCAGGATGAACGCTAGCGACAGGCCTAACACATGCAAGTCGAGGGGTAACGATGGTGCTTGCACCAGGCGACGACCGGCGCACGGGTGAGTAACGCGTATGCAACCTGCCTTGTACAGGGGGATAGCCCGGAGAAATCCGGATTAATACCGCATAATGATGATTTCCTGCATGGGARAWTATTTAAACCTTTTTGGGGTACAAGATGGGCATGCGTAGCATTAGCTTGTTGGTGAGGTAACGGCTCACCAAGGCGATGATGCTTAGGGGGTCTGAGAGGATAGTCCCCCACACTGGTACTGAGACACGGACCAGACTCCTACGGGAGGCAGCAGTGAGGAATATTGGTCAATGGACGCAAGTCTGAACCAGCCATGTCGCGTGCAGGATGACGGCCCTATGGGTTGTAAACTGCTTTTTTACGGGAATAAACGCATCTACGTGTAGGTGTCTGAAGGTACCGTATGAATAAGGATCGGCTAACTCCGTGCCAGCAGCCGCGGTAATACGGAGGATTCGAGCGTTATCCGGATTTATTGGGTTTAAAGGGTCCGTAGGCGGGCTTGTAAGTCAGTGGTGAAATCCCGGAGCTCAACTCCGGAACTGCCATTGATACTGCAGGTCTTGAATTTAGTTGAGGTGGGCGGAATACGTTATGTAGCGGTGAAATGCATAGATATAACGTAGAACACCGATTGCGAAGGCAGCTCACTAAGCTAATATTGACGCTGATGGACGAAAGCGTGGGGAGCGAACAGGATTAGATACCCTGGTAGTCCACGCCGTAAACGATGATTACTCGTTGTGCGCGATACACAGTGCGCGACTGAGCGAAAGCATTAAGTAATCCACCTGGGGAGTACGTTGGCAACAATGAAACTCAAAGGAATTGACGGGGGCCCGCACAAGCGGAGGAACATGTGGTTTAATTCGATGATACGCGAGGAACCTTACCTGGGCTTAAATGCAGTTTGACCGATCTGGAAACGGATCTTCTCTTCGGAGCAAATTACAAGGTGCTGCATGGTTGTCGTCAGCTCGTGCCGTGAGGTGTCGGGTTAAGTCCCATAACGAGCGCAACCCCTATCGTTAGTTGCTAGCAGGTAATGCTGAGGACTCTAGCGAGACTGCCACCGTAAGGTGAGAGGAAGGTGGGGATGACGTCAAATCAGCACGGCCCTTACGTCCAGGGCTACACACGTGTTACAATGGCTAGTACAAAGGGCAGCTACCTGGTGACAGGATGCTAATCTCAAAAGCTAGTCTCAGTTCGGATCGGAGTCTGCAACTCGACTCCGTGAAGTTGGATTCGCTAGTAATCGTATATCAGCAATGATACGGTGAATACGTTCCCGGGCCTTGTACACACCGCCCGTCAAGCCATGGAAGCCGAGGGGACCTGAAGTTCGTAACCGCAAGGAGCGACCTAGGGTAAAATTGGTAACTGGGGCTAAGTCGTAACAAGGTAGCCGTACCGGAAGGTGTGGCTGGAACACCTCCTTTCTAGAGATTTAGAATATCGACAAAAGGTTTGTGGTAATATGGCAGGTTTAAATCTGTTTTGCCTAACTTTTTTCTTGTTTTCATTTTTTATATACCATAACCCATAGCGTTAGGGTGTTTACCGCTAGCATATGGATTATTAATTTAGTCCTGTAGCTCAGTTGGTTAGAGCACTACACTGATAATGTAGGGGTCCGCAGTTCAAATCTGCGCAGGACTACAATATAATGAATAACGTTAATGGGGGATTAGCTCAGCTGGCTAGAGCGCCTGCCTTGCACGCAGGAGGTCATCGGTTCGACTCCGATATTCTCCACGAAAGATACATTATGGTGTATTTTAAAAGTTCTTTGACATGTTGAAAGTAGTAAAGTAGAAGTAACCAAAAGTAAAGAAACAACGATTGATTTCGTGATGAAAGTTTAATACTTTTATTGGCACAAAAAGAAGTAATTAAGGGCGTATGGCGGATGCCTAGGCTCTCAGAGGCGATGAAGGACGTGATAAGCTGCGATAAGCTACGGTGAGGTGCAAATAACCTTTGATCCGTAGATTTCCGAATGGGGCAACCCATCCGTAAGGATATCCTGTAAAGGAGGCAAACCCGGAGAACTGAAACATCTAAGTAACCGGAGGAGAAGAAAACAAAAGTGATTCCCCTAGTAGTGGCGATCGAACGGGGATTAGCCCAAACTGATATTGTTTCGGCAATGTCAGGGTTGTAGGACTGCGATATGAAGATCTAAGTGAAGTGGAACTGTTTGGAAAGACAGGCCGTAGAGAGTGATAGTCTCGTACACGTAAGCGAAGTAATTCTAGCAGTATCCTGAGTAGCGCGGAACACGAGGAATTCTGTGTGAATCTGCCAGGACCATCTGGTAAGGCTAAATACTCCTGAGAGACCGATAGTGAACAAGTACCGTGAGGGAAAGGTGAAAAGCACCTCGAACAGAGGAGTGAAAGAGTACCTGAAACCGTACGCCTACAAGCGGTAGGAGCACCTATATGGTGTGACTGCGTGCCTTTTGCATAATGAGCCTACGAGTTACTCCTCACTAGCGAGATTAAGCACTTCAGGTGCGTAGTCGAAGCGAAAGCGAGTCTGAATAGGGCGTAAAGTTAGTGGGGGTAGACGCGAAACTTGGTGATCTACCCATGGTCAGGCTGAAGCTCTGTTAAACCAGAGTGGAGGGCCCAACCGTCACACGTTGAAAAGTGTTCGGATGAACTGTGGGTAGGGGTGAAAGGCCAATCAAACTGAGAAATAGCTCGTACTCCCCGAAATGCATTTAGGTGCAGCGTCAGAGTCGAGAGTTATAGAGGTAGAGCTACTGATTGGATGCGAGGGCTTCGCCGCCTATCAAATCCAGACAAACTCCGAATGCTATAACTTATATCTGGCAGTGAGCCTGTGGGTGCTAAGGTCCACAGACGAGAGGGAAAGAACCCAGACCATCAGCTAAGGTCCCCAAGTGTATGTTAAGTTGAACAAACGAGGTGAGATTGCTTAGACAGCTAGGATGTTGGCTTGGAAGCAGCCATTCATTTAAAGAGTGCGTAACAGCTCACTAGTCGAGCGATCTTGCGTGGATGATAATCGGGCATAAATATACCACCGAAGCTATGGATTTAGAATTTATTCTAACTGGTAGGGGAGCATTCTAACGGCGCAGAAGCAGTATGGTAATGTATTGTGGAGCTTTTAGAAAAGCAAATGTAGGCATAAGTAACGATAATGCGGGCGAGAAACCCGCACGCCAATAGACTAAGGTTTCCTGATCAACGCTAATCGGATCAGGGTAAGTCGGGACCTAAGGGGTAGCCGAAGGGCGAACTCGATGGACAACCGGTTAATATTCCGGTACTTTCTATAACTGCGATGGGGTGACGAAGAGATGAYAACGCCGCGAACTGACGGAATAGTTCGTTGAAKGACGTATGCTATGAGAGGGCTAGGTAAATCCGGTCTTTGAGCTGAAATCWGATAGTACAGCAATGCTACGGCAGCGCTGATAGTGCGTGTAATTTTACTTCCAAGAAAAACCTCTAAGCTTCAGGTTATAGAAACCCGTACCACAAACGGACACACGTAGTCAAGTAGAGAATACTAAGGCGCTCGAGTGATTCATGGCTAAGGAACTCGGCAAAATGGTCCTGTAACTTCGGGAGAAAGGACGCCTCTTTCGGGAGGCCGCAGTGAAATGGCCCAGGCGACTGTTTACCAAAAACACATGGCTTTGCAAAATCGAAAGATGACGTATAAGGCCTGACACCTGCCCGGTGCTGGAAGGTTAAGTGGAGGGCTTAGCATTAGCGAAGGTCTGAAATGAAGCCCCAGTAAACGGCGGCCGTAACTATAACGGTCCTAAGGTAGCGAAATTCCTTGTCGGGTAAGTTCCGACCTGCACGAATGGTGTAACGATCTGGGCACTGTCTCAGCCATGAGCTCGGTGAAATTGTAGTATCGGTGAAGATGCCGATTACCCGCAACGGGACGGAAAGACCCCGTGAACCTTTACTGCAGCTTCACATTGATTTTGGGTAAGTGATGTGTAGGATAGGACGGAGACTATGAAGGGGCCTCGCCAGGGGTTCTGGAGTCATCCTTGAAATACGTCCCTTTGCTTATCTGAAGTCTAACGTCTAACGACGGACAGTGTGTGGTGGGTAGTTTGACTGGGGTGGTCGCCTCCAAAAGAGTAACGGAGGCTTCTAAAGGTACCCTCAAGACGTTTGGTAATCGTCTGTAGAGTGCAATGGCACAAGGGTGCTTGACTGTGAGACATACAGGTCGAGCAGGTACGAAAGTAGAGCATAGTGATCCGGTGGTTCCGTATGGAAGGGCCATCGCTCAAAGGATAAAAGGTACTCCGGGGATAACAGGCTGATCGCTCCCAAGAGCTCATATCGACGGAGCGGTTTGGCACCTCGATGTCGGCTCGTCACATCCTGGGGCTGGAGAAGGTCCCAAGGGTTGGGCTGTTCGCCCATTAAAGTGGCACGCGAGCTGGGTTCAGAACGTCGTGAGACAGTTCGGTCCCTATCTGTTGTGGGCGTTGGAAATTTGCGAGGATCTGACTCTAGTACGAGAGGACCGGGTTGGACTAACCTCTAGTGTATCTGTTGTGGCGCCAGCTGCATAGCAGAGTAGCTACGTTGGGCAGGGATAAGTGCTGAAAGCATCTAAGCACGAAGCCTACCTCAAGATGAGATTTCCTTTAAGGGTCGTTAGAGACGATAACGTTGATAGGTTGCAGATGTAAAGGTGGTAACATCAAAGTCGAGCAATACTAATTACCCGAAAGCTTCTGAGTGGCGAGGTCAATCGCTGAATCTTACAAGTTTGGTTCTTTTATTTTACTTTCAATATGTCTATGATATTAGYTTGACTAGATAGTCAACAACGATTTTAGGTGTTTATAGCATCGGGGTTCCACCTCTTCCCATTCCGAACAGAGAAGTTAAGCCCGTTAGCGCCGATGGTACTGCAGAGATGTGGGAGAGTAGGTCGACGCCAA
>NZ_RZNH01000009.1 GCF_013141825.1 Marinifilum caeruleilacunae
GTGGAGCCTTAATTTCAGAAATGACATCTTTGTTTTGTGTACTACAACTAATAAATAAGACTGTTAGAACAATAAGGTAGAATTTCATATGATTATTTAATTGTTTCCGCATAATTCTTCAGTGGTGCTGGTTTAATGCAAAACATCATTATTGATAAAATTTGTAGGCATGTTTCCATATTAGAAGAAAACCATTCCTTCTTTTAATCAATCACGTGTTTCGTTACAAAGGATTTACCTCCAATAAACAATTCGAAATTCGTTCTTTTTACATCCATCAAGTCTGTAGTGATTTGTGATTTAAACTCATAGTCGATATTGTATATGCGTGTTAATTGATCTAAAACTTCCTTCTTTGGCGATAGTACTTTATACCTTTGGTTATAGAAATTTATCCCTCCAATCCCTTTCCCAAGAAGCACCAGTCCTGCAACAAAAATGATGATTGTTATGGTATGAAAAATAATGGCTTCGGGTAAAATTGTTCCGATAAAGTAGGAGAGGTAAATCACAGCAATTCCGATTATTAGATAGAAAACTAAATTTAAAATTGATTGCCTTTTTACATGTTTTAAATCTTCACACTCCAAATTGATTTCAACCAGTTTCTCTGCCAATTTCTGTTCAAGGCTAATATTTGAGCATTGTTTTTGAAATGAAGGCTTCTGCTTAGTTAAACCGCATATTATTCCACTTTTAAAGTCGAAAGCCTGCAAATCGCATAATTCACAATGATTGGTTTTTTTCATATTTATTAATCCTTTTTTATCATCGCATAATAGCTTCCTAAAATCTAGGCCAACTAAATTTACATATTATTTAATCACAGAAGCCAATGTGCCAAAAATTAAGAACTGGTTTAAATAGGAGGGGGTCGTTTTACCACGCTAGAGGATTCGTGCGGCAGCGGAGGTATTTTATTCTTTTTCTATTAGCCCATATTCTTCAATAGCATCATTCCAAATATGTTCTTTGTTTATTCTAATTACTTTTTTTACCAATGTTGAAATAGTTTCTTGATTCAGATTTTCTTTGTTCATTTCTTCAATGAATAATGATGATTCTTTTCTGTCAAGAAATTCTGCTTTTTCATCCAGAGTACAGCATCCATAACCATCAAAAGATATTCGTGCTAAAGAAATACGATTGTCAGTTGATACGTTAAAATCCAGGAACACGCAACTATCAAGACAGCCTAAATAATAGTCAGCCTTTCTAGTCTCGGGCATCGTTGTTTTGAAAAATTCAAAGTTTTGATTCATATTTCTATTTCAATTGTATCATTAGATGAGTTAGTTAATTTGTTCACTTCATACTTTACTTTTTTAGAAGTCAATTTGTAGTCCATCTTGATATATTCCTCAATATCTTTTAGCGATTCGAAATCAAGAGATGCCATATACTCTTCATACTCGTCTTGGATTTCTCTCCAGTCAGAGAATTGCTTTCTGCTTAAAAGCATCTTGTCATTTCTTAAAAATATGAGATTGTATTGCTTCATTGTCATTACACCTAACGGTGAGTATATGCAAAGTAGGTGATTGTATGCTTCATACTTTTCAAACCGTTACAATTTTAAAGCGGGTTATAACACTTTAATTTACTACTATCATGCCTATTTTGTATATACATTGTTGTGCCCCGTTATTCATTCTTCATCCAACCTATTCCATCAATCACCTTTAATTCTGTCAATTCAATTAATTTTGGAATTCGATAAAAATTGTATGCCCAAATTTGTCCTAAATTATCTGTTATATCAATACCACCTTTTTTATACTTCTCTCCATTTTTAAATTCAATCTCAACATTCCAATAAACATGAGCAGTTGAAAAATTACCAAATTTTTTATCAATGAATTCAAAATCAAGCAATCTAACCATATCTTGAACATATTTAAAAGTGCTTTCCGCAACTTTACCTTTATAATCAGTCATTTTGTGACTATATGTACCAGAAGAGGTTTCAACAACACCCAAATCTTTTCTAACATAGAAGTCAAGATCATCATTAATAGTGAATGCTTCCTCAGGATACCCTCCTTCAACAATGCTTTTTTTGAATGTTATGCTTTTTAAAAATAATGTCGAATCATATAATTGATTTCGATTATAGAGTACATATTCCCGTTTAAAGACTGGTATGGAATCTGATCTGGTATCTATAAGTTTTATTGAGTCCTTATTCATGAATTTAACAAATAGACTTGTCTCATCCCATCCTTTAAAATCATATACCTTTAAGGTGTCATCATGAAATTTATATTTGAATTTATTTTTATCAATTGATTTTATCAATGGGGTAAAGGTCAGAGAATCATTGTCAATTTGAAATATATACATTGATTCTTTTTCTATAAACTCTGCATTCAATGGAATTTCTATTCGATTCTCTTTACATCCACAAAGAATCAAAATCAATAATATCCATATGTATGCTAGTTCTCTCATTTTTATGGGTCACAACGCTTATGCTAATATTTAAGAGCTCCAGATAGCTATCGAGATTAAAACTACCGCCTTATCAAAATCGTATGGCGCTTATTTTTTTTGCTACATCATCAAGTTGCGCCTGTCCCGATCCTTCGGGATCACCGCCCTTAAATTTTAACTTTTGTTGTGTTTAGTTATTAGCGTATTATTTCTTTGTTCAAAAATTTACCGTTGCTATCGTATGTTTTTATTATTGTTTTTCTTTCACGATTATCCCAAGTTTCATATTCAAACAACTCACCAGCTTGGTCATAATATTCAACTCTCCTCTGAAGGTTCATACCTTTCAGATAGAATGTTTTTGTTTCTAAAGTACCATCTTCTCTGTATTGACTAATGTAATCTGGTTTACCTGAATTAAAATAACCTTCCACTCTTTTTGCACCATTTGAATAATAGTCAGTTTCATAACCTTCGCAAGGTTTATCACATTTATAGTAATTCCAGAAAGATGAATGCAAAGCTCTTTCTGTAACAAACCTAATTGTCGAAACATTTAAAGTATCAATAAGCTTGTCTTTTTTTTTAATATGAAGAATAGATGTAAAATAATAACTTAAATCGCCCGGAGTAAGATATCCACCAACCAAATATTTGCCTATTGTGTCAACTATTACCTTATTATTTTTAGAATAGAAGGTTTTGTTTTTTTCAATATCAAACAAGTCAAATTGTACCTGAGCAATTGTATCTGCACAAGTGTCGTAGAAAAAAAGTTCTACTTCGATTTGTGCAGTTGCTTTCTGCACAAATAAAATGGTTAACATAATGAGTAGTTTCTTCATTTAATTAAACACAACGGTTTTGCTAAAATTTGAGGGCGATGTACAACCGCCGTCTTATCAAGTACCGCTTTCGTTTATTGTTTTAGTTACTTTATCTGGTTGAGCGTCACCGCTCATTAATTTTAACTTTTGTTAGGTGTTGAGTATTCAAGTTTTCTACCTAATTGTCTCTATAGTAAACAAATTCTTGACTATAGTTTATAGAATCAGATTTGAATATTCCTTGCTCAAACGCTTTTTTACGAATTTCAGGAAGTTTATCGAACCTTTTTTTTCTGAGTCTATCCGCTTTTCTGAGTGAAATAAAATCATAATGTACACCATACATCATTATTATTTCTAACTTTTCACAATTGTCAGCAAATTTTATAGTCATTGGTTCCAGACCTACTAACCAAAACATCAATTGATCAGTTTCTTCTGGAATAGAAATATTAAATTCTCCATGTAAATAGGTTCTACCTATTTCTACAGTGTCTATACTATAAATTGAAACGCCAGGAAGCAATTCTAAATGTTCACATATTACAGTACCTTTTATGGCTCTTGTTTGTCCGTGAACAGCAGAAGTTAAAAAGATAAAAATTGAAAGTATTAATGTTAGTTTCATCATCTTTTGTCTTTTTTAGCTTAACACCTAACGGTCTTGCTAAAATTGGAGGGCGATTTACAACTACCACCTAATCAAAACTGTTTATGTTTATTGTTTTAGTTACATTATCTGGTTGAGCGTTGCAGCCCTTAAATTTTAACTTTTGTTGGAGCTTTCTCAGTTTATTTTATCAATATACTAAATACCAGACAATCTCTGTATTAATTATTTCACCATTTGAATCAAAGAAAAAACTAATAAGATGGTGAGAACCTTTACTATTAGTTTTGTATTGGAAAGAATAGATTCCTTTTCCAATATTTTCTTTTATAATAGAATCTGCTGGTTGTTCAAGCCCTTTATTTAGTTTCTCAAAGATTTCATCACAGGGAGTAAGTTCGAAATTTCTTATTCTAATCTGTCTCTTTGAAAGATCAAGACTATCTTGAACAGTCTGCATGAAATTTTCAGCTTCGGACTTAGCTTTTTTTATAACTGACTTATTAGGAAATACAATGTCACCCATAGTTTGACTAAACCCAGTTGCTTGAATAAGAACTAAAATTGTTATCATTAGATATTTAGTCATTGTATGTGTTTTATTTAGTTTGTATTAGATTGCTCCCAACGGTCTTGCTAAAATTTGAGGGCGATTTAAAACTGCCTCCTTATCAAAACCGCATTGCGTTTATTGTTTTTATTGCATTATCTATTTAAGCGTCACCGCCCTTTAATTTTAACTTTTGTTAGCGAGCGTATTTCTTTCTATTTTCTTCACTAAATACTATTGGTATTGTCCATCCCATTCTATAAACTTTACCATGTCGGTAATATACATCCCATTCTGGGATCAAATTAACGACTCTTAACGCCTCTTGATTTAGTAGTTCGTTTTTCAAACCTCTCAAGATGACAATACTATCTGGTTTCAATTTTTCACCTGATTTTATTGATATAAATACTCTCGCTTTTTTATTTTCTAAATTAGGTACTAGGTTCCAGTTAATGTTTGTATAAATGAAATTTCTAAGGCTGTCTTGATTTTCAGTAAAAACTGACTTATAAGATTTAGAGTTGTCATATTCTATTTGTTCCGTTAAAATTCCACTAGTGAATGAAAAAGTAAGCTCCTTTTCATACAAAGAATCATATCCACTATGAAAGTATTGAATTAACTTACCCTTAGGTGCTAATGTGTTTCCTGTAAACCAATGGGCAAAGACTCTCTCTGTACCAAATTCTTCTTTCAAGTTAAAATATTCGGGATTTTTACTGTAACAACCTTTTTGAATTCTAACAAGAAACAGACTATCATTAGTTAATTCCCATGTTGCTTGATAACCACGATAACAGGCTGTACTTGTCCATTTAAGTTCGTATTCATTAATCGTTCTCTTCTGTTTTTTCTCAAAGTACTCTTCCAACGGATTAGCAAATAGTTTCAATGTATCACCTTTATAAATTAAAATATCACCCACCTGTCCAGTTGCATATCCAGACAAGGGCAGAAGTATTATTGTCAATATTTTAATTAGTCGTTTCATATATGCTCGCTAACGTACGCATAAACACAATGTTGTATTTATTTATCTTATAAGGTGCATTGCACAATACATCCGTATTTGGTATGTAATGTACAATAAATATAATTTATTTTAGTAAATCTTCTCCTGGGTTTTTAATGGTTTATTACTAATTATTAATTGCTAATTGTTCATTAAAAAACTCTCCATTTTTCAACTCCCAAATTTCATAAGTCGATGCTCAGTATGGCTTTGTCGATGCTCAATACCTGTTTGTCGATATCGCTTGCCTGTCACCTATCATTCTCTTAAAATTAGCGATCGCTAAAGAGAAACCGAATGCGTATGAAAATACAGGAGCAAAATATCATTCAAAAACTAAAAGGGGGAAAGGAATCGGGACTGCGCGAAATGTTCGATTTGTACTATACCCCTTTGTGTGTATTTGCCCTAAAGTATATCGACGATTTCGATGAAGTGGAAGACCTGGTTCAGGATATTTTTGTTGGCTTTTGGGAAAAGAAAAGAGTGAACAATCTTACAGGCTCTCTAAAATCTTACCTCTTTACTTCGGTTCGGAACAATGCCCTTAGCAAAATGAAAAAGGAGAATCGTTTTTGCATTGAAAGCTTAAACGATGAATTCGATTTGCCCGACGAAGAGGCCGATTTCGACAAGGAAGCTTTTGAAATTAGAAAGCAGGGCATTTACAAGGAAATTGAAAAGCTGCCCAGCCAAAGCCGTAAGGTTTTCGAACTGATTATCTTTAGCAATTACCCTTACGATATGGTGGCACAAGAGCTCAACATCTCGCTCAATACTGTAAAAACACATTTCTCAAGAGCCTTGAAAAAGCTCCGCTCATCATTGGGAGTAATTATCGCCATTTTACTCAGCTAATTGTACAGTTCGCTTACAGACCAGGGGCAGAAAGCCAATCGAAAAAATCAGAAACTTATTAGAATCTTTTACACAGTTCGGCTGAAGGCGTGTGTGTATGAGCTATGAGCAAGTCAATAAGGTCTAAGTCATTTTTTTGATAAAGATTTGTCACCCATACGCTTTATTCAGATTCCTATTAATGAGAATACACACTTAATAGCGAATAAAGCATGTAAAAAATGAATATCAGCGAGGAACACATTATCAATTTGTTAAGCCAATACTGCAAGGGGGAACTTGGGGTAGAAGCGCAGGAAGAATTGATTCAGATCCTAAAAGATCCTGAAGGTAAAAAGCAGTTTGCCAGGTACCATAAAATTTACCAGGAAGGTCGATCGGAAGCATTTCTAAAGCAGCTGAACCAAGAGGCTGCCTGGCAGAAAATCAGTGCCCGAACCCGAAAAGTAAAAATACTACAGCTTGCCAAAAGGAAACCAGAACATTGGCTCCCTTATGCAGCAGCCATAGTAATTTTTGCCTTGGTAGGCTATTTTTTAATTGATGACAGCCTAAAACGAGTAGATTATACCGCCCAATACAATTTCGAAGAACTGGTAGATGTAGAAGGAGAAGAAGCCATGCTGCAAATGGCCGATGGCTCGGTGGTGAATTTGCAAGAGAAGCAGCAATTGGAACTGGCCGAAGCAGATGGTACCAAAATCTACAAAGATTCAACGAATAGCATTCGCTATACACAGAATACCGATGCAAACAAAACCGCCTTACTATACAACAAGGTGTTTGTGCCCAAAGGAGGCGAATACCAGTTGAGCCTGGGCGATGGTAGCCTGGTGATTCTGAATGCAGACTCCGAATTGAAATTCCCAACCCAATTTGACCCAAACAAAAGAGAAGTTTACCTCAAAGGTGAAGCCTTTTTCCAAATTGCTCACCATAGCAAAGCACCTTTTGTGGTGCATGCTTACGACTCTAAAGTTAAGGTGTTGGGTACCCAGTTTAATGTGAGTGCCTACCGCGACCAGGAATTTATTGCCACCACCCTGGTAAAAGGGAGTGTGCAGGTCGATAATCTGGGCAGAAGTGCATTGCTAAAGCGGGGAGAGCAATCGAAAATTTACAGGGGCAAAGAGGAAATTGCAGTAAAGCAGGTCGACACAGACTTGTATACTTCGTGGATACATGGCGTTTACGAGTTTGAAAATACCGAACTGCAATACATTATGGCACAGCTGAGCCGATGGTACAATGTGAAATTCTTTTTCGAAAAGGAAGCTTACAAAAGCATTCGCTTTACAGGGGCCATTGAGCGTGAGAATTCTTTTGAATATGCCTTGCAGCTAATTGGCAAAGTGGCAGATGTACATTTCGCCATAAGGGATGGATGTGTTGTTGTTGGCAAAAAATAAAACAGGAAGTATCGACCTACTTCCTGTTCGTGATAGTTAACACCATTGTTGGCGCAATGGTATCTATTAACCTCAATCTAAAATTATGAAAAAACTTGGAAAAAGGGTGGGTTTGACCATACCCATCCGGAAAATTCTGCGTGTTACGAAAGTAAGCGTGTTTTTGCTTCTGCTGTGTAGCTTTCACTTGTCGGCAAGTGTAATGCTGGGACAGCAGGTGAATTTAAAATCGGGCGAAATATTGGTGCAAGAAGCTTTTAAGGAGCTGAAGAAGCAGACCGGCACTTATTTCATGTACAAGGAAGAGAGCCTGAAACATGCTCCGCTTTTAAATTTGAATTTGAAAAATGCGAATTTGGAAGAAGCATTGGATGAAATTTGCAAACAGGCACAGCTACAATACCAGGTACAAGACGATTATGTGTTGGTTACCCCCAAAGCCAAACCCCCAAAAAGCACAGAACAAGAAAATACCATAAAGGTAAAGGGGAAAGTGACCGATACCGATGGGATGCCTTTGCCGGGGGTTTCGGTTGTGGTGAAGGGGACAAATATTGGTGTTTCAACGGATTTGAATGGACACTTTAGCATGAAAGTAATGAATGGAAATCAAACATTGATTTTCTCTTTTGTGGGGATGACTACACAAGAATTAAACATTAAGAATAGGAAATTTCTTGATATAGTTTTGGAAAATGATCACAGTGAGCTTAGTGAAGTTGTTGTAACAGGTTATCAGGAAATAAAGAAAAGCAGGATGACAGGTTCAGTTGAAACTGTTACTGCTGCCGATATCGTTAATAAAGGAATCACCAATGTTGAAGATGCAATACGTGGACAATTAGCTGGGGTTTCGTCAATGAATCTTTCCGGTCGACCAGGTAGCACATCGCAAATTAGAATCCGTGGTGTTAACTCTTTAACAGGAGATGCCGACCCGATATGGATACTTGATGGTATGCCGCTTCAAGGTGATTTGCCTTCGGTTACAACTGGTGGGACTGATCTGCAAAATTCTATTTTGACCAATGGGATTGGAAATATTTCACCTGATGACATTGAAAGTATTACCATTTTAAAAGATGCGGCAGCAACCGCTATTTATGGAGCTAGAGCTGCCAATGGTGTAATTGTAGTGAAAACAAAGAGAGGTGTTGCGGGAAAGAGCTACATCAATGTGCGTTCTTCATTCTCATTAGAAGAAGCTCCTAAAAATAAACTGGATATGATGAATTCTGAGCAAAAAATAGCTTATGAAACTTCATTATATAACGACTTTAGCTACGCTACTTTATATGGCCGTGTGTTCCGATTATTAAAGGCTGCTGAAAATGGTCGTATCACCAAGGAAGAAGCAGACAAACAAATTAATCAGTTAAGAAACACCAATACAAATTGGTTTGATGAAATTTTTAGATTGGCTAAAAGTCAGAACCACAGTGTAAGTTTATCAGGAGGGAATGAAAAAACTCAATATTATGCATCTGTGAATTATTTAGATCAGAATGGCATTATGCCTAATAACGAGTATAGCAGATTAGGTGCAAGCGTAAAATTAACGCACGATTTCAATAAAAAACTCAGAATATATTTTGATTTAAATACTAGTTTAAGGAAGGATAGAACATCAGCTTCGGTGGTCGATCCTTTGCGATATGCCACTTTTGCAAATCCATACGAGAAGCCTTATAATGATGATGGTTCATATGCATATGATAGAACCTATAATTATTACTATAGTCGTATGAAGGAAGGATATGCTTACGATCTTAATATTTTGGAAGATTTGAATGCCAATACCAATAAGACAAGATATGTAAGTAATTCGATGAATGTAAAATTAGAATATAAATTGTTTGATGGTTTAATGTTCTCATCACAGTCTACCTTTAGCGCTACCAACTCTCACAACAGAAAAGAAATTGTACCCGGTACTTATACTTCTAAAATTCAGAACTGGTTAGTAAATACTTATAATTACAGGGAAATTCCCGACCATTTAAATAAGGGTGCACTTCAAGAATCAACCAGTCGTTCAGATTCTTATACAATTAGAAATAACTTTGAATATGCAAAATCTTTTAAAGATCTACACTTCGTAAATGCGATTGTTGGACAAGAAATTTCTTCAGAGAAATCTTATCGTTTTATGAACTACAGCCCGGAATATGCACCTGGTTATGGATTGATAACGTTTCCTGAACTTGATGGTGTAGATGCGCGTTATCTGGATTTGAACAGACTTGGATCAACCGGAGAGTTTCAAAACAGAAGTGCTTCTTTTTTTGCTACAGCTTCCTATACTTATGATGAAAAATATGTAGTAAGCGGCAGTTGGCGTATGGATGGGGTTGATATTATTGGTACAGAAAATAGATTCACACCACTGTGGAATCTAAGTGGTAAATGGAACATCCACAAAGAGGAGTTTATGGAGAAATTACCTTTTGTTAATGTCTTGGCATTGAGGGCATCATATGGTTTTACAGGTAGTATAGATCGGAACGCATATCCTTTTACTACACTACAATATGGTGCAACATTTCGTTACAACAATGAAACTGTTCCATCAGATATTATACCTGGTAATCCATCCATTAAGTGGCAAAGAAAGGAAGATCGTAGTATTGGTATCGATTTTTCGATGTATAAAAATAGGATTAACGGTAGTTTTAATTATTACAATAATGATACTCGGGATTTGTTGGATAATAAACAGTTGCCATATTCAACTGGCCGTAATAAAGTTAAAGCGAACGTTGCAAGTCTTAAGAATGAGGGGTATGAAATTTCATTGAAAACTCTTAATATAAATGGAAAGAATTTTCGATGGACAACATCATTTAATATCTCGTTTAATAAGAATAGGATTACCAATACTTATTTCAAATCAGTAGATGATTTACCTATTACTACAAAAGATTATTCATCAAGCAACTATTTTGTAAAAGGAAAGGCAGTAAATGCTTGGTACGGCTATAAAGTAGCAGGAATCGATCCCGCAACAGGGCACATATTAGCCTATATTGATAAAAAAGATTTACAAGGAAAGCCAATAGGACACCTTTATCAGGATGGAAAGTATGTAATCGACATGAATACCGAATTTACCAATGATGCATTACAATACTTAGGTGAAGGATATCCTCCTGTTACAGGTGGATTTGGAACTACATTCAATTATAAAAGGTTAAGCATATCATCTCAATTTACATTTATGACCGGTCATAAAATCAGGTCGTTTACAACAGACAATGGCTCACCATTTAGCGCATCAAGGTTAAATCAGCAGACCAAAGAGTTAAATAGATGGAGAAAACCTGGAGATATTACCGATGTTGCCGTTTACAGTCGCAGTTGGGAAACTTCTAGTCTGAAATATTTATACGATACAGATATTGAGGATGGTAGCTTTTTAAGGTGTACCAATATTACACTTGGGTATAACCTTTCTCCCGAATTATGTGAAAAACTCTCAATTTCAAGATTACGAGTAAGCCTGAATGTCCACAATCTCTTCACGTTTACCAAATACAAAGGTATAGATCCTGAAACCATGGGGGCATTTGGTTATCCAGGAGCAAAGAAATATATGCTTGGTGTTAACATTGGATTCTAAAAAATAACAATCATGAATAAGATTAGATTAATAATAATAATACTCATTCCAGTGCTTTTTACTTCCTGCGAAAAATACCTGGATTTAAAGCCAAAGAATGTTGTTGCCATAAAATCCTTACCAGAAATTAAAGAGATGATGTCGAGTTATTTCTACATGATGCAAGATGGCGATACTTGGACCAGACAAATAATGTATAATGAGAAAAACTTGGAATTTCCGTTTGATAAAGAAGTTCAAACTAATTTTCTCCTATTGGATGACAACATTGATTTATCAACCTTCTTAAATAGTTATTATGGGAGAGTATATGAGAACGAATACTTTAGAGCGATAAACTGGAATTCTGAACAATTTTCTTCGCTTTACTGGTCGAGACTATATGAATCAATAGGCTATTTGAATACGGTAATTGCAGAATTAAATGAGCTGGATGAATTTGAAAAAGATGAATTTGAAATTGTAAAAGGAGAGGCCTTGGTTATGCGTTCCTATTTCATTTTTAAACTTTTACAGGTTTATTCTCCTTATAAAGACAATGAATTGGGAATTCCATTGAATTTAGACCCTGAAGTTATTATCGGTGGAGAAAGGTGGTCACAAACGAAAGTTTACAAGCAAATTACCGAAGATTTGGTTGAAGCACTTCAATATGAAACAGGTAAAACGAGTTGGAACGCCTTTTACTCTAAAGATATTATTAACTTAATGTTGGCACAGGTTTATTTATACAAATCGGGTTCGGGAGCTACCTCCGATGATGACCTTAAACTGGCGGAAAGTTATTCTAATAAAATTGTTGTTAATAATGAGTTAGCCAATAGTGTAGTTGATTTAAGAGCTATGTTTACAGCTAACAAATATGGTTTATCTACCAATAATCCTCATGCCTTTTTAATTATTGGAAGGAAAAGAAACCCTAAGAATAATTTCTTTGCGCCTTTTGGGTTTACAGCTGCAGATGCTCTTACCCCAGCTTCTGGATTATCACAGCTTTACAGTGGGCAGGATATTAGAATTGCAGCCTTTTTTAACAGTCAGATGGGAATTAAAAAGTGGACCTTTAGCTTTACGGGTGGAGCATTCGATTTAGTGACCTTGTTTCGAGTTGCTGATGCTTATTTGATTAATGCAGAAGCCAATGCCAAATTAGGAGACAATACGAAAGCCATAAGTGTTCTTGAAAAATTTAAAAGGGCTAGAATTTTAAATTATACCTCTTACAATGGTGGAGATTTGTTAACAGAAATCTACAATGAAAGAAGAAAAGAGTTCTGTTACGAAAATGATTATAGATGGATTGATTTGAAAAGAACAGGAGCAGAATTTACAAGAACAGGAATTAATTCTGAAACAAAACAACTTGAGAATTATACCATCAATGCAAATGACTATAGGTATACTTTCCCTATTCCACTAGAGGAGGAGTTAAAGTACAACAATATCCCACAAAATCCGGGATGGAATTAATAACATTAATAATATGGATATAATGAAAAGGAAAATACATATGTTATTACTGTTAAGTGTGACATTAGCTGTGTCTTGTACACCCGAAGACTACGTAATAAAAGATAACATTGTGGATCAAAATGAGGTGAAGATAATTAAGTTGACTTCAGATCATCGCACTTTACTACCTGGTGAATACAACAGAATGCAATTCAGAGCCCAAGCCTATGGAATCAAGGAGTTGGTTCATAATGTTTTTAATGAAGATGACAGTACTTATAGTGAAGAGTTGAAGCAGGATACTTTTCTAATCCCCCACGACCAATTGCCAAAAGGTTTTATAAAGATTGTGGATGAAAACGGCGAAGAGTTGGATAAAGGTATATTTAGAACTCCAGAAAATGCTGCTAATACTTATACTTTTTATGCAAAAACAGAAAGTATAGAGAGTGAGCCATTAAGTATTGAAATAAGAGAGCCACTGCAAGCGAATTATAATGAAATTGTTATTCCCTTGGTATTTCACATTATGCAACCACCTGCTAACTCAGGCTCTACCTACACTGTGTCGCTTGAAAAATTACAGGAAAAAGTGAATGAACTGAATGATGTTTTCAATTTTAAAGTTTCCACCAATCCTAATGGGGCATCGGCTAAAATTACATTTAAGTTGGCAGAGTATGGTCCTAACGGAAAATTATTGGAAACAAAAGGAAAGAATTTAGTTCAATTGTCAGAAAACTTAAAAGGCATAGACTGTTTTAATTATATCAATACCTATTTATTATGGGATCCCAATAAATACTTGAATGTTTGGGTTGCCGGATATTCTTCTCAATGGTCTAGCGATGCTACAAGTTCTATCATGGCTCCAAATGTGATTGCTCCGGGTTTTTATGCAATTCCAGGCTTAATTACCAGACAAGTTAACAATTATGGGTTGTCGCAGGTTCAGGATTTTAGTGAAATTGGAATCCTGTATGAAATGACAGAATTTATTAATCCCAATTCTACTTATACACACGATATTCTAGAATTTTCTACAATTATGGGAAAATATCTTGGCTTATTGCCTATGGTCTATCATGAGTACTACAATTGGATGACCGGAACTTTTGTAAACAATTTGGTAGATGGTGATACTGATTATTGTGAGGATACTTACGTGTATAAGACACGAATACCAGTTTCTATATACAAGCAGAGTTATGTGGAAAATATTGATTTCACCACTTTCAATATTATGTGTTCATACAGCCGTAAAAATTCTATTACTGCCGATCAGGTAAAACGAATTAGAGCAGTATTAGAAGCTTGTCCTTCCCGATGGGCATATAAATCGGATTGGGCATTTACAGGTAAATAATAAGCCAATAAAATTAAATAAATAGAAAATCTATCATTCCTAACAAGCAATCAAATTATTCGTATTTCATCTTGAAATCATTCCGAGAGTTCAGAAAAATATAGATATCCGATTGCCTTATAAGCAGCCACAATTGGGAGTGGCTGCTTTTTTTGTACCTACCATTTTAAGTACAAAAAAGTCCTGCTATAAACATAGTAGTTTCTTGTCGGAGAAGAAGCATGTTTCTCTTCCGACAAGAAGCATGCTTCTTTTCCAACAAGAAGCATGCTTCTCTATGGACGAGAAGCCTAATACTTTTTGAAAACTTGTTATAACATGTTTCCGAGACTTGTTATAATAAGTTTTTTGTGCTTGTTGTGGGTTTTTGATGCTGGACTTACTAAATGAGGGGATTTGTGAGGTAGTGGTGGGTAGCCAGGCTTTTATTTCAATTCAAGTTTTGGATTATTCCAGCAATCAATTTGGTCAGAATTTATAAGATGTTTTTTAGTTCTGTATCCAGTTCTAAGATTTGAGCTTTAAAATCTTTTAATAGAATATTTTCCGAAATCAGATTGTTGTCAAGGACTTTTTGAATCTTTTGTCTTGTCCACAAATCATAGTCTAGTTCATATTTCCATTCCAAATAATATTCCTTGTCAGTCTCAATCAATTCCTCAATCAATTCTTTATATCGAGAAAGCAAATCCACTGGACTTAACTCAGTCAGTTTTTCCACTTCATTAATGAATTCAGTGTAGTCTTGCCAATATTTTTCGTCTTTTTTGATTTCCATTTTTAAGTTTGCGTACAACGTTTCGCGGGTATGGCGTCGTGCCGCCGTGTCCGCAGGTCAGTTGTTTATTGTTCTGTCGTTCAAATTCTCACTTTTGCATCCAGCCGAGCCAGACCGTGGCATGCGATATGACCTTCTGTTGTACCACGTTTTTTTTTATATTTTATTTAATTCCTTTATCGCAAGAATATCAGATAGTTTATTAATTCCAGTAATTGATATAAATTGAAAACCTAATTCAATAAACACAAATCTCACAAATGCAATTCCCAAAACTGCTGGTATAATAATTCCGATTGAATTTTCAATTCCGTTTGTTAGAATCGAAATTCCAAATCCAATAATTGGCAATAGCATTAAAATCGAAAACATTACTTTAAAAGCATTATGTATACGAACTTCAATTTCTCCGATATTCCCGTTAAATTTTCCAGTCAAAATACATATAGCTCCAAGACCAATTCGAGATGATATTATTTTGAATCCTTTTTCATTTACTTGTCCACGAAATGCTTTTTTTGTCCAATCAGAAGTTAGTGATTCAGTAATGTCAGTATTCGATATTAAATTTTCCATTGATATTGAATAATCGCTTCTTAATTCAGCTTTAAAATATTTAGTTGGAAACAATTTCATTCAGTTCACAGGTTTTTTTAATGTGGTACAACTTGTATATAAACACAACCAGTTACGTTTTCACGCCCAATATAGCAGTATAAAGGTAATAGTTATACGTTTGCTTAAATTTAGTTAAATGTTTTTTATTTGAGGGTTGGTTTTACCACACGAGGGGGACTCGTGCGGTAGCGGGGATAATGTTCAATCAATTAGATCCAATATATTTCCATTCGGAGGAGGAGGTATTTTGAAATAATCACAAGCATTCTCGTTGTACTTCTTTTTGTTCTTCTCTGCAATTAATATTAATTTCTTATTCTTAATTACTCTTCCAGTAATCAGATCAATTTTCAGTTTTTCAAAATTGGCATTTCCTTTTTCATGTCCGTTTGATACTATTTCAATTACAAAAGAATTTTTATTCTTGAAATACATTCTTCTTTTCCAAAATAGCCTTGTCACTGATATTCTCTCAAATATTAATCCTTTAGGTACAATGTCATAAAAATCATGCTTCTTTATAATTTTACCAGATTCATTATAGATTACGATTGTATTGAATTCTGTAGTACCATACCATTCTCCTGAAGTAACGATGTATCTTCCATTATTTGCGACAAAAACTTGGGGAGGAGCATATTTATTAATCAATTTTGTTTTCCAAATTTCAAGGGTGTCATTTGCTTGTATCTTATAAAGAGTACCATAAGTGAATTTCCTATAATTGCTTTCCCCATTTTCGTTCTCAAATGGGGAACGAGGTTCAACTTTAAACAAGAATTTACCATTATCTGATTTGTAGAAAGTATCTTTTGGTAATGAATAAGTATCACCAAATGAGCTAGTACAAATTAAAACAAGTAATAATGTTATCAAGTATCTCATAGTTTTGCTGTACAACGGTCTTGCTAAAATTTGAGGGCTCCCGATAACTATCGGGATTGAAACTACCTCCTTATCAAAGCCGCTACCGTTTATCGTTTTTGTTACATTATCTAGTTGCGCCTGTCCCGATTCTTCGGGATCACCGCCTTTGAATTTTAACTTTTGTTGTGTGTAGTATTTATTCATCTAAAAGCTCCAAGTCAAAATAATATAAATCTTTATCAAGTTTATCCACATAAATTACGGTAGATTTGTAGTTACTCAACCTAAAGCTCAGTGTTATCTCATCTTTATTGATCAATGGGCTAATAAAAACATTATTATCTTCAGAATTCTCATTCTTATATATAATCCGCGATTGATTTATTTCAATATTTTCTGCTGATTTACCATTGTCATAAAGTGAATCCCAGGCTTGTACTCGATAATTACTACTTTTTGGTAATTCCACATGATAGTTACTTGAAACAATTTCACAATCTTTGAATTCTACAGATATCTTATCTCCATTTTCCTTTAGCCTTTTTATTTCTGATTGATAAGATTCCTCTATTTCTTTTTCGGTTTTTGATTTGCTGGTCACGAATAATTTAAAACCAATTATTGCTAGTATTATTCCAATAAAAAACCATAGAGTCGGATATGGTAGAAAATTTCCATCATAATTTCTAAAAAAAAGATAGAGTAAAACTCCAACGACAATTAGTATTATTCCTACTATTCTTTTCATGTTTGGGTACTGTTTTATTAAGGTCAATTGTTTTATTTCACAATATTTTCCTGATATTACACACAACGGTTTGGCTATGTGGAGTGCGGGACTTTGAAATACTTCACTGTCAGGTTGTCACTGAGCCAATTCGTTTATTCATATTTTTGTTTTTATAGCCAAATCGTCAAAGACGAATTGGCGGTGTTGATGCGAAGAACTGCGGTTGAATTACCCGCTGAATCCCGCATTACATATCGGTTTTGTTAGGTGCTGGTGTTATTTATTATAGTATCACCAAATAATTAACCAATATATTGTAATATTTTCTTTCTCATTAATGCAAATCCCTTTTGAATATCCGTTCTTCCAACTCTCTGGCATAAATTCATTTGGCTTTAATCCATCCCAGAATTGTCCTGATTTACTATCTAAAATGTAAAACACAAAACTATTAGAAAGTCCAGAAGTGTTTTTATTCGAAAAAATATCATCTTTATCGATCCCAATATAATCGAGCTTACTCATAGTCTCAAAGAATGGGACTGGATAATATTGAGTATCGCTTCTAAATAGATTTTCATAATAAGCCTTTTTAGAAATATCCCAGTCTATTATTGTTCTCCTTTTGATCGTAATTAATAAAGAGTCAGATGCCAGATAACTTCCTATTGATTTGTCTTGTGCATATTTTTTAAATTTCAATATGTCTTTTGCTTCAAAATCAAAAAACATATAAAAAATACATTCACTTGTAGTATCGACATTTTTTGATGTTGAATACATTCCATTAATGGATTCAGGATCTGGAAAGAAATCTACCATATCTGTTGGAAATTGCTTTAAATCATTTTGATATCCTGTTGTCGATATTTTATTGGTTCTTATACAAGAGATAAGAATCAAGGATAGCAATAAAGACAGAAATGAAATATAATTGATTCTCATATTGTTTTAAAATTAACATCTAATACAAAGATGTACTCTGAATTTCACTTGCACCTAACGGTTATGCTAAATTTTGAGGGCGATTTTATATCGCCTGATTATCAAGCACCGCTTGCGTTAATTGTTTTTGTTACATTATCATGTTGCGCCTGTCCCGATCATTCGGGATCACTGTCCTTTAATTTTGTTAGCAGCTTTATATCGTTTTTATAACTACAATTCCATTTTTTCCACACATACCATACTTCTTTATTGACACTGGGATAGAAGTATTTATGCAGTTTAAAATTTTATTTGGTTTCAGTGATCTAATCACTTGATTGCAAAGCGACTGTTTTATTTGTTTTCCATCAATCATTAAAACTGGATTACTTTTTGAATTTGTTCTAAAGCATTTTCGAATCTCATTAAAATTTCTCCGAGTTATTTTCTTACTAGATTTGCCATGGACTATAATAATTACTGGAAAGTTATGAATAATATTATCTGACATTGATTTGTCTAAATATAAAGTTGCTACAAACTTATTTGTATTAAAACTTTTATCTTCTTTCCAGTCTAAAACCTCTCCGTATATAATATACTTTGTATCACTTTTAATTTCTTCTAAATCATAGGTCTCTTTTGTCCAATTGTCTACGAACTCTTTGTCTATAAACTGGCAATTAGCAACAAAAGAACTTATTATTAAGAAAGCTAGGAGTATAGTGTTTTTGATATTCATTTGGGTTATTGCTGCTAACGATTAGTATAAGAAACGTAGGTGATTTTGAAGCTCATACCTTTCAAATTGTAGATTTGGCGGAGCCGATTAAATGCTCTAAAGATTCATAAACCACTGAGTAACTTATATTTTTTATAAACTGTTGCCTGCTGGTATTTATTCCTTTTCAATTGATGTTTCCCATCCATCATAATCTCCATTGCACTCATTTGCTAAATTCCACAAATACAGGACATATTGGTCAACGCTATTTAAATCAACTTTATCAACTCTCTTTATGTGCAATCGATATGGGAATTCTCCAAATGATTTATCATAGTCGTTCAAAACAATACCAAATCCGTCGTTCTTAATCTTATCAAGAAAGCTTTCTCTATCTGAGCCCGTTTTGAAAAAAATCCAATGGTCAACTTGCCTTTCTTTTTCTAATTTATCACCACCTTTTTCAAGTTGTTCAACAACAAGTCTATTCTGCATGCTTTGATATTGCTGTGGTGAAGGGTATAAGAAGTCAAAATACCCACTCCAATCTGAATCTTCTTTAATTCCGTAATCAAATTGATAATCAGGAAACATGCCCATAGTTTCAGAAATTGTCTTTTCATATAAATTCGAACTGCCAATATAGAAATATAAGTCACGTTTGAAGTCAGACGTCAACCTACCTACGAATGTCAAATCGAACTTTTGTTTCAAGTCATCTACCAATTTATCCTCAATATCAAAAAGATTTGAACATTCTTCTTGTGAAGACAATCCATCTTCTCTTGGGTTATTCATTTTTATCGAAATCCACATGACATGAGGCTGATTTTTAATTGGAGCAATATCTTTCAATCCTAAGTCAAGGTAAATTGAGCCTAATTTGTCATCCACATTTGTAAAATAGAAATCCCATTTTTCTTTGTGTGTTTCATTCATTTCTATTTTTTGAACTTCCTCATTTTGTTTTCCTAAAATCTTATCGAATAATCCCATTGTGATTGCAATTACGATGGCGCCAATTATTATTAAACCTATTATTAAAAATCGTCTCATTTTATGCAGTGTCTTTCATTTTGCTTGCAGGTAACGGCCTTCGGTATGAAACGTTTCGCATTTCGAAGCAAAAAACTATCAACCCGCTATGCTGTTGATTAAATGTTATTTCGTTTAAATTTAGCACTGTCCGCGCAATGTTTTATGGCCGCTTGTTGGGCTGTCGTGTATTAATTTCTTTAATCAATTTATTTATAATCCGTTTATGAACCACCCAATGTACAGGTGAAATCAAGTCGCCCCTAGCATAAGTTCTACAATTCAAATAAACATATTGGTTTTCGAAAAGAGCAATCAAATGTCTATTATATGCAAAAGGTCCTGAATTAATACTAAGGACTAATTCTTTTTCATTGTCCCGATGTATTATTCTTTCGTTGAATAACTTTAATGAATTTTTAACTACATCTCTTGGATTTTCATTTGAAGTAATTTTAACTCTAATCAAATTATTATTAATTATCAATCCTGCCATTACAAAAAGAAATATTGAAAAACTAATTATCTGTGCTAGAATAATCTCAGTGGCAGAATCATTAAACCAATTAAATTTTAAACTACCTATTAACATTGATAAACTCATAGAAATCAAAGCAGTTGAGCCTAAAATCCAAACGAATAGAACTCCTATTTTATCTAAAAAAGAAGTCTTAATAATTAATCGTTGAAATAGCATTGATTTTTTATAGTCAATCATTCGCATTAATATTATATTTTCCTTTGTTATTTATTTCATTATAAGTCTCTAGTAAGCCGAACAATGCAAAAATATCAACGACCAATCCAGTCGTTTTGAATCTTTGAAGTCAATAACGACTTTTAAAATGTAAATCCTCGCTACAAAGCATATATCTTCAGTCTTGGAATAATTATCCTAATCTGTCATCTATACCTAAAAACTATCATTTGCAGCAGTCTCCAGCATGCAGCACAACGGCTCGAATATGCGTTGTACGTGGTTTCAAGGTACCTCACTTTCAAACCGCAACGTTGTTTATTAAATGCTTTAAAGTTCATATTTACCAAATCGCCCCGCATTACGTATATTTATTGTTGGGTGGCGTTTTTTATCATCTTAAATCTATAATCATCAAGCGATTGAGTCAAAATAATATCTAATGAATCACTTGTTAAATTTCTTATCCAAAAATCATATTGATTTCTCCAATCATCTTTAATTCCATTGTGAAAGTGTCCACCAAATTCATAATTAAATTCCATTTTTAGCTGAAGACTATCAATGTCTCTGAAGTCATATAGAGTTATGTATAAACTGTCAAATCTAAGCGTAGCACTATCTTTAATATGTGTAGTCTCACTCATATAAGTAGAGTCATATTCATAAATCCCAATCCAGTCTCCAGTAAGTTTTTCTTTTGTAAATTCCGCTCTTTGTTTGCTTTTTTCTCCTTCCACAATCATGCTCAATTGAGTAGGAAATCCAAACACTTTTATTGCCATTATTGTCAAGGTACATATCAAAATGTAAATCGTCTTGAAATTTGTCCGCAATAGTCCAGTTATTATAAAAAGTCGCATTGCAAGAGTTAACGTATCATAAAATGAGATTATAGGGTCTGGTGCAGCTGCAATTGAAACAACATATCCACCTTTAAAATAAAACAGCTTAAAAATCCAAAAAACTAATTCAATAATTAATAAGCTACTTTTTAATATTCTCGGTTTGAATAAGAATGAAGTTAGAATTAGAATGATTGAAATTGAAGAGAAAAGAATGTTCTTGGCATCAAAAATTGATTCTCCTCCTACAACACATCCCCATCTATTTGTATAGTCTAATTGTCCAAAAAAACCGATTATAAGTAAAGCCAATAATAAATAATAATTGTAAGGTTCAGATGTAATTCTTTTGTACCAATCTGAAACCCATCCAACTCGCTTAGATGAAAAGAAAATAATCAATATGAATATTGTAAATAGTATCATGTTATGCAGTTTCTCCTAAATGCCACCTAACTTGTAAATAAACACAACCAGTTACGTTGACACGCCCAATATAGCAGTATAAAGGTAATAGCTATACGTTTGCTTAAATTTAGTAAAATGTTTTTTATTTGTGGGTTGCGGTAAAGGGCAAAAAAGTCCTGCATAAAAAACATAGTAGTTTCTTGTCGTAGAAGAAGCCTGTTTCTCTTCCGACAAGAAGCATGCTTCTCTTTGGACGAGAAGCCTAATACTTTTTGAAAACTTGTTGTAACATGTTTCCGTGACTTGTTATAGTAAGTTTTTTGTGCTTGTTGTGGTGGAGGGGTAGGGGCTTAGCCTTTGTGTTTTATTCGCAATGTTTTTCAATCCGTTCTTTTGCATAATGCTCTCCTAACTCTAATGCTTTTTTCCAGTCAAGGCATGCTCCGTTTTGATCACCCTTATTAAATTTAGAATTTCCTCTATTAAAGTATGCCATTCCATTTTCAGGATTAATCTCAATCGCTTTATTATAATCGACTATCGCTCCATCATAGTCGCCATTTTCATCTTTTACTGAGCCACGATTAACAAGAGCATCATCAAAATCAGGTGCTAACTCAATCGCCTTATCATAGTCTTGTAGTGCTGATTTCCATGTGTAAAGTTCATTTTTCACTATCGCGCGGGAATAATATGAATTTGGGTCTTTGTCATTAATCTCAAGTACAATAGTCCAGTTTGCAATTGCTCCACTTAGGTTCCCTGAATTATAACACTCTATTGCTTTATTAAAATAATAATCCTCTTTGGACTTGTCAAAATCAGGAAGTTTTGGTTCCAAATCAATGGCACCTCCATAGCCATCAAGTCTGCAATCAAACTCGTATCCACGTTTGGCCATATCTAAGCCCCAATAAAGTAGATTGTCTTTCGTAATTGGCATTGAATCGGTTGTGCCGTGAAGCTCAAAGCAGTCTTTATGTTGTATATATTTCTCAAATTTGTACGGATAATGAGTCAGCAAAAAGTCATTTAGTTTTTCAAGTTTTTCCTTGCTGTCAGAAACGAAATGATAGTCAAACACAATCATGGAGAAATCAACGAGCCCGCTTTTTTTCATTCTTTTATAAACATCCTCAGCTGATACCATTTCTTTTCCAAAACCATTTACAAAATCATCCCAGGTGTAATAGTTATTCTCCATAGTTTGCGATTTACAACTTATCAGTCCTAAAGTTAGCATTGTTATTATTAGTAGTAGTGTTTTCATTAGGGGTGGTGCTAAGGGGTTTGTGAACAATTGGGGGAATAGCTATCGGGTGAGCGTCACCGTACTTTAATTTTAAGTTTTGTTAGCGTTTGGCTATTCATATATATAGCCTTTATTCGTATAAATAATTTCGAAATCGTTTTGAGTGTTATATATGTGAATAAAATTATAGCTGTTCGATTCTTTAAACTTATATCTCTTTTTATTAATTCTTAAATCAAAAATGTTATTTATCGAATCACGCTTAAACTTTGCAACTGATGCCAACCCTATTGAACGATCTGTATAAAGTGTGTCTTGATATAAGTCCGTGTTATTATGAATTAGAACTACTGGAACACTATCAAAGGATTCATTAAAGTGAATCCAAATAGAATCCTGCATTTCTTTTGTTTCTCTCAAATTCCTTGTTATTCCTGAATTCAAAGAGTCTATTTCTACTACTTGATCTTGTAAACTTAAATTTAAGGTATCAGCTAGTAAAATCTTAATCTGGCTTGATCTTCTGTCATCCCGACAAGAAAAACAAGTTGGAAGTAAGAATATAATAATAACCAAAGCATTTTTTTGTAAATGTGAATAGTTCATACTTCCATATTTTCCTCAAATTTATGAATCTAGTTCCCTTGCTTAACGCTAACGGTAAGGCTAAAGTGTCGGCGGGGACTACTTGCACCTACCTTTTTTATCTATTTAAAGTTAACAAAATAAATATCAGATCAAAACAGAAAAACATCCCGCTACACTTTAACTGTTGTTGGGGTGCGTTCCAGTCTGCCTGACTTCTCTGTCTGTGCTGTCCCAAGCCCTGTAAGTGCAAGGAAAAGGGAAGAATCCCCTGAAGCATGTCGTTCCGTTACTTTTCCTCTTTGCTGCACCTTGCTTTTTCCTTTCGCTTTTTTCAATCTGAGCAATGCAATTTCATCTTGGGATAAGTTGCCGTGGCTCAGATGTCAGGCAAAGAAAATATTCACAAGGGATGCCAAACATAAAATGAAAATACACTCCAAATACACTTGACCTTTAGCCATTTATCCCCTAACTTGAAGCAAAGGCTTTAGGCTTCCAACTCCCAGAAAAGCCCGCTTTTCTTCCCGCAAAAAGCAAAAAGCCTTTTGGAAAGATCACCCTTTTTGCCCTTCATTTTTACCTAAAATCCCTTGTCCCTTCTTTAGCCATTTCTCTTGCCTGGAATCGAAGCGAAAATTAAAAAACAAAGTCACGGAATGAACTTCAACTTGTATGTAAACACAACCAGTTACTTTTACACGCCCAATATGACTGTATAAACGTAATAGCTATGAGTTTGCTTAAATTTAGTAAAATGTTTTTTATTTGTGGGTTGGGTAATGGGTTAATAAGTCCTGCTAAAAAAACATAGTAGTTTCTTGTCGGAGAAGAAGCATGTTTCTCTTCCGACAAGAACCCTGTTTCTTTTCCGACAAGAAGCATGCTTCTCTTTGGACGAGAAGCCTAATGCTTTTTGAAAACTTGTTGTAAGATGTTTCCGAGACTTGTTATAATAAGTTTTCAACACTTGTTATAACATCTTTCCAAGACTTGTTATAATAAGTTTTTGGCGGTGGTTTTTATCTCTTCCGAGAGGCTGCATAATAAGTGTCCAATTTTTATTATAATAAGTGTCCGACTTTTATTCTAATAAATGTTCAACTTTTATTCTAATAAAATTTCGACGGGGATTGTAATAAGTTTTTGTGGAGTATTTGGAGGTAGCAAATTTTACTATGCATTCGGTTCTCTTTTGTTGCCACATGCTGCACATATGTTAGCTTTTGGAGTTCTGTATGGTTTGCCACACTTCACACAATCAGGTCCATAATATTCAATCGCATGGTGCATAATTGCATTTGGTTCTGTTTCAGCAAAGCCAGTTAAATTATTGTAATAAGCCAAAAGTTCTTGGAACCTTTCTTGTTTATTAGATTTTGTGTTCTTTAATGCTTTAGAATAGAGTTTTGAAGCAATTTTAAATTCCTCCTTGTCAAGCATTGGAACTTTCAACTTACACCTCCAGCAATATTTAATTTCCATTCTGTTCGTCTTTGTTTTTTATGTATTCAGATTTTGAACCATTCCAAGAACATTTGATACAATTACCATTTTCAAATTCGTGTTTACAGTTTGGATATCCATATAGTATGTGAGAACAATTAGGACACAAACCCATCATTTCCGAACTGTCTTCAAAATATTCGGATTCACATTCATTACAGTTTTGTTTTACTCGACTCATTCGTTTTTATTAATATACTTAAGGGTTTTAAAAAAAATAAGAGGGCTGATGGCTATTGGGATTAAAAACTACCGCCTTATTTAAGCTCTGTTTGAATTTTTGTTAGTTTATCCGGATGGGAATTATTGTCCTTTAATTTTAGTTAGCTATAGTTTATTTTATCTCCCTTGTACTAACATCAACTTCACCATTCCTTATTCGTAAATAGATCCAAAGTTGTGGTTGCTTTAAAAAATCTGTTTCAATTGATTGTTCAATCTTTAGTATATAGTTTGTAATAGCGTGTCTTACTTGTAATTTAGATTCTGCATCAAATTTCTCGGGAATCAATTCATTTCTAAATCCAGATTGATGAATTTTAAAATTCCAATTGTTTTCACCTTGCACCGCATTTATACTAACTGGATGCAATGAACTTTGAAAAAAAACATCTTCATTAAATTTTTCTGAATTAGTTATATGACCAAATGAAATATCAATAAACTTAATATTGGATTCATTTTCAATGCTTCTAATTTCTTTTTTTGAAAACAGGTGACGAAAAACTTTAGGCAATGCTTTCTTTATCATTTATTTCCCATTTAATTGTTTCTAACTTGAATATAAATGCATCTAGTTAGGTTTACACACCCAATGTGGTTGCATAAGTAATAGCTATTGGTTTGTTTAAATTTAGTAAAATGTTTTTTATTTGTGCGTTGGGTAATGGGCAAAAAAGTCCTGCTAAAAAAAACGTAGTAGTTTCTTGTCGGAGAAGAAGCATGTTTCTCTTCCGACAAGAAGCCTGTTTCTTTTCCGACAAGAAGTATGCTTCTCTTTGAACGAGAAGCCTAATACTTTTTGAAAACTTGTTATAACATGTTTCTGAGGCTTGTTATAACATCTTTCCAATACTTGTTATAGTAAGTTTTTTGTGGTTGTTTTGGTGGGGGTTAGGGCAGGCTTAGTACACGAGGGAACTCGTGAGCTACCGTGGGTTATGAACCACAATTGGCAGTAGTAATTATTCAATCAAATATTTTATTTTTCTTTCATATACGTACACTTTTTCGTTTTGTCCACTTTTAAGATCGAATCGTTTCGTCCAATTTCCTTTATGGTCAAACTCTAAATACTTTACTGAGAATAATGTAGTATCAATATGCTGCCCAAACTCATTGATCATTATTGTTTTGGTTAGTTTTCCTGTTTCATCTCTATCATATTCCCAGGTAATTGATGTACTTTCATTGATTTGATTTGAAATCAATACACACAACCTATTTCTGTCATAAACCATTTTTGACTTTGTTTTAGTGGCATTGGTTAGATTAGTCCTTTCAATGACAAATGAACTGTCGGTTGAATTAATAACTTTATCTACATATATCAGTTTGTTAGTGTTGTCATAGGTATCCGCACCAGTGTAATTTTTAGAAAAATCTGTCTTAACTTTCGTTATAGAATATAGTTTTCCATTTTCATCAAATGCTTTAGATAGTTCAAGTCGATTTTCATTATCGAAGAATTTTTGAATTTCTATTTTGCCAGTACCTTCTTCGTTGATTTCTAGTATTGTTCCATTAACTACTCGTGCCGAATATCTTTTCTCAATCAATGATTTTATCTTTCCTTTCAGCTCTGAAGATTCAGCTGTTAAAACTTTGAATTTGCTTGTTTTAGTACATCCCATTAATAAGATTAAAATCAGAGAGAATAGTAATGTTAGTTGCTTCATTTGTCGTATTGGTTTTTATATGACTGCCGACTTGTAGATAAACCTAATTAGTGAATTTTACACACCAATATAGAGGTATAAACGTATTAGTTATTCGTTTGCTCAAATTTAGTAAAATGTTTTTTATTTGTGGGTTGGTTTTACTACATGAGATGACTCGTGTGGTAGCGTGGGCTTGTCCCGACCCTCCGCGATCGCCGCCTTTAATTTTTGTTAGCCATAGTTATTCTTATTCTATCAATGATTGCATGAGAATTTACAACTTTATTCAATGAAAAGTCTGCATTGTATTCAGAAACAGGAGTATTATTAGAAATGAATTCAATCACGTAAAAGCATTTTTTACTATATGCATATTCCGTAGATTCATTTACTGCATCTAGTTCCATTCGGTAATCTGAATATTTTGAGGTAAAGTCATTAAGTGTTGATCCAACTCGAATATTTCCATCAACATAAACTTTTGGGTTTAACACGATAACTTCAAATACTTTTCCAGAATTGTATTTAGTCCAAACGAAAAGTAAATTATCATGCTGATGCTTAATCAAAGTTCCTTCTAATTCACTGTCAATTCCATAGTTTGAAAGAAAATCTTTATCAAATGAGTATCCTACCAAAGATGATTTTATTTCAGATATTGTCATTCCTGGTTTTACGTATTTCAATACCTCAGAGGGATTTTTTTGGCAATATCCCCAATGAAAAAGAAGTAATAATGTTAATGTAAATATAATTCTCACTTTTTATTTCTATTTATGGCTAAGGGTTTTGCTAAAATTTGACGGCGATATTGTACTGCTTCCTTATCAAGTGCCGCCTGCTTTTATTGTTTTTGTTACATTTTCTAGTTGGGCCTGTCCCTATCCTTCGGGTTCACCGCCCTTTAATTTTAATTAGCTTTCGTTCTCAATTTTACCATCACGGATAAAGAAAATTTCCTTTTTACTTTCCTTGTTTTTAAAGACAAACTCATCATTTTTTAACACACGATTAATTGCTTTAGTCTCTAACTCAAATTTGTTTTCAGAGTGAATCTTTAGTATTTGAGTTGGTTCATACCCTGGGTCAATAAAATAACGATATGGAACCGTTTTTCTGTCAATTAATTTTCCCGATTTCGATATGGTTGTAAATTGTAAGGTTGGACTTCCAGCTCCTGCTTGCGATGGGAAATAAACTAATAATAAGAAATTCAATTCCTTCCATTCACGATAACAAATAAATGTACAATTAGCTTCTTCTATTTTTTTTACCGAGTAATTTTCATCAAGGTTAAGCTTGATTAAATCATTATTCGCCAAAGTTAACGTTTCAATTTTTGGAAGAGAATAAATATCAATTTCAGTGAGATTTAATGTGTCTTTACAGTTACTGGTTTCTGTAGCCAATTCTCTCAACTCTTTATTTAATTCGTTTTGACTAAAAACAATATTTGCCTTAAAAATTACCAATAAGATAATAAAAGCAGTATTTCTTAATATAGTTTTCATTTTATCTATTCTTATTTTTTCTTGCGTGTGTTAATTTCAATTGGTTTAATAATTGGTTCATTTAATGAAAATACTGAAATACAATAATCGATTCCTTCAATAAGAAATTCTCTTAATTGAAACATTTCATCTGAAATAAAAGAACGAGACTTTTCCTGATCTAACCATCCACCTTCGATAATTTCCAGGATCCAGTTGTCAGTTACAGTCTTATCATTCCAATAGTCCATCATATCTCTCTCGTGTATGCATTTAAAACCAAAGGGATTCTCAAAACGGATTAAATACTCATCAGTTTTATCTACAGAGTATTTTATATCTAATTTATCCAGGTTATAATTAATTGCAAGAATTTCAGGAGTGTTAAACTTCTGAATTATTGTATTCAGTTTTTTTGCTTTCAATTTGTTCCGTTTTTTAGTTCAGTCAATTACCTACAAGAGTTTTGCTAATATTTGAGGACTCACGATAGTTTTCGGGGGAGGGTTACTGTCCTTTAATTTTTGTTAGCTGTAGTTCTTTTCAGCTTTCCCAAGTTATATAATTTAATGATCCATCTCTATTAATTTGTACTACTAAAAGCTGATTGCAAGGTTCTCCATCAATATCAATCGAGTAGTCAAATGTTCCGAAATAAGATGCCTGTGGATAAATACCAACTCTTATTAGGTTTAGTTTTTCCATTAATAGGTTACTTCTAGATTTTTTGCGATTCTTTAAGTCGATTATTCCAGCCAATTCATTCTCGCTAAGTTCATCAAGATAGAAGTTTAAATAGTCGGCTGTCATGCTAACGCTTTGTTCAAAGTCCGCTTTTATATAGTTCTGATTTTGAATGTCAAATTCAGGTATTTTGTTAATAAATTCTATTACCTGGTTTAATTGAAATTGACTGGTTGTTTCAGTCTCAAAATTCAAGTCCAAATTGAGTTTTCCTTCTCCAAACTTCAATGTCCAATCGTAATAATCAGTTAATTTATTCAAGTCTATCTCTGCGAAATCTGGTTTTTCCAAAACTAGGACTTCCATTTTTCTGTTTTCGTTCCTTTTATTGTTCCTTTTGAAAAAATCAAATATTCCCATTTTTTTTTATTCTTTGGTTAGATTAGAGTTAACGGTTGGCTAGATGAAGCGTATGGTGATTTAATGAACCAAACCTTTCAGAACTCCACTGAGCCAAATCTTTTATTTGTTTTATTTTGTCATTTTTAAAGCCAAATCAAAGATTTGGCGGTATTCGATTAACCAACTTAACTTCCAAAGTCTCACGAACGCCATTTGCTTTATACTAGCGTGTTGGGTACAGTTTATAACTTTTTGTCATTGATATCACTATAAGGTGCATCGAGAAGAATCTTTTCTTGTTTTTGTTTGCATTTATGTCCTAATTTTGAATCAATAGTATTTAAAAGTTCCAATTGCTTGTTAAATGCTATTATTCTAGGGTCTTGATTTTGCTTTCTATTTTTTACTTCGTAATCAAATGCCATTGTCAGAGTTATTCCTTCAAATACCCAATAAATTAACTCCTCTAGCTCAGCAGTTTTTCTTCTTTCTATTTCTTTTCCACGCTCAATAACTACGAAATGAAGATTATTATCAACATCTATTTCTATATGTGGTCTAGCAAAGTCTTCGGAGTGTTCGTAAGTTGGCAAAAGGTTAACTGGAGCATTTATTCTTGATGCAAATTTCTCAATTAGCCCTTTAATAAAGCGGTATGACATAGTTGGTTTTACCTGCTTTCTTTTTTTAAATAATTGTCTAATATTAAAACTCATAGTAAAGAGTATTTACAGTTTATGAGAAACTTGAATTGTGCCCAACTTGTATATAAACGCAACTAGTTACGTTTACATGTCCAATATGGCTGTATAAAGGTAATAGTTATACGTTTGCTTAAATTTAGTAAAATGTTTTTTATTTGTTGGGTGGTTTTACCACACGAGAGGGCTCGTGCGATAGCGGGGGATAGCGAGCACACTATTTATTCAATATCGTTTATTCCAATGTTTTCATTTGAAGCTTCTTCAAGCACTTTAAGTATTTCTGGCGGAGGTGGAGGTGGAGGCACTCTTTTTTCTGGAATGTCAAGCTCAACCTCAAAAGTCAATTTATAGCCACAGGAGTCTAATGATGAAGTTTTATACAAATTAAACATCTCAGAACTTACATTTTTAACTCTTGCAGGAAAATCTCTCCGGTAACCCCAGAATCTTTTTGTTTTATTTTTATTGTAATCAATGATTAACTCCACATATGGTTCATCAATTGGTGGACAAAATTCTGAATCGTTATTCTCGATATTTGCGATTCTTATAAGGTTTTCAAACTTATCAAATTGCGATTGGGTTATTTCACCGTTATAGAATCCTTGTTTGTCAGCATATTTTCCACCCCAAAAATTGAAATTAAGTCCTTTATCAATTTTAATGGCTATTGCTGGGCAATTCCCATAACACAAACTACTAGAAAACTCAATTGTGTCAACAGTCATATTTAGATCATAAAGTAGAGTGTCATTGTAAAATTTATATTGATCTTGGTTCTTAAAAGGGAATCCATATCCTTCTATTTTATCAATTATCAAGCTGTCAGTATTTGCTTTTAAGATTTTTCCTATAAAATATTTATATGTCACTCGATATAAACTGTCGTTTTTGATAAATTTATGAAAACGAATATCAACTTTTCCTTTTGAACGAATTCCATTATCAATTATCCATTTGTCATAGTATGAAGTGTCACAAATAATTAGAGTGTCATTTGAAATTGAATAATTTGCAATCTTTTTATTATAGAAGTATGCAACACCATTTCCAAAGTGAAGTGCTTGGTCTTTATATTCTATCAAGTTACTATCTTTCTCACTGACACACAGATTCCAATATTTCTTGTTGAAATTTTTATCAATAGGCTCTTTAGTTGAGCATCCAATTATAAAAATCAGAATCAATATTATAGATGTGTACTTCATTTTTTTTGTTATGGCTTGTTATTTATACGTTATCATTACTTCAATCTTAAATTTTGCAAATATTCCAATTCCAGGGATTTCTTTTATTTTTCTGTCAAAGCTTATTGCTAAACCAACTATTTTTTCATCATCCTCCCAGAACATATTTTCAATAAATTTATTTTCATTATCTGCAATGGTTTTCTTTTTTATTGGCTCTCCTAATTCAGATTTTAACTTTTGCTCTAATGAATTATATTTTTCTTTAAATCCCTTCTCATTTTTTGATAACTTCTTTAGCCATTTTTCATTGCCTTTAGCTTTAAACTTCGGATTATACAATCCCCAGTGATAACTTCTCCCTTTTAACTCTGTCCAGTCTTTATTGAAGTGATACCATATATGCAATTGAGGGTCAAATTCATCATCATTTCTTTTAAATATCAAAGCTTTTGTTTGAACTAAGGTCTCTAAGTCAAAATGTGGATTTTTCAAAATTCCAAAGTCATCCAATGTATCTTTAGGTGTTGAATTTTTAGATTTTTCATAAACTTCAACCTCAGAAACAGAAATTTTACTAAAGTCAATTCCTTGTCCTACAACTGAATTTGACACTAATAATGTCACAATAAAAATTACACTTTTCAATATTTTATAATACATGTTTCTATTTTTAATAAGCCATAACGTTGAGTGTATGGTGTCGTAAGGGATTGCGGACTGTAAACCTATCATGTTACCACCCAAAATTGATGCGGGTGATACTGCTCTGAAACACTTATTCACTATACACATTGTTGCATGAAGTTTATATTTCTATCTCTTTAATCATTAGTCGTCTGTTTTCTAGGTCAATATATGTCCTATAAACATCAATTCGACCGTTATATTTCCGTATTTCAAATCCTAATGAATCAATGAATGTTTGCGAAACATTCTTATCCATATTAAGAATCAATTTACTTGAATGTATTATAAATTCAGGAATGTCTTCGATTTTCCCAATCACGTCATTAAATTGAATGCAAAATCTGCCACAGTTGTTTAAAGTATCTCCAAAAATTATCTCTTTATGTGAATCTTTAAGTTCTCCTATGTGCAAGAATGCTGAGTTGATTTGATTATAATCCAGATAAACGTCTTCTTTTTTAGTCAATTCGGGAACAACCTTTAGCATCAGAGGACCAGAAATATCTCCTATAAATAAACTATCATTATAATCATATCTTATCCATTTATGTTTATCGCTTATAAAAACTGTGTCATTTTGAATTTTATAGTCAAGAATCCACTCATTCGAATCACCATATGGAATATAAAATCTTTTCCCTTCAAAATCCTTTTTATACCAACCGTCCAATACAACAGGGTCAATAAGAATTAATGAATCAGTCAAATGGTAAGCATGAAAACAGTCAGGATGATTTATATTATATTCTCTCCAATATCCAGTCAAATCATAATCGGATGAACAGGAATTTATAATCAGAATAATTATCAGTATTGATATATCTCGTAGGTGTCTCATTAAATTACATGCAACTTGTAAATAAACACAACCAATTACGTTTACACGCCCAATATGGCTATACAAACCAAATAGCTATATGTTTGCTTAAATTTAGTAAAATGTTTTTTATTTGTTGGGTGGTTTTATCACACAAGATGACTCGTGCGATAGCGGGGGAGTAAAAAAAAGCCAACCTGCTAGGGTCGGCTTTTGATAATATTGTGGCGGTGTTAATTTATGCTATCCCGCTAATTACATCTAAAAAAAATGTGAGCAGCTTTAGTTTTTCATCAACTCATCTAGTTTCTCATAAAAGTCGTCGGATTCGCCTATGAATTTTGCGATTATCTTTTTGTCTTTATCAAGAATTATTTTTGTTGGGTAGCCTTGTACTGCATACATTACCGATACATCTTTGTTGATATCTTTATCGTTAATCACCTGTAACCAGTTTAGTTCATTCTCTTCAACCGATTTCTTCCATTTATCTTCAGTATCGCTGCATGCTACTCCAATTATTTCTACCTGGGCCTTATACTTATTGTAATATTCTTTCATTTTTGGAAAGCCTTTGATACACCAGCCACACCAGCTTCCCCAAAAATCGAGAACTACATATTTCCCTTGAATGGAGTTAAGTTCGAAATCTGAACCCGATAAAGTTTTTAGACTAAAGTTTGGAGCAATTTTTCCTTCAACGATATTCTTTTCTGCTTCTCTTACCTTTGTATATTTCTGAAATCTCAAATGCTGACTTTCAAGCATATTTTTAAAAATGCCATTTTTAATCTCTCTGTCTAAATTTTCATAATATTTGGCAAGTGTATCAAGACTTTGTCTTGTAAGGTAGAAAGCAGAAAGTTCTGCATTCAGGTTATTCTTAATATATTCCAATTGTTTAGTTCCTGCTATGGCATTTGCTTTTCTGCGTTCCTTAAATAAATTATTAATTTGCTCCTTGTCTCCTTTATTAGCCATTAAGGTATCAAGCTGTAGCTCAATTTTAGCACCAAGAGACACTTCCTTAATGTATCCTTTCCTCAATCGACTATAATTTTCATTGAAGTCAGAACCTTTAACTTCATAGTCTAAATAGAATTTATGAAGTCTGCCATTAATGGTTAAACGGTCGTTTGGTTTTATCAGAAGTACCAAATATTTGTGTTGTGGACGATATTGGCTTCCTGTTACCCTTGTAAACGCTCCTTTTTTGGGAAAGATAAAAGCCAATATGGGTTCATTTAGTGGCGAATCGTAAATGAATTTGCCATTCACCGAAATTATGGTATCTCTTAGTGGTTCTTCCATTTCATAAAACTGAGAAACCGGGGCATACTCTACAAATATGGTATCATTTCCCAAATCCTCGATTTCTGCGCTAAGATTGTGTTTTTGTCCACATGATGAAGCAATTATTCCTATCATGAAAACAATTGCCAAATTTTTAATCTGATTCATAAGTTATGGTGTTAGTGTTGTTTGTATTATTTTAGGTTTTTACCGCTGCTAACTTGTATGCAAAGGCAAGCAGTTGGTTTGATACATTCCGGTGGAAATATTGTAACTAATTAATCAAGTGTTCAAACTTACTAAAATTATTCCTTATGTAATGTTACCTGATTAACAATTATTTTGAATATATGTATAACAGTTGTAAATTAGGTAGAGCTAATCCAAACCTAATTTTACACCATGCAATTCAAAGTCTACTGCCTATTTATTGGCTTGTTTTTTTTCTGCCATGCAAGTCTTTTTGCCCAGGATAAGAAGCCGAACCTGTCCGAAACTTCCAAATTCATTCGCAATGCTGAATTCATAAAGTGCGATTACGATTTCACGAAGATGACAGCATTTAAATCGGGAGAGTGGTACATTGAGTTTTACCCTGCTTACATTAGCAATTTAAAAACTGGAACTAGCCTTACAGCCATTAAGTTCGAAAGTGAATATTCTGCATGGGGCGCCACAGGCTACGAGTATGGAATTTACCATAGTGGATATCTTGATATGGACGAAGTAAAGGATTTTATTGTTTTCCTGGAAGCCTATGTGCTGCCCAATGATAAAAAAGCGGTGGATGTAGGATCGGGAGTGGAGTATACTTTTTATTCGAAAGAATTGGAGATTGAGTTTATAAGAGAGAAAAGAAAATCGGAAGGCATTAATAGCGTAGCCTCTATGGTGCAAAATTTGAATTTTAAGAGTTACGATCGTCCCTACGAAGATAGATACTACACCTTCTCCAGGAAATTGCGAAAGCTTCCTGAATTGATAGAGATGTTGAAGTCTACAGTGAAGAGGGTGGAGGAGAATTAATGGCATCTTATTCATCTCTTCGAGAGGCGGTACAATAAGTATCCAATTTTTATTATAATAAGTGTCCGACTTTTATTATAATAAGTGTTCGACTTTTATTCTAATAAATTTTCAACTTTTATTATAATAAAATTTTGACTGGGATTGTAAGTGGTTTTTTGCTAGCATAAAAATAAGTAGTCTCACCATAGAATAGGACTCGTGTGATAGCCGATGTGTAGGAGTTGAGCTTACCACACGAAAGGTTGGATTTTATCGAACTTCGTTACGTGTGGTAGCGGGGGTCTGTACTGGATCTAAGATCTTTAATTAGTACATTACTTGAATCTTTGCAAATAGTGTTGTACTTCAGCTATGACTTTATAGTCGATATCATTAACTATTGGATATGCCCATCTTTCATTAATACTTGCTATTTCTCTGATTAGTTTTAATTCTTCATCCTTCTGAACACTTTCCATGCATATAAATTCTTCAATAGATTCAGCTAGTTTAAGTCCAGTATCTGCATCTTTTTCGAGATGTAATTGCTCTATTATTGTTGAAATATTATCATGTACCATATTATATATGAGAGATTCATCCAGTGATTCATGAAAATCGCATATGCTAAAAGCTGCTATTCTTCTGGTAAGAACACATTCAGACTGGATATCTCTTAAGAGTCTTTTGTAATAATTATCCAATTCAAGGGTATCGAAAATCTCCACCTTATCATCATCTATTCTAACAATTTTGGATTCAGAATCTATGCTTAATGCAACTTTCCAATTGCGTTCGTCGTGTTCAATCGAATGTCCTACAATGATACCTTCTCGATCATGTTCAATATCTCTGGCTTTTTTACCTATGTGATTCATTATTATCAAAAGCTTTGGTTATCGTTTGTTCTTCTGGCTTTAATATAATTATTTGCTTTCTTGGCTATCAAGTTCAGAATATGTCTATTCGATTTGTATTCAATCTGCTGATTCAGACTTGTTGGATAAATATAAATTTTTGTTCCTAAGGCCGTTTCTTTTCGAAAGCGAACAATAATGATACTTTCTGTCACGAAACGGATATAAAATGGATGATATTTTAAAGATTTAATATTGCTTAATTCTACTTTATCAGTCAGTTTAGCACGTTCTATGTACAAATATTCTTCATCAATATATGTGTCGCATAGTTTTGAATTGTAATCTCTCACTATCCAGGTAATTATTGAAAATAAAATGAGGAAGGGTAGAAGCAAGAGTGCGATAAAACTATTCCCTTTTATAAGACTTACTACAAGAACAAGTGCTATAGCAATGTCAAAAAGATAGATTGCATAAACTTGTATTCTTTGCAAATCTGTGGCTGAGTTGGAGAGTTTAACCTTCATGGATCTTAAATAATTAGGCTAACTAGTATATAAATGTAATTGCTATTCGTTTGCTTAAATGTAGTAAAATGTTTTTTATTGGTTGGGGTGGCTTTACCACACGAAAGGATTCGTGCGGCAGCGGGGGTATTAATGGTGATTAAATAAAGTATTTTGTTGTAGCTATTGATTAGATATAGGTTTCAAAATAAACCGAGACACCATGTTTCTTTAGTTGGCTTACTGCATTTTCAACCTCTTTAAGTTCTTCTTGAGAATCGATCACTACCGCTAACTTATGAGTTTTTGAATCGGTTTCAATCTTTAAATAATTATTATCAGATTGGAGAGGTTTTTCTTGATCATCTCTTAGTCGGATTGTGATTTGTTCAATTCTTGAGAACGGTATGTCCTCATTGAAAAGGTGAATGGTGTTGTTTGTCAGTTTTAAAGGTTTGATAGGTTCGTGTTTCTTGATTAAGCTTTCATATTTGCCAATTAATTCATAGATGCCCAGGATTAATACTATTGGTATTGATAGCCAGAAGTATCCTTTCAAAATAGGATTTGCGCTAATTTCTTCGTTTGTATAGATAGATGTAATAACGATTAGGGATATTAAGAACAGTGCTGTCCCTATCCAGAATATTGAATGATATCGATCACTCCAGTCTAGTTTGTTATAGATACGAAGCTTTATTGTGTTATAATCTTGCATTAATGATTAAATGATTTGAAACTGTCTGAGGTATGAAACGTTGCGCATTTCGAAGCACAAAACTAACATTCCATAAATCGTTAATTAATTGTTATTTCGTTCAAATACAGCACTATCTGTACAATGTTTTATGACCGCGTGTTAGCAGCTGCCAAATTTTTTTGTTTGAAATTATAAATCCATATCATCGAATAGTGTAATTTGTATAACTCAACTCTGCCCAATCAACAAATTCATATTCAGTAAAATTCGTCTCCCATTCTTCACCTGTTCCCTCTGGAATGAAAAATACGATAATATGTTTAGTTCCACTGCTATAATTTTCAAGTTTGTATTCATTCATTGCTTCTTTCCAATCGGCCTGATAATCATTGTTTTTCATATCATACAATCTGAGGAAAATAACAATATTAGCGTTATACCAGTTTAGATGTCCAGTAACCCAAGAATCAGTAGTATAAGGTTTAGATTTTAAGTTATCAATGATGTATTCAAGTGTATCAGAATCAGCTGCCATTGAAGAAAGATAAGTACCACCTTGAATTTCTTTTATATCAAAATCTAGCGAATTAATAAATTCAAAGACTTTATCAATTTCAGCATACTGTGTCTTAACGTGAATTGCATCTTGTTTCAGATAAGTATAACCTGCAATCTGTGTATATGTAATTGCATTATCAATTATTGAAAAATCTAGTTCGAGCTCCCTCATTATATCGTTGTCTTTGACTGAAATTGAAACCCCAGACATCTGTTCTTCGCCCCAAATCAAATCTTCTCCATAAAGGATTTTAGCATTAACGTCACAGGAAAAAGAATTCAACCATGCTTCCAAAGATTCAAATGTCTGTTCTTTAGTAATACTATCAGGAAGTTCCGATAAAAATTCATTGACAATCGGGATAGTCTGACTAATTTCTTCTATGTTTAGATAAGAACAAAAGCCCTTATCATCATTTAATTCCTTATCAGACTCTTTATCGCATGCAATTGCCGCAAAAGCAATCAATATCACGATTATATTTTTATTAAGAACACTTTTCATATCTGATAATTTTAAAATTTGTTTTCATTTTAATGCAAGATAAAAGTTAATGCAGAATGGTTGTTCGGTTGCAGCTAACTTGTATATAAACACAACCAATTACGTTTACACACCCCGCTGCCGCACGAATCCTTTCGTGTGGCTTCTACACAATTGGAATTACTTCACACAAAATTCCTTTTTCACCCCTATAATCCTTGGCACTACTATACAGGTAATCTTCTGGATGAGCCACCATACCTTCTTCCACAGGATTGTTATGAATATAGTTTATTTTTTCATCAATCACTTTATTGGTCCATAATTCAATTGGTTTATTATCGTGACGCCAAAATTGATAATGCCTCACGTTTGATGCTTTAGCTCCTGCCTTAGAACCATTCCTTTCTACTTTCACCAGGATTATCTTTTATAGCTCTTATCAGCCTTCTACTGGTAAACCGTTTAAAGTCTCCTAATAATAATTCAGGTTTTTGCCCTTTATCACTTCTAAAAATTAAATGAATATGATTACTCATGATACACCACGCAAATATTTCCATTCCTTTATGTTGTTGACAGTAACGTAAACTATCCAACACGATTTCTTTATACTCCATCCTGGTGAATACATCAAGCCAATCAACTACAGCAAAACTAACAAAGTAAAGCCCTTCTGGATTATGAAATTTATAATTACGACTCATAACTAAACAATATCATTCTAAAATATTAAATATTTAGTTAATTCTAATTTGCTCTGGTTATAATTCTGAAAAAACATTAATTCTTTTGTAGAAGTATTTTTGTAGTCTCACCACACGAAAGGATGGATTTTATCGAACTTCGTTTCGTGCGGCAGCGGGGAAAAGTAGCGGATTTTAAGGTGCTAACTTTTCAGTTAAAAACTGACTTTAAATTTATAAAATTCATTTTCCTTTCAGCACTTAGATCGCTATTTTAATATACAGTGTTATATGCTGCCTTTTAGTCATTCATTTGATTATTCAATTTCTCAAATTCAACTAACAGCTTATGAAGTTTTGCGTTCTTTTTCGTAATTACTTTAGGTCTTAAATAATACCAATTTATTGCAAACCAAAGTATGGTTATAGCATAGGTAATTATTCCCCCAGTAATTGTCATTTTAGAAACATACTCAAAAATATATAGCCCAATTCCTAAAGAAAGCATTATAAAATAGATACTTAACGTTGTAGCTTGTTGGTAAACTTGTATTTCTTTTAATTTTATGAGTTGTTGAAGGTATTCTTTACTATTAGGTTCGGTCTTATTCTTAGTAAGTAAAGAAAATTGTTTCTTAAAAGGTAGTAAAAAAATAATTATAGCTAAAATAGTTAATATAATACCAATCTTAGTAGTTACAAATTCAGGTTGATAATAATACCAAATAAAACCAATAAATGTAATGCTTAGTAAAAGTATAATGTTGACTAATATTAGCTTTAAAAAGCTTCTTCTTTTAAGTTTATTTGCTTTAGTATAAAGATTGTTCACTTTTGGAGTTTCTATGTTTTGTTGATTCCATATTTTTTTAAAATCTATATTAGTTTCCATTTTTCTTGAATTTTTGTATTAATTTTTCTTTTATTCTGTGAATCTTAACTCTAACGTTTCCTTCAGATAAACCAACAATTTCAGCGATTTCTTTTTGATTTATATCTTCTAGTTCCAATGATATGATGATTCGTTCTACTTCTTGTAGTTCTGAGATATATTGATATAAAAACTTTATATCCTTCTCTATGTCTGTTTCTTGAATTTCATCCTTAATATCTAATGGTAATTCAGACTTAGAAATTTTGTTTTCTTTTTGAATTTGACGTAAACAAGTATTGGAGGCAATTCTAAATATCCAAGTTCCTATGGAAGCTTCGTTTCTAAAATTAGGTAGTTGAGTCCACACTTTAATAAATGTTTCTTGAGCTAAATCTTTCGCTGCATCTGTATCATTTAAATAACCCATACATAGCCTAAAAACCTTTTGCCAATATGATTTATAAATAGTTTCAAAATTCATTATTCTATCCATTTTTTTAACGCATTAATAAATTTAGTTTGTTGGTCAATAAAGAGGTTATGAGAACAGTTGTTTAAATAAATTAAATTAGTTTTCCCAACTAAATTTACAATGGTTTTTACTTGACTTTCTGAAAAGAGACCATCATCTTTACCATATAATCCAAAAACAGGTGTGCCATTTTTCACTATTTGTTTTAGGTTATCTTTTAAATCTAAGGTCGTATATTTTTCGTTTTGCCAAAATCCTTTAGGTGCTTCATATGTCATTTTTGAACTATATTTTATAAGCAATGAGTCTGTTTTAAATTTTTTATAGATATTCAAGGCTTCAATTGTTGGCTCTTTAGGATAATAAAATCCATTTTGCATTGCGTGCATAAAACTGTTGGAGCTATATTGAATAGAACTTGTATCCATTTTTTCAATTATTGAGATATAATTAAGGTTGATACTGTCATTTTTAGATTTGTAAATATCTTTTGAAGTTGATATTATAGTCTTGAATGTTTCCTGTAAAGAAATAGGGGCACCTACAAGAATAATAGACTGGATTTTATCAGGGTATTTCTCTGCAAATAACGTGGCTACTATACCTCCGAAACTGTGTCCGATTAAGCTCGATTTTGAAATTCCATATTTCTGATAAACTGCATTTAAGTCTTCAAAAGTTTCTTCAAAAGTGAATTTTGTATTAAGGTCTTTACTACGCCCCTCTCCGCGTCTGTCATATACAATTACATAAAAACCATTGTCTGCGAGTTGTTGTGCTGTGGTTGCTTCAAAATTCACACAGTTATATCCTGGTCCACCGTGAAGAAAGATTAGCGGCTTGTCACTTGGATTACCATATGCTTTTGAATAAATTGTTTGAGAGTTAACTACAATTGTAAATAATGCAAATACGAATACTACTAGTGTTTTTTTCATTTTGTTTCCTTTCAGTTTTCATTTAGATACAAGGAATGTCAAAATGTTACATACTATTTTTTTAGATTGCATATAAATTGTATATAAACGCAACTAGTTACGTTTACATGTCCAATATGGCTGTATAAACGCAATAGCTATTGGTTCGCTTAAATTTAGTAAAATGATTGTTATTTGTGAGTTGTGGTAAAGGGCAAAAAAGTCCTGCTATAAAAACTTAGTAGTTTCTTGTCGGAGAAGAAGCATGTTTCTCTTCCGACAAGAAACATGCTTCTCTTTGGAAGAGAAGCCTAATACTTTTTGAAAACTTGTTGTAATAAGTTTTTTGTGCTTGTTGTGGTGGGTTAGGGCTTACCACACGAAAGGATGGATTTTATCGAAATTCGTTTTGTAGGGTAGAGGTAGGAATTGCCTGTATTCACAAGACACGAGCGATACACTCACGCCAGCAGCCGACACAAACTCGGACTATCCAGAGGTATATGAGCCGTTTTCGATGGTTTATATACTTTGATAGGTGCTTTTGTTTTTAAAATATTTCAAAAAGAAAAGATAAGAAACTCGTACTACTATTCATCCCAATGCAAACTAGCCCCTAACTGCAAGATCTTCCAGCCATATTGTTGTAGCGAAAGATCGTTACAGAACATTACTAAGCCAAGATCTTGACTTGGGTAAATTTGCATGATGGTAAAAAAGCCAGGACCACCTCCTGTATGCTCAAGTTTTAATTCATCTTTTTCCTTAAATACGTGCCAACCTATCCCTCTCCTGAAGAAGAACGAGCCCTCATCATTTGCATTTGCAACATGGCTGTCATTCGTCATGAGTTCAATAGATGCTTCTGAAAGGATGCGATTGCCATCAAGTATGCCTTTGTTCAAATATGCTCTCATAAAGCGCGATGCATCCAAAGTCGAGCCTATTAATGCCGATGGTGGTTCCTGGTTGGTGTAAACACGTTCCAACCATAAACTATTATTTGAGCTTTCACGAATGAATGAGCCCATCATTATTCGAAGCAAAGGAGCCATGAAAGAAAAAGACGGATGTGATCCCGCAGCCTCGACAGTTTGCATATTATTTGTATAAACAAAGTCTGTTTGCGTCATCTCAAGCGGTTCAAGTATGTTTTTCCTAATGTAGTCCCTGTAGTTTTGTCCGCTTACTTTCTCGATAATAGCACCCAAAACCATATATCCAATATTTGTGTAAGCTGTGTTTTCTCCAGGCTCAAATTCTAATGTTGCATAATCTGGAAACAACTCTTCTATCAAGGCAGTCTGATCTAAAGCTGGATCTGTATCATGATGTATCCATTTCGCCAATTTCAAACCACTGGCATCAGGTATTCCCGAGCTATGATTAAGCAAATGAAGTATAGTTATGATATTGCTATTATCAGATGGATAGTTTACCTCAAAGAAGGGTAGATACTTTGAAACGGGATCCTCTAACTGCAGTTTACCTTGCTCCTGAAGTTGAAGAATGGCCATAGCTGTTGGTATTTTGGTTATGGACCACCAATGATAAACAGTTTCTGGTGTGGCTTTTATGTTTCGTGGCGCATCTGCCCAACCAAAACCTTTGCTGTAAACAATGCTGTCATGCTTTACAATAACAATTGAAAGTCCAGGTGGCGAACCTGAATTTACCAAGCCCTCAAGATAGCTATCCAGTTCGGTAACCATTTGAACAGATTCTGGTGGTTGTGGTAGTTTTGAATTGCCGACATAAGCCACTATAATGGCAGTTAAAACGAAAACAACCAGTATCACTTTTCTTCGTTTAGTTAATCTTAAGACTTTCATTTTATATTAGTTTCATTACTTAAATTGCAGCTAACTTGTATATAAACACCACTAGTTACGTTTACATGACCAATATGGATGTGTAAGAGTAATAGCTATTCGTTTGCTTAAATTTACTAAAATGTTTTTTTATTTGTGGTGGTAACGGGAGCAGTTGTGCAGTCAAACTAAACCTCTCATTAAGGAGAATTAATGGCATCTTATCCACCTCTTTCGAGAGGCTGTACAATAAGTGTCCAATTTTTATTATAATAAGTGTCCGACTTTTATTATAATAAGTGTTCGACTTTTATTATAATAAATTTTCAACTTTTATTATAATAAAATTTTGACTGGGATTGTAAGTGGTTTTTGTAAGGTGTTTGGTGAGGCTTGTTATACAAGCTGTAGAACTAGAAATAAAATGGCAACTTATTGTCGAAGTTTTCCATGATTTGAAACAATTGATTTCCTAAAATCTCTTTTTGATTTTCTTTTGATTGAGCTTCCAATTCTTGATAGTTTGGCGCATAGCCCGAATAAGCGAAATCGTACTTCCTGCTTTTCATCTGAAGGATGGATAAAGAGAGTCCAAGAATAAATATGGCCACAGTAAATTTCCTTGCATCAAAATCAACAAACTTTCGAATGAGACTTACACTCAGATTGATGACAATCACGGCAAGCACAATCAGGAATATATCGTAATTGTTCCACCACCATATGTCTCCACTTCCCCCAATATACGACTGCGAAGGCCAGAATAGGTTAATTCCACCCCAGCTCGAAGCCGGTGTTGGCATGTCTTCTATTAAGTGTATTAAGAATCCTAAGAAGAATGCAATTAGCATGTAGCGCTTCTCTTTCAAATGCTGTAGGAATGGATTGCTTTTTTGTGCTTTGTTCATGGCAGCCAATAAGTAGCTCACATGGCCTAATATTGCGGTCAGTATTACACCGGCAAGTGCACTATGCATAAATGCGTGGTGAGAATACCAATACTTTGCCGAATAAATTTCTTTTCCACTGGCCGATAAATTAAAAAACCTGCCAATTGTAGTATCAAAACCGCTCCATAAACTGATTGCATCCAAATCGGGTATTGCACCTGCAAAGCCAGATATCAACACAATTTTCAACCTGCTTTTAAAGCCTGAATTGCTAAAACTTGACACAACAGTTCCAACTGCAAGTCCTGATAAAGTATGTGTTAGGATATCCATTCTATTCTCTTTGTGTTTGCTGTGTACTTGTTTTGATGCTTGGGTATTATTGCTCTTGAATTTTAGTGTTGGAGACAGATTTAAAATAGTTTATAATAAAATTTGGTGTCGTCTTCATAATTATATGCCTAACTCTTCCATATGCTTTTGACCTGGTAAATATTTCAAACAATAGCAATGCAATTGCTAAATACCCCAGGGTGGCTATAGCAAACAAAGGTGCAGGAACTCCTCTCGGGTAGTAGTACAAGCAATATACCTTAATGTCAAGAAATTCAAAAATACACCAATTCAATACATAAATAAGTATAACAGTCAAGCTAGTTTTTATTGCTCTGTTTCCCCAATTGGAATGCTGTGTGAATAGTCGTTCAATTACGTTTAGGCCAATTAGTATAATAATCAGTCCATAAGTAAAGATCTCTATCTGTAAAGGAATTTTATTATTTGTGATTACTTCATTCCAGTTTTTACCAAAACCAAGGTATAGTTCCTGGTTATCAATAGTCATTGTTACAACAAACAAAATATTGAAAAAAAGGATAGTTAATAGATATGGCCAAATGAGTCTCAAATCGGTTCTTTTTAGTTACCTACCACGGTTTTGCTAAGTTTCTTGGACGAACTATAACTACAGTCTTATCAAAACCGCCCAGCGTTTATTGTTTTTATTACATTATCTGTTTGCGACTGTCCCGATCCTTTCACTGCACCGCTCTTTAATTTTAGCTTCTGTTAGCTGCTGGCTGCAAAAGCATTAATTACTTTAAATTAAAAGAAACGTCATGATTCCTAGCAAAAGAAAAGGACTAATATTAATAATCCCTTTTACGAATCCAAATTCCTGAAATTTCATAACTCCTTGAAGCATAATCTTCAACGTCCACACCCATAAGACTAAATAGAATGAACTAAGAATCCAATATGAAATACTTCCAGTCACCAGAATATTCCCTGTAAAACCAAAGTATAAAATAACTGGTAGCTTTAAAAGAATAGGTATAGCAGAATAAGCTGCAACAACTCGCATATCAATTATTTTACTTTTACCCTTTATTAGTTTTCCAATAGCATACAAAATATAAGTAGTAAGGTATCTACCAATCACTAAACTAAAACCTGCCGAAACTAATATAAATCCGAGAGCTACAATAATAATTGGATATTCTTTAAAATATTGATGATCCTTAAAAAACAAGTCTATTCCAGAAACCATTCCCACTAGCATAAAAAGTAGATTAGCATTAGCTTCTAAATTATCTTCAAACTGATCATCTAGATCATCAAATGTGGTTGAGGTTTTAAAAAGAATGTTTAAGAATGTACGCATGTTATTGTTTTAGTATCCTTGCTTGCAGCTAACTTGTTTATAAACGAAAATAGTTACGAATACATGGCCACTATAAACGTAATAGCTATAAGTTTGCTTAAATTTAGTAAAATGTTTTTTATTGTTGGGTGGTTTTAGCACAGGAGGGATCTGGTGCGGTAGCGGGGAGGTTGGTCTCACCACACGAAAGGATTCGTGCGGCAGCGGGGGAAAAGCTCAAAAAGAGTATCGTTTGATTTCTTTTCTAATCTTGCTCTCCAATTTATCATTTTGTTTTATTTATAGTAATCCCAAATTGTATATAAATGCAATAGTTATTCCTTTGTTTAAAATTAGTAAAATGATATCTAATTGATAATACAACACGAGAGGACTAGCGCGCTAGCATGGTTTTTTATCATTCTATAAACCCTACAATTGATCCAATTAACTCTTTTTTTAAAGGCAAATCTGGCATAGCATAAGTCTGTATGTTTTTTTGTCTATCCGCTTCCGATTCTTTCAGTACGTGATTCATCCCTTCAATGATTAGTTTCTGAGATTTTTCATTTGCCATTGCCAATTGATCTGCATTAGAAACACTTACTTGTATATCTGTCGTTCCCTGAATAATCAATATCGGTTTATCTAGTTTTGCGATTTCTTTCTGTGGGTTGTACCTGAACCACGAAATCATATAGGGCTGAACACTTGGACGAAAAAGAGAATATAACATTAATGGCACATCTTCCACTGTTTCTCCGCTTTCAAGTTTTTCAATAATCGGCAAAGAGTGATCCAAGACTACAGGAGGTTGAGCCTTCAATTGTTCGCGAATGATATCGCCTGCTGGAATTCCAACCCCTGCTAAAGAAATAAACTTCTCCACTTCGCTTTTCTGTGATGCAATCATTCCGATTAAGGAACCTTCACTATGGCCCAGTACAATAATTTCAGAAAACCTTTCATCTTTGTTTAATAGGTCAATCCAATCTTCAACATCTTTCACGTAATGTTCAAACCTTAAATCGATTTCTTGTAATCCAGAGTTTGTGCTCTCTCCAATTCCTCTTTTATCATACCTTAGCGATGCGATACCATTTTTTTGCAATCCCTCGGCTAACATTTTTAGTGAATTGTTAGTCATCATTGGATTGTTCCCATTTCTATCCGTAGGTCCCGAACCTGCAATTATCAATACAACTGCAGTCTTTTCAGCAGTCGAAGGAATTAGTAAAGTGCCTTTGATATTTCCAGTTTCCGTTTCAAGAACAATCTCATGCTCTAATTGAGCAAATAGATTTAATGCCAAAGTTAACAAGGCCAAAAGAGCAATCCTTCTTTTCATAGTTTCCCAAATTTAGTGTTTGTGCGCTTCCTAATGCCATACAACGTGTAGAAACGCAACTAATTAGGTTTACATGTCGAATATAGAGGTAAACCTACTAGCAATTCATTTGCTTAAATTTAGTAAAATGTTTTTTATTTGGATATTCTTAATAACTCATTATTAACCATGCTGACCTCAAAAGTTACTGTCCGGCTAGAGGAGAAGAACAAGAAGCTATCAGCAGTCAGCTGCAAGTCTGAAGTTTCAAGTTCCTGGCAGCTACAATTGTTAATTGATCATTGCTCATTATTCATTGTGCTGTCCTAAAAAGTCGCTGTCCGGCATTCTGATAATTGTGATTTTATTCGAAGAGAGGCTTTAGTAAGACTGGGAAGCTGAGAACTTGTTAGAAGATCACCCAGCCGCACTTAAGCATTTCAAGAATCAAATTGCAATTCTCAGTTTGCCTTGGGTTTTTTGCTTACTTTTTGGGCTTAAGCCAAAAAGTACGAGCCCCTCCGGCTAGAGGAGAAGAACATTAAGCTATAATTAATCAGCCACAAGCTACAAATCACATGTTTCTGCTAACTTCTATTATTAATTACTAATTGTTCATTGTTAATTACTCATTACTCATTACTCATTACTCATTGTCATTGGGTTTAAGTCAAAAAGTAAGAGCCATTCCGGCTAGAGGAGAAGCAAGATCCGTTATCAGCTAATAGCTTTCAGTCACAAGTCACAGACTTGCGGCAGCTGGTGCGGTAGCGGGAGAAATTTACAAACATGAGAACATTTCAATTGATTCTTTTATTTGCTTAAGATATATTTCGGCACGTTCGGCTGCAAAATGATCAATAAAGTAAGCCATTAAACCCATAGTCATCATGGCAAGGCTAATGGCTTTCCAATTGGGAGAACCTAATAAAAAGAAAAGTATCGCTCCTCCAATGCTTAGAGTTATCGCCATTGGATATGTATATTTAAAGATCTGGTCGAAGCGTTCTACACGAAGCTTTTCGTCTTGCATAAATTTCTGTGGATTTTCTTGCCATGCTTGCTGATATGCTTCAATTCTATTGTTGTTACTTATGGCTCCTGAAATACCAAAGAACAATGGTATAATTCCAACAATAAGTAATGGAATTATTAATGCTTTTCCGTTTGGGGTGTTTCCAAATTTCCAAAATGCAAGACTACAAATTACGATTAGTAAACCAAAAATTGCAGTGATGATGGCTTCAGTAGTTTCACCTTTTGCCCAATTTATACTATGTTGCACAAATTCCATAATAATTAGTTTAATCTGCGATATTCTAAAGGTGTTTTACCAACCTTGTTTTTAAATAACCTGCTGAAATATTGAGAATATTCAAAGCCGAGTTCAAAAGCAATCTCTGAGATACTGTTATTTGAGTTTAGCAATTTGTTTTTTGCCAATTCGATAACATGATAGTGTATGTGTTCAAGAATGCTCTTGTCAGTTCCTTTTCTTATTAAGTCACTTAGGTAATTAGGCGAGAAATTAAGTTTATTGGCGAAGTATTGAACTGTTGGAATTCCCAATTCTTTTTGAAACTCTTTTTCAAAATAATCTTCTAACATATTTGAGAATTGCGCAATTGTATTTTTATTAAATCGCTTGCGCGTAATAAATTGACGGTTATAAAACCGTTTAGAATAATTAAGCAACAGTTCAATATTGCTGACAATAAGCTCCTCACTAAAATCATCGAGGTTGGAATCAAGCTCTATTTCAATTTTGTGAATTATGGATTCAACTATTTGTTTTTCTTTTTCTGATATATGTAAGGCTTCATTAGATTGGTAGTTGAAAAAACCATATTCCTTTATCGTTTTTCCAAGAGGAAAAGTGCGGATTAAATCAGCATGGAAGAAAAGCGACCAGCCAGATGTTATATGATCATCATTGTTGGTATCATATTCAACAACTTGTCCTGGTTCCAAATACACCATTGAACCTTCCTGGTAATCGTAAGTTTCACGCCCATATTTCAGAAAGCCATTTTTATCGCTTTTAAATGAAATTTGATAAAAATCGCAAACCACCTTAACCTGCGGAACAGACTTTGTAAATGGAGATTTAGAAAAATCGACAACAGCAATTAAGGGATGTTTAGGAGAAGGCATCTCCATAATCTTAAACACTTCGGTTAAGGTGTTTATATGTAAAAACTCAGTCATAAATTGCAATTTACAAAATCAATTTAACTTATTAATCCCAATGTGTTGCCTGCTTGTGTTCCAAATTCGTTCTACCAATTCGTTATCTAAAGCTTCCGGATTTGGATTTTTTATGTGATCCTCATCAATAAATTTACCACTTACATTTTCAAATTCATCTGACAGAGCCAATCGTAAAATTCTGTCGCCACCATTTTCTGTTTTCTCTGCAAATAGAAACATATAAGGTACACCAATTATTCTATCCAGGCCTTTACCATCACGCAGAAGATTCGATTTAATAAAACCTGGATTAAGTGCATTAATAGTAATGCCTGTACCTTCTAACTCTTTGGCTAGTTTTCGGGTACACATAATCATAGCCAGCTTGGCCTGAGCGTAAGATTGAAGTAAACTCCATTTTTTGGTTAACTGCAAATCATCGTAGTTCATCTTTATCCAACCTGTTGTAGCAGAACTTAGATTTATAATTTTTGACTTAGGTGTTTCTTTAATTCTATCAAGCAATAAATTAGTGAGCAAAAAAGGACTCAGGTGGTTTATTGTCCAATTCATTTCAAATCCTTCCTTACTTACCTGTCTGCTTCCTACATTTGCCCCGGCACAATTAATTAAAAAATGAATTTGCTTGCATTTATCAATAATAAGGCCCGCTGCCTTTCTAACGCTCTGCTGTGAAGCTAAATCACAATGTATGTAGTGTGTGAGTTCTTTCTTTGAAATGGCATTCAGTTCAGAAACGACGGCCTTTGTTTTTGATTCGTTTCGTCCTAATAACATGATGGTAGCACCCATTTTGGCCATTTTTTTTACAGCTTCCTTTCCCAAACCATCCGTACCTCCAGTAAAAACTACGGTTTTACCTCTTAAATCTGCTGATTCAAAAGATTTTTGTCTTTCTGTTTTTTTCATTTCCGTATCATTTAAAATAATGATACAAAGTTAAATTGAAGCAAAGCGGTGTGCTGTATACAAATTATCTGGTGTTGAATACATTTCAACGATTGCTGTTTTATAATCACATTGGGTGATGGCAGAAAACAACTTCAATCAAAAGGCCGTTGGAAAGCTTGTGTAATTTTTAAACGTGTTATTCGTGTCGTAGTGCGGATGCAGCAAGTACACACAAGCAATCAACCAACTTTAATTGTTCATTGTACATTGCTCATTGTGCTGTCCTAAAAAGTCGCTGTCCGGCATTCTGATAATTGTGATTTTATTCGAAGAAAGGCTTTAGTAAGACTGGGAAGCTGAGAACTTGTTAGAAGATCACCCAGCCGCACTTAAGCATTTCAAGAATCAAATTGCAATTCTCAGTTCGCCTTGGGTTTTTTGCTTACTTTTTGGGCTTAAGCCAAAAAGTATGAGCCTCTCCGGCTAGAGGAGAAGAACATTAAGCTATCAGTAATCAGCCGCAAGCTACAAGTCATATGTTTCTGCTAACTTCTATTACTAATTACTAATTGTTCATTACTCATTACTCATTGTCATTGGGTTTAAACCCAAAAGTATGAGCCTCTCCGGCTAGAGGAGAAGAGAAAAAATATACGCGTTCAGCAATCAGCCACCAGTTTCTGCTACCTGCTATTTTTCATTACTCATTACTCATTGTTCATTGTTAATCGGGTTTAAACCCAAAAGTACGAGCCCCTCCGGCTAGAGGAGAAGAACATTAAGCTATCAATAATCAGCCACAAGCTACAAGTCACATGTTTCTGCTAACTTCTATTATTAATTACTAATTGTTCATTGTTAATTACTCATTACTCATTACTCATTATCATTGGGTTTAAACCCAAAAGTACGAGCCTCTCCGGCTAGAGGAGAAGAACATTAAGCCATCAGCTAATAGCTTTAAGCCACAAGTCACAGACTTGCGGCAGTTGGAGGGTAGGATGGCAGTTGGGGTTTGGATTTACCACGCGAGAGAACTCGCGCGGTAGCCTATGTTTTTACCCATCAATTAACGCATTTCAAATAATTCTTGATGGAATTTTGAATGAAAGCCACTTCCCTTAAGGTCTTTTTTGATTGATGTTCCCATTTTTGAGGGACCGCAAAACCAAACACTTTTAGATTTCCAGTTTAAAACAGAATTTCGGATGTCTTCTCCTGAAATAAGAGCCGATTTGTAGGTTTCAAACAAGTGTAAATTGATCCTGGCTGTAGCTGAAAGTTGCTGCAACTTTTCCTTTAAATTAGCATCTAATCGTACTGCAGTGTAGAAAAAATCAATTTCCTGCTTATTATTCAGCTTTCCCAAACGCTCCATTCGTGCCAGGAAAGGGGTGATGCCAACACCTCCGGCTATCCATATCTGACTTTCTTTATTGTCCTTAAAAGTAAAATTGCCATAAGCACCCTCCAGCATTACAGGATCGCCAATTTTTAACTTATTGGCCAAAGTATTGGTGTAATCGCCAAGGGCCTTAATGGTAAAGCTTATATTTTTAGTGTTTTTATCCCAGGCCGAACTAATGGTAAAAGGATGATGCGGCTCTTTCTTTTCGAATTTCAGAAATGCAAATTGCCCTTCACGATGTCCTTGCCACCCATCGCTTTTTACGGTCAGTTCAAACATATTCATATCGGGATAGGTATTGATGGACTGAATAGTACCTTCAGACTTTTGTTTTTTGCCCACTCGTCCCAGCAGAACAATAATGGATGCAACTGTACCTGCTATCATCATTATTGCCATGGTAATTCCAATGGGTTGAGTCCAATAATCGATATACATTAATGCAAAAGAATGAAATACCAGGGCCAAATAAATGATTGCCATTGCAAGGTGAGTTTTTGCAAAAAAGCGATAAGGTATTTTCTTGAGCAAGGCCATAATGAGAAAGAGAGCCGTTAAATAGAAAGCGTATTCACCTACTCGAAGAGCCGAGAATTCAAGAGATTCTAAAAATTCTTTGATTGCAGAGGCTTCAAGATCAAGAATTTCGGAGGCACCCGAGATTGCATCCAAAAGGATTAAGTTTTCCAGTTTCGGCAACCAAGCAGGCAATTTTGCCACCAACCAGTGCATAATAGAAAAGGAAAATGCACCTATACCAAGCCATTTATGCAGGCGATAGATTTTGTCAAGTCCGCCCAGGCGTTTCTCCATCCACAGGGGACGAGTGGCAAGTATCATTGCAAAAGTCATGGCCGAGAAAGCAATAATTCCGGTATATTGAGCCAAACTTTTGCTAAACAAGTTGGAATCGAAGGGAATATACAGCAAGCTATTGGTCATAAACCAAATTAGTGTGATAAGTGTAAATGGGATGACAAGTGCTAATTTTATTTCTTTCATATTAGTTTTCCAATTTTGTAAGGGCTTCCTGCTATTAATATTGTTTTCATTTTTGCGAATTTCTATGAACAAAAATGTAGAGACAATTTAAGAACTGCCTCTACATTCATATTGTAAATTCAATTAAAGCTCAACAATTACATCTTCCTTTGCCATACGTGCTTTAGGCAATTTGCGGTTGTAATCTTTTCCATCTTTGTGATAACCGATTGCTAAGGCAAAAGTACATTCGTAATCTTCACCCAACTCTTTGCTAAATTCTTTTTGAATTTCTTCGGCATCAACACCTTCCATTGGAGTAGAATCGATGTCCAGGCGTGCCAATGCGTGCAGTACATTACCCAGGGCAATGTACGATTGTGCTTTTGTCCAGGCGCTATTGTTTCCGTTTTCATCGGCCACCATTTCGGCAAATCCGAATGCTTTTTTTAGCATGCCGTCATAGCCTTTCTGGTTCATGCGTCCGGCAGCCATACTGGCGTCTAATCGTTTTTTGTAATCCTCTTTGCTAAAATGCACCTTATTGGCAAAAAGAATAATTTCTGAAGCCTTGGTAGCATGTGGTTGATTAAATTGATACTTCTTAAAAGTTTTAGCGAAACGTTCTTTTGCTTCATCACTTTTAATCACAATAAATTTCCAAGGTTGCGAGTTGATAGAGGAAGGCGATAAGCGCAATACTTCTTCTATTGTTGCCAAATCTTCGGGAGAAACGCGTTTTGTTTTATCGTAGGCCTTTGCCGTATAACGATGATTTAAATCTTCGATAATTTGTTTGCCAACTGAAACCTCGGCTGTTTCTTCTTTTTCTTTTGGGGTGCAGGCTCCTAAAATGCTTGCGATAGCCACCAGAATTAAAATTCCTTTTTTCATGATTTATTATAATTTTTAATGATATTCTCAAGCTTACATGCCACATGAATGATTAATCCTGTCAACAGGAATTAATCATTTCACACTTTAACTAGCTTACTTTAGGATAGCAAAGTTGTAAACTTTCTCATTCGAATTACTGTATGCAAAAAGGAAAAAATGGTATAGAAATGGGCTGTGCTTTGTTATTATGAGAAAGGATTTAGCAAATAGCTTACAGCTGCAAGTCTCAAGCTGCAAGCTTCAAGTATCTGGCTTCTGCTATTATTAATTGTTCTTTGCTAATTACTAATTATTAATTACGGTGTCCTCAAAAGTTGAGGATCGGCATTCTGATAATTGTGATTTTATTCGAGGATATGTCTGCGTTCAGCAAACCGCCACAAGTTTCTGCTACCTGCTATTTTTCATTACTCATTACTCATTACTCATTACTCATTGTTCATTACTCATTGTAATAGTATTCAATGCTATCAACCCTTTCCTTTTTGTAACTCAACTATTTCACTGGCCTTAAATACATTTGACCATTCTTCTACAAATTCATCTTTTAATTTCTTTTTTTTCATTGCGATGAAATTGACATATAAAGATGTTTTTCCTTGTCGAATGTACCATAGTTGAGATTCAGGTTTTTTGTCATTTTTGAAATATGGATTTTCAATTTTGAATAGTATCCATGGGAATTCATCTTCCTGGTTCTTTTCTATTAGCGTTAATTTGGCTTTTGGCGAAGTCGCTTTTGCTTGCTCAAACATCAAATCTTTGGCTTTATCCATTGGTACATTTACTGCGCCTTTTATTGACATCATTTGCCCAAGAAGTGTCCAGTTTTCTGCTTCTTCTTTGCCCGGTATAATTTCAATTACATGAATATTATCGTTTTCCTGATTCGATAATATTTCCCATTCGTATTTGTCAAGCCAATCTATTTTTAAACTCTCCTGACTGAAAAGCAAATTTGTGCTTGCAATTAAAATTGTCATTAATAGGAATTTCTTCATTGTTATTTTTTAATTGATTAGAACTTGTATATAAATGCAACTATAAACTTTACACACTAATAAGGAATACCTATTGGTTGCAAGGCCTCTTCCTGGAATCATTTTTATTTGTCGTTTAGCTTAAGGTCATCAACATCTAAAAAGATATAGATACAGGAATCGGGCAATACTTCTACTTCATTGGTCCAATAGCCGCCATTTCCACAGGGAAACAGAGCCTTGTAATTTACTTTACCAACATCAAGGCTAAGCAAAAGTGTGGTGTCGGAGCTGCTTCGTTCTGGTAAGGTATTGGCCAAATAGGGTTTATGAAGCACACCAACAGAGTCCTGGTTGATTTGAATGATTACATCGAATTCTCCGCAATTGGCCATTGCCTGTATATCGGTATAGAATAAAAGCTGCCCGGTACGCGTATCTTTCAGTTCTAGAATAGGATCATCGTCGGAACATCCTATCAATATCAGGATTAGGAAAGATAATATGGAGAAAAATTTTAGCTGTTTGGGTATCATGTTGTTTAGTTTTTCGTTCAATACCATTTTTTAGCCACAAGTTTCAAGTGAACCACTAATTTCATTATTCATTGTTTTTGTACTTAACCCCATGCCTGTCAAATAAAGTCGTTAAGTAATGCACCGAACCCATAATTCCCGAATTTCCTTCCTGTCCGGAAACAATTCCAACCAGGTATCCATTTCGGTCAATAACAGGAGAACCACTCATGCCATGAGGTTGATTTTCAGATGCCTTGATGTAAAAATAGTTTCCCATATTTTTATAGCACTGAATTTTGGTAAAAGTAGGTTCTTTAATGTCTTTTTTATTGGTGACCCATCCGATTGCATACACCCTTTCATCTTTCTTTACGGCTGTGTACCTTATTTTTAGAGGGTATAATTCTTTGTTTTTGGTTTTCAAATTAAAAATGATCCAATCCCGATCTTTTAATGTATTGTACTGCCCAATCTTTTCCTGAGGATTTTGATTGATTAAGTTTTTGATGGTCACAAATTCTGCCTTTCGATTCTTTGGGTACATTTTCCAGGATTCAAAATCATTCTCCAGTTCGATGTTTTTTAGTCCAAAGTGATTTTCAAAGAGCAGGAACAGGTGCTTGCAGGAAACCCCAATGGTATCATATCCTGTATCTACGAGGAATGAGTTTGCAATGTCATAAAAAGTGGTATCTGCAAAAGAAATCTCATTTGTTAATGCAAAGCTGGGCCAGTCGGAATAAGCTTTCTCTACCCAGGCCTCGCGGCTCACCTCGGGTGCTTTCTGACAGCCAATTAAGATTATGCTACTGATAAGAAATGGGGCGATGTTTTTCATTGTATGTAAGGTCTTGTTTATTTGGGAATTCGTAATCAGCGGAAAGTTCTAATTATTCAGGATTCATTCTTCTTTTTTTAATTTGTAGATATCAATAAAGGTATCAGCCGATTCCGAACGATAATCTCTCGTGAATTCAATGGAGTGATCTGATTTCTTGTATAAATACTTTCCTTCCAGCAGCAGAGTATGGTCAAATTCAGCGGTCCAAAACCCTCCATTCGTAAATACAATGCTGTCGCCTTTAATTGAATAGCTTCCTTTTTGTAGTCCAGGATATTTTAGCATATCACTTGTGCCGTTCCAGCTGTTCTCTGAAAATGTGATCGTGATATTTGCGGTATCGCTATCCCTCCAAACGAGTTCTCTTTGGAATGTGCCAATGTAGGTGCCATCAGGAATTATGCTTTCAATTTGTTCCTCTTCCTCACAGCCGATCAGAAACAAAAGTCCCAGTGTAACAAGAAGAATGCTTGCAGAATAGTAAAGGCTTTTGAAATGTTTCATAACTATCAGGTATAGGATGATTTATGGCTTGAATCTTTATTATCAGACGAATATGCACTAATAAATTTACATATTATTTACTAATGGAAGCTAAGGTGCTGAAAATTAAGAATTGGTTTAAATAGGCTAATGGCTTTCAGTATTCAGCTACCTCAAATTATTAATTAATCATTGTTAATTGATCATTATTTTCAGTATTGATATTCAAATTCGCTGTTCTCACTTATCACCTTTACAGGATAGCCATTTTCGTTGTATTCATAAGTGCTGGTGCTAGTTTCAATATTAGGTGGAACCTCCTGGTGACTTATAAAACGTGTTTCAATAATATTATTTGTGTTGCTGTATAGACCGGGGTAAGCCAATGCTTCATAAATCCTGAATGGATTGTTGTGGGTATCGTACTGATAGGATGTTTCACTAATTAGTTTTGCTTCGGAATTGTCGGAAAATAAAAAGCTGTAATACTTTTCATTGCTAACATTTCCATTTTCATCATATTCGTAAACATGGAATTGAGTAATCTCTCCATTTTCGTTGTGTAGGTTTCGTTTTGATATTCTTCCCTCATAGAATTCAAAGCTCTGTTTAGACCGCAATTCAAACTCATCATTTTCCATCAGATAATATTCAATCTCAAGCAAACTGCCATCTTCACCATATTTAAACTCTTGTCGGCTGGATATGCTGCTATTTTCAGCAGTCATTAATTGATTATTGGTAGGTTGGTATACCGAGGAGAGCAAGGATTCATCGTTTGCCGATTCTATTCTGATTAGATTGCCATCCTGATCGTACAAATATCTGCTGTAGAAATAAATGCTCTCTGTTTCGGAAATTTGATTGGATTCGTTGTACTTAAAACTTGTGATGATTTTATCACCTTCAAGTTGCGATTTGATGTGGCTGTTGGCATTGGGTGCTTCTGTCTCAGATTCATGATTTTTATTGTCGCAGGCTGTAATTTGAATGAGAAGCATACCGACAAGAAAGAATGATGTGATCAACTGTTTCATGATGATGTGTTTTAGGTTCAATTCTGTGAATTGCACTTATAAATTTACACATTATTTAGCTGAAGATCATTAGCTTATGGGAATTAAGAATGGGTTTAAATAGCAGTTTCAGCATTCAGCTATAAGCTCCAAGTATCTGATACTTGGGATTATTAACTGTCAAATGATCATTGCTAACAGAGATGTATTTGTAGTTCGTTCCAGATAAAGTTTATTTCTCAAATCTATGCCCGAATAAACTTACGAGCATATAAGTGTTTTTTAGTTCAATTTTTTGGGAATTTTCACCACAGGTTTCCAAAATTACAGCATCCATTTTGATCCAAACCAATAGGTATACACTATTGTCTTGACCAATGAATTCTTCAGTTTTTAATATTTCCAAAGTGCCTATGGTGTTCGAATTGCTTTTGTACAGTAGATCATTCTTTCTATAACTAATGTAAAAGTCATCATAAATACTTCCAATTTGTTTCTCGCCAAGTCCTAATACCCTGGTTCTATCAGATTCATCAGAGGTGTCTACAGCAGGAGTGATAATGCTGATTTGCTCTAATTCATCATGTATTTTATGAGTAAAATAGTACCTTAAAATTCGAACCGGATTGTCTGGAGAACAGATTCCATTTCCCATGCTATACCCACCACCTCTTTGTACATTAAAATCTGTAAGGCTCCATCTGAATTCTTGATTATCTATTTCACCATTGATTCTTTGGCCTCGAAATTCTAAAAAACCAGTATAGTCTGGTTCAATATTTTCATCATTACTACAGGAGATAAGTGTAATTGTAAGTAATAAAATCATCATTTTTTTCATGTGTATAGATTTTATGATTATACCTATTCGAAAACAATTTTTATGCCAACTCTAATAAAAATACACATTAATATCCTGGTTATCATGCGAATGGGAGAATTCAGAATTGATTTAAATAGGAGTAGTAAAGAGGGAGAAAACAGGGTTTCGGCAAGCTGCAAGCCAGATATCACTCGTTCCAGGTTAAAGAAGAATAGCGTAAAATCAGGAAAAATATCCAGCAATGGACGCAACCCACAACTCTTTGTTACATCTGTTCTTTGTTATCTAACAAATCACACACATGAAACGACCATTTATGAAGAAATTTATCTACCTGTTTGTGGCAGTATTCGGCCTATTTGCTTGCTCAGAGAGCGAGGATATTGATATCGTGTATCCTGAAGGATCTGGAAATGAAGAATTGCCCCTGGAACTGGCAGTAGATTCGGTACAGGTATTCAAGCAAATGCTGTCAGGGCATGCCGAAGCCAGCAGACTGGGCTTGCAATTTCAGTTTTCTGATATTGAGCCTACGGGAGTCTATGTAAAGCCAAATGCAAACTTACAAATCGAGGTCAGCTTGCTTGCCGGAAGCGATTATCCGCAATTACTGGTAGGAACTTATTCTCACGGCGATGATTGGAACACTCAACCGCAAACTTATGATCTGCATGAGGGTATGAACCAAATTGCAGTGAATGAAGAAGGAGGAATGCTGTACATCAGGTACACTGCCGATAATCAGCCGAAAGGCGAGGTGAAAGTGAATTTTAAAGATGGCTGGGAGCATAGTCCGCTTTATCGTTACAAAAAGACAAGTAATGCCAATTGGAAAAGAATGTTGGCAAAATTTAGCGATTTGCCTACTGCTACTCTGGTGGGAGAAAAAGAATTTCTCGTGGTATCGCTCGAAAAAGCGATGGAATACCAGGACGAGAACCAGGATGAGTTGTTAAAAGCCATTGATGATATTTTAAAAATACAAGGTGATTTAAGCGGCATGGATGGATCGGAAAAGATTCATGAACCCATTGCTCATAAACTGCTTTTGGTGGAGTATAGCGGCTCAGATTACTACATGTTTGCCTACACACATCGAACAGCTTATCGAAAAAGTGATGCCATTCATTATGTACTCGATCCGTGGGCCATAAAAAACGAAGGCTGGGGTCCCTGGCACGAGATCGGACACATGCACCAAATGGCAGCCTGGACCTGGAGCGAAATTGTGGAAAGTACAGTGAACCTATATAGTCTGGCAGTTGAGAAAGAGTTTGGCATAACACCTTCGCGTTACAATCGAGATAATCGTTGGGAAGAGGTACGAAACTATCTTGCCTTGCCCGATGATCAGAGAATTTTTAATTCGAACCAGGCAGATGTCTGGGTGCGTCTTGGTATGTTTTACCAGCTGCAACTAGCCTTTGGCAAGCACTTCTTGAAAGAACTTCACAAACACATCAGGAAAACCCAGCCAGTTATTTACAGCAAAGAAGATAAAATGCGAACCTTTATGCTCGCAGCCTGCCAGGTTTCCGGTAAGGATTTATCTGGTTTCTTTCAAAAATGGGGGATGAATTTCAGCAATTCCGAAGCTGTGTACGAGGAAATTGCAAACCTTTGGCTGCTCGAACCTGACAGCGACATTAGTCTGTTGACTGATTAAGGGGAATTGTAGACTAGATTTGAAATTTATGCATTGAGAGAGTAGGGGGATAGGCTTGCAGTTTGCGGCGTTCTGAGATCAGTCGCAAATTTCTTGAAACTACAATTACTCATTATTCATTGTTAATTACTAATTACTCAAGGGGTAGCGAGAACCAAAATGTTGTGCCAACTCCTTTTTCGCTTTCCACATAAATATTGCCCTCGTTTTTTTCGATGAACTCTTTGCAGAGCTGTAGGCCCAATCCCGATCCTTTTTCATTCCTGGTTCCAGGTGTACTGAAGTTTGAATTTTCTTTAAAGAGATTTGCCATTGTCTCTTCCTCCATTCCGATTCCTGAATCGGAGATTCCAATTTCGGTGCAGTTGCTTGCCCCATTTCTCGACTTGACTTCAATAAGGCCGCCCGAAGAGGTAAATTTAATGGCATTTGATACCAGGTTTCTTACGGCGGTGTTGATCATTTCATAATCAGCGTAAGCTTCAATTTTTCCCTTTATTGAATTTTGGAGCCTTATGTTTTTAATGTTCGACAAAGCCTTAAAGAATTGTAGGTTTTCGTCCACAATTTCATTGATACTGATGTGTTCAGGATGTGCACTAATTCTACCTGAGTTGGAACCTGCCCAATTCAGTAGGTTGTCCAGGAGGTTAAGAGTTAGTTTGGATTCGGAAGCAATAATTTCAATGTATTTTTTCTTGTTTTGTTCATTAATTTCATTGCTCTCATCCCAAAGCAATTCTCCAAAACTCATAATCGAGGCAATCGGACTTCTTAAATCATGTGCAATTATGGAGAAGAACTTGTCTTTTGTTTGATTTGAAATGCTAAGGTCCTGGGCAATTTTTTGAATCTCTTTTTTCTGAGCGATCTGTGTTTTGTAAGCATTTTCCATCCTGGTTTTTTGCATGGCAAGCAGTTTGTTTGCCCGTTGTTTTTGCACATAACTTTTAAAGGCGATGACCGCTAAAATGGTCATTAAAACAAAGCATACCAGGAATATCGTACTGATTAATTCTTGCCTTTTCGATTTCTCTTCATTGATGATGTCCTTTCTTTCTTGTTCCAGTGCAATGGCCTCTTTTGTTTTGTCAAGCTCAAATTGATATTCAAACATGGCAAGTTGTTTCACATTTTCTTCGTTAAAAATGCTGTCGTTTAATGCTTTGTACAAAACATGATTAGAGTAGGCTTTGTCGTAGATTTTTTGGGATGCATAAATTTCTGACAGCTGCTCTCTCAGATTTCTTTGCGTTTTTAGTAAGCCCATTGTTTCGGCAATTTCCAAACCTTTTAGCGAATATTGAAGGGCTTTATCGTAGTCTTTTGTACTTACATAAATCGAACCCAGGCTAAATAGGGTAGAACTGATTCGCTCTTTATCTCCAATCGATTCGCTTACATCCAATGCCTGGTAAAGATGGTTCAGGGCCAGTTTTTTATTTTGTTCTTCCAAATAGATCAGGCCAATGTTATTATGGGCATCAACCATTCCAGCCTTAAAACTGATTTCTTTAAATATGCCTAATGCCTCTGTGCAGTTTTTTAATGCGTTCTTCAAGTCTCCATTTTTCCAATGGCTAAGTCCCAAATTGTTCAAACAGGAACCAATGCCCTCCAGTTTGCCAATTTCCTGGTTAATTTGCAGGGCTCTTTTGTATTTAAAAATGGACTTGCCGTAATTCTTCTGGTTAAAATGAATTAAACCCAGTAGATTCAGCCTAGTTGCAATCCTGGCCTTATCGCTGAGCTTTTCAACAATACGCAAGGATTTGTTACAGTAATCAAATGCAGCATTATAATTTCCTTTTCGCAAATAGATTTGACTCATGTTAAACAGGCATCTCGAACTGCCTATCTGCATGTCGAGATCTTCAAATATGCTAAGCGATTTGTTATAGTAGTCAAGCGCCTGCTGATATTCTCCCTGGTTCCAATACACCAGGCCAATGTTATTAAGGCATTCGGCTTTAAGGGCTTTGTTGCCCTGTAGTTCAAAATTTTGCAAAGCTTTATTGAATTGTGCTATTGCCTGATCGTGAAGGCTTTGCCTCCAATAACAGAGTCCAATGTTGTAGGTGCATTTGGCTGATTCAGTCAGCAAATGAATCTTATTGTAAATATCCAATGCCTTGGTGTAATAGCTTACAGCTTTTTGATAATCAAACTCAAAATAGTAATAGATCCCCAGTAACTTGTTGCTCTTTGCAAGTCCCTGTTTGTATTCGATATTTTCAGAGACTAAGAGTGCCTGGTTCACAAAATAAAATGCACTGTCCATATTTTCCTGGAAGTACTTTCCGGTAAGGTCATGTAACAAGTCAACTCTTTCGAAGGACTCAGGTGTGCTTTCAGACAATTGCTTCTTTAGCTCGTCTATGCTGGCATTTTGCCCCATCAGTGACAAAGTGCAAATGATTAGTAAAAAGAGTGTGGTAGTTTTTTTCATTTGATTGGTCAAAGTTGATATAAGCATATTACATAAAATATCTCAATAATCCAATGAAAATAACAGTGTTAGGGTCTTATTTTATGTTTTTTTTTGAATTTAGCAATCAGTAAACAACAAACGGCCACAAGCTGTAAGACTCAAGTTGTTAATAGCTCAATCGCTCCAGATGTATGTCTAGTATCCTTTTAAATGCCTTGTTTTTCCTTTACCAGAAAACCAATCGCAAAGAGTGCAAAATAGAAACCAACAATGCAGCTTTAAACCCTCCATTGTCAACATATCCCTTATATATTTGAATAATACTATTCTATTGAATAAAATTGGTAGAATTTCGCTAGCTTCAAAATTAGTAGGTTCTGTACAATCTTTTTCCGGCCCTTTTGACTTTTTGTTCCCCGATTTTCCTGAATACTTTATAGCCTTCCCATGTAAAAAGCAGTGCAAGTACAACACCTATTAAAACAATTAAATGCGAGCTTTTATGGTTTTGCCTGTTGTATTGGTCAAGGCTTAAATAGCTTGTGTTTCCTTTTCTGATTGCATACACGGGAATGATTTTATAGTTGAAGTGTTTGTCGAAAAAGCCCAACTTTTTACTCCGGCTTAATTTTTTCTGGTAGGTGTCCAGTTCGATGTCAATCTCGATAATATCGCCGGCTTTTACCTCTTTTAATAGCTTTTTGCTATCACATTCTGCAAGTGCATCAGCATCCGTAAAGAATTTAAAATTTGGATAATCTTTCAGCTTAATTACAATTTCATAAGAATTCCTACGTGATCCACCGCTTCTCTGTTTTTGGACCTTATGGAGTGTCGGTCCGCTAAGGCTGATAATTTCTACCTGACTGACTTCTGTCTTTCCCATAAAATAGAAACTGATAGAAAGCACAAAGAATAATAAAGTATAAATGAAATAGCTTATACCAAGTTTCTTTTTCGATTGCAGATACCAGGAACTTTCCATGTCCCGATTTCGTTTCTGTCCCTTGCACATTATTGGTCGAAGCTCTCTATAGTTCAGAACGTAATAGGAGGAGAGACGGAAGCTTCGCTCTTTGCTTTGAAATTTTAGCACTTTCCTCCTGAATAGCTTATATTCTTCTGCTTTGTTAACCTCTGTGTAGTATAAGATATCAGAGCGGAGAACCGACCATTTGGTGAAGCCCAGTAAGCTTTTGGCTACGATCTTTTCTTTATCAGTTTCATATACATTTAGAAGAAAGGGTAGAGCGAGGCAGTAGATTCCCAAAGAACCTGCCATGCCTGCAAAAATGAAAGCCGAAAGTTGAGGGTACTCCACACCATATGCCAGCTTTGTACATAAATAAGCCAGGCATATCATTCCTAATCCTATGCAAAATAGAAAAACGATACGCTTACTATTGATTTGTGATTTGATCATGTTTTTAGATGTGGTTTTTTGGGGTAGATAATAGTAACAGATTGGCAGCAGTTAGACGCAAGCAATAAGTTTCAAGCCTCAATCTATTTTTAATCTTCAATTATTCATCGATTTATCCATTCAAATATACCAGCAAATTACACTATGCCGATTAATATGATGCTTTACTTTTTTCTTCATACAGTTTCTTTAATTCAGAATCTGCAGGATAGAATTTAAATGCAATTTTATCATTCTTCCTTTTCATCCAGTGTGCAAAATCCATATATTCAGAAATCTTTACTACAGCTCTTACTTTTAGTTTTCGCAATTGTCCTTCTTGCGTATAATTTATGGTGTTAATGCTCGAAACATTATATCCTGTAATGTGTGCAATTTCGCTAATATCTGTATATTTTATTTCTTCTTCTTTTCTCCCCAAATGGTATCGTACCATAATTTTTTTGTCGTAAAATTCTATTTTAACCAGTTTTCTAAATAATCTTAGCAGTAAGAAGAACAGAAGTGTTAGTAAGCTTGCTCCTCCAATTAGAAGCTCTTTATTCTCATGCAGGAAATAAAGCAAAACAGCAATGATTATGGATACAAATACCAGAGAAAGTATATAATCGAATATATAGAAGTTGTTTGTTTTATATTTTGTCATGTTTTTGTTCTTGGATTCAACCACAAGTCACAGATATGCGGCTGTTGGGCGTATGCTTTTAAAAGCCTAATCTACCATTAAAATGATACATAAACAATGAAATTATAATGCATATTAATAGGGCAGTTAGATTAAGATACAAGCTTTGCTTAATCGTTCCACTTTTAAAATTCATCCTAATCGGATTTGAATTGATAAGAAGATATAATACAAGGGATAATAAAATGGAAGGCCTGGCAACATCAAAATTAAAATACTGCGTAAATAATGGAATGAGTTCATAGCTTAATATTAGAGATGGAAGCAAGAGTATCAAAATAAATCCCAATTTCCTTTTTAGGAATATTCCAATAATTCCAAGGAGGATCACCAATGGTTCGAAAAGTAAATTGAGTTTCAATATCAGTATTGGGTGCTCTATCAGCTCCTTTATTGAATACATGTGATGTACCAGGTCGATATGCGAGTAGACGACTACAACAAATTTTATCGTAAATAGGATGAGTAGAATTGATCTTAATGTGGTCTCAATGATTTTATTAGTGGTCATTTTAACAGTATTGGTGTTTTAGGTAAATCATTTTGGAGAGGGTGTCTGAATCTTGATGTTTTAACCTGGATACAAGCCTCTGATATGTGGCACTAAAATAATTTCAGCCGGCAGCCTTCAATTATTCATTAATCATTACTCATTATTAATTGCATTCATGCTCTATTTTATCAAATCAATTAAAATACCAATTACAACTGCAGCAATGCTAAAGCTGAGCATGCCCAATATGTAGGCAAAAAAAGCTTTCACATAGCTCATGGCTTTTCCTTGTTCAAAAAACTGGCCGAGAGCAAAGGTGGTATAAATAAAGCCAACAATGGCCGCAATTTGCATGAAATGAATTCCTGTTAACCCCTGGGTAATACCAAATACTGCATAAATGAGCATACCTATGCCCATTACAAAACAAAGCAGGATAAGAATCTCAAAAAAGTTAAAGGCATACTTTCTAAACAGAAGTTTTAGCCACAAGGCGATAAAAACGGCCATAATCATATTGGAGTAACCGTAATTGCCTTGTATCCATTTAAAAATAGCATAGCTGGTAGATTCTGGAGTGCCCGAATAATTGATATAGGCATCTTCGAAATTAAAAATGCGAAGAAAGAGGGTGTAGAACAATGATGTGACCAGAATAAACACGATGGGCTTTACCAGGCGGTTTCGGTCTTCGCTAATAAATGTTCTGATATTGTGCCCCGGCCTGATGAGCAATTCTTTTGTAGTGTATAAAATCCCTTTCTGGAAATTCAGTACATTGGTCACTTCCGATAAGATGTATCGGCCATTGATTCTTTCTACTTTTTGGGGATGTCCACAGTTCGGACAGTAATTGCTCTGAACTTCGCTATTGCATTTTATACAAGTATTCATCAGCTGTGATATTTTGTCATTTAATCTTTGGTTTAATGCTCATATAAACTTACTAAAATCTTTTTTATTTATAAGTACGAGTTTAGAGCGTTAAGATTACAACAAATAGTTAACTGCAATCAGCCTAAAAGTAAGAACCTCTCCGGCTAGAGGAGAAAGAATAATAATTATTCAGCGTTTAGCCACAAGTCACAGACTTGCGGCAGTTAGGGTAATCTTAGTTTAAGTTTCTTCATGATATTACCGTCATCTCATGTATAAAAAATAATGTAGAATTTATTTTTTTATCTATTGGCCTTTCTTATCTCTTCAAGCAGGCCGTTCATATTTTTTTTATTTCTTCCCATTGAAACCACAGAGCTCCGTTTATTCGGATCGCAAATGCTATTGACCAAAACTTTGTCTTTGTCGAACAGTACAGTGATCTGTTCGCCCCAGCTTCCCGAAAAGAATCCGGGACTGGTCTTCGCTATTATAATATTGTTTTCAATGAGTACAGGTGTCCATTCAAGCCTTGCAGATACATCCTCAATTATTGTAGCCAGTTCAGCTCGCGATAATTTGGTTTCAATGGATTTGAATTGCAATCTATTCTTTTGAATTTTATAGAATAACACTCCTAAGCTTGCAGGTATCACACCGAATATGATAAAAACCCAAATATTTTCGCCTTCCAGTGGGATAGAACTTCCCTTCAGATAGTGCCGCAAGTGAATAAAGATTGTCATAAGAGGCATCAGGAGCAAAAAGCCAGGTAAGCTAAAATGGGTAATCCTGTCCCAATTTGACAATTTCAATTCTCCTGTCTCCATCGAATATTTGATATCTTCTTCTGTCATGTTTGACTTATTTTTAGTCTATTGCCTTCGAATTAAATTCATACATCGAATGCACTTCATCTCTTTTCCCGTGTAGGCTATCTCCAACTCATCTTTTATCTCATTTTCCGATATTTTATTGATGGTCCAGCGCACATTTTTAATGGTAGAATTTTCATTGCTTTCAGATGTACTTTTGATATCTTCGCTCATGAATACAAATTTTGTATCTGTACTAAGAGAGTCATCTAAAATGAATTTGACACTTAAAGCTTCCCTTAGCTCAAAATTGCACAAAATTACACGGTCACAAGTGATCACTTGTCTTTCAGTATCATATTTAATATGAAACTGCGAAGATTCAAACTTGCCACGGACTTTATATGCTACTTCGATTTGCTTTCCATCCTTTACATATTGGAAACTGGATGTAAGTTTTGATCTTGTTTCTTTACAATCGCTTATGGTTCCTGACCAATCGCCAATCAAAAACTTTATTCTCTCAAATGGATTTTCCTGGGCAAAACTGATTCCAGTAAACATCATGCAAATGAGTAAAACAGCTATTTTTTTCATTTTTTCAATATTTAAATTGGCTATTACAAGAAAAAATATTCAGATGCAATAATAATGAGTACAATGAGCAAAAAGCCCAGGTATGCGTATGGACTTGCAAAATTCAAAGTCCAACCCATTGTTGGATCGTACTTTGGTACAATGAGACGAGGGTCTTTCCGGTTCAGATAAAAGGGACCACGCCAGTTTGCTAGGTCTTTACTCATTTGTCTGAGTATTTCCTGTTCGTGTTTCATTGTTTTGGGTTTACTGTTTTTGTATTTGCTTAGATATTGGGTAGCACGATGTGTTATTTGGATTTTGGCCTGGTTTTTCTTTCCGCCCATTGGCCAAGATAATAGGCTATTAGCATTGGAATCAGGGCAAAGCCCATGTATTTGTCTGTTAATTCGAATTCAATCAGTACAGTCAATGCTATGGCTGTAATCACTACAAATAAGAGGTTGTATAATACTTTCTTTTGATTCATTTCTCTAGTTTATTTTATTCAAAAATCATTTCGAAAACCAGGTAGTGTTTAATTCCAAATTCTTTTCCGCATTCGGATTTTTTAAATTATGAGTGGTCTTACATTAATATTCATCTTAGAGACCTACTGCCGTAAACTCTTTTATTATTTAGCACAGTTCGAATTTTCTCAATGATTTCAAACCATTTTTCAATCACTGATTCATCAAGAATCCATTTTTGAGGATTGTAAATACAGAAATGAGATTTTCCTTTGAACTCCTCAATAAAGTCCACATTTTTTCTAATCATGGGTAAAGGATACTGCTCCTCTTTAAAAAAGATCTCTCTATTTGTTCTTTTGGCAAAATCCTGTAACTTTTCAATAATTGTTTTTTCGTCCATTAAAGTTTCTTTAAAACATTCAAATGAACGCTACTATAGCGTTATTGTATGCGATTTTCTCGCTTTTATAGAATACATATGAGGGACCTTGTTCCCATATTTTTCATTCATCCATTTTCCTTGTCCACACGCTGTGAGGTTTGGAAAACAATCGTACACCTGGTAAGGGAATTCGTTCAGGAATTCTAATTTAAGATCATTAGAGATCAGACTATTAATCACCTCGCTCAAGCTGTGGTGCCACTCAATATGTTTCAATTTTTTGCCAGAAATTTCAGATTGATCTGTATATGATTGCTCTACAACTGACTCAAGCGCATCTGATTTGAAATAGCTGTCGGAGATTTCTGAATCATCATTCAGGGTGTAAATAAAGGGATGAAATTCTACCATGTAAAAAATTCCAATGGGTTGCAGGTATGATCTGATAATTTTGGCCCACTTGTCAAGGTCATCAAGCCAGTTAATGGCACCGTATGATGTATAAACAATGTCAAAAGTTTCATCCAGAACATTTTCAAGCTCATATACATTTGAGCGAATAAATCTTGCTGGAATATCTAATTCAGAGGCCAATTCCTTTGCTTTTGCAATGGAAGCATCAGAAATATCAACACCAACAACTTCTGCTCCTAAGCGCGCCAGAGATAAAGTATCCATACCAAAATGACATTGGAGGTGCAGAATTTTCTTTCCTTTGATATCTCCTAATTCTTCAATTTCGATATGATTCAAAGAGCTTTTCCCATTTTTAAAGCCTTCAAGATCATAAAAGCTCGAACCTGCATGCAAAGCTGTTAATTCATTCCAGCTTTCCCTGTTGTTTTCAAAATGATTCATATGCATTTTTATTATTAATTGTAAGCGGTATCTTATTAATAGGTAGTGCGCTTTGCTACTCAAGTAAATAACTCAAAAGCATTCCTTAAACTTACTAAAATGTTTCTTATTTGAAAGTAGATTCTTTAAGAATCTTTAGCTTTAATTTGATTTTATGCACTTCACCCACTTCCAACTTTTAGGTGTTTTGAACTTAGATGTGAAACAAAATTAAAAGGAGGAATTTATGAATGTTTGTAAGGGGATACTATTAGGCTTGGTTTTATTGGCATGTAGTCAGGAGGGATCGATTGCCAATGATCATAAGCCAAATGGCGATGAAAATAGTCAGAAATTGCTGAGAACAATGCAATCTGATCAAAGAGTTACCAGTTACCAATACAATAGAGATTCTACGCTACATTCCATTAGGGTGGAGTGGAACGGTGAGCTGCGCTCGGAATCAGTAATGGTTTATGACAATGGTAAGCTTAGCGAAATCATCTGGCGTGATGGATATAATCAATCGCCTACTAAAAGAGTATTTGAATACAAAGGTGATTTGCTGGTAAAGGAGAGCATGTTGGCGGATGGTGAAATTCTGAACATGTGTGAATACTTTTATGATGAAAACAACCAGATGGTTAGAGAAATTCAAAAACGAGAATGGAACAATGAAGCCACCAAGAAAAAAATTGTGATTGATGTTCACAGACCGGCCGGTAAAAATGAAATTCAGCTGAGCTTTAACGGCATTCCTTCCTTCAAGTTCACCTATGATGAAAACATGCATCCACTTGCCAAAATCAAGGGCTATTCGATAATTCGAAAAACTTCATTTTATGGCATCGCCAATAACATCCTGACTTATACCAAAATCGCTAAAAAGGGTAAGGATTTAACAGAAAAATCGGAATTGACTTATGATTCAAGTGGCAACATTCTTCTCGAACTGACTAAAACAGGTGAGAATGAGAGATTGATTTGCAAAGAGATCTACAATTACCGTTAGGAGGCAAATTGATTCGGATTAAAACATTAAAAAAAAGAAATATGAAGACTTTATGGATTCTAATGCTCGCGGTGCTATTCTGCTCATGCAGTAAAAGCGAAGCCCTGGCAAGAGTATCAAACAATACAAATGTAGCAGAAACACAAATTCGTTCCTATGTGGTTAACGACAAATGGGAATATAACTACACTTACAATGCAGACCAAACGCTTAAGGAGTTGATTTTCTATACAGATGGTGAGCTTCAATTTACCGAAAGCTTTACTTACAAGAAGGGCAGGATTGTAGAATCGCTGAAAGAAAAAGCGGACGCTTCGCTTAGCGTAAAAAAGCAGTATGAATACAAAGGAGATGTCATCGTGGAACAGAGGATATATACAAATGGGATACTATCTGAAGTATTTCATTATGAATATAATAAGGAGAATATCATGGAAAAGGTGACGTGCAAAAAAATCAGTAATTCTTATGAATCTACCCAAAAAACAGTCATTACAAAATTGGCAGGAGAGAACAAGATCAAAGTGGAAAGGGAAGGAGTTGCTACTCATGTGCTCACTTACGATGATAACATTACTCCATTGGCTACAATTCCTGCTTACAAAGCCATTGTTCAAATCAACAACCATGGTTTATCTGTAAACACCCTATTCAACGAGATTTATGTGGGCGATAAATGTAGTACTAGAGTTGAGGAAGATTTAGAATGGGATGGCAATCAGCTTTTGGGTTCTACCATCAGCTATAAACATGCCGATAAAGTACATATACAAGAGACAAAATACGAGTACGAATAAGGAAAAATAAGAGTTGAAATGTAAACCGGAATTGTTCAGATCTGCTGAATGCTTCCGGTTTTTTTGTGCCTATGTGGTGTTTCTGTAAATGTGTTTACTAATAATTACAAAAATATTATATTGTTTATTTATGGCATGATAATTGTTTGATATAGAGAAGTTGCACAATAATGAGCTGATCTGAAAAATAAGCCTTTACACTGCAATTACACTACTATTTTCACCTAACTTTAAATCTGACATGATGAAGAAAACCTTAAAAAAAACTACTCGATTCTTCTTATTATTACTTGTTGCTGTTAGCATTCCGGCAAGTTTTTTATTTGCCCAGGATACCAAATTGAGAAAAAAAGAAACCTCCCTCCTGATTTTGGAATTTCCTACTCATGAAAATGAATGGAGTAAATTTCCGTCCAAATTAAAAATGAATCTCGAGGCTCATTATTTTAATGTGGTATTTAAGCCGAGTGTACAGAAAATTGTGAAGAAAGAGAAAGGCAAATCGGATACATCCATTCAAACTGTCTCTAAAGTACATGCAATTGATAAAAATGAATACAAAAGTGTTTATACTTTAAAAATGCAATATCATCTGGACTTAAAGAATTTTCGGGCTCAGTTAATCGATAATTCGACAGGTAAAATTTACAGGAACATCACGAATCCAAAAACCTTGAGGAGATCAAAGTATGGTTGGGATGTGGAAGGAACCATAAATTATGTTACCAAAGAATTGAATCGATACTTTGTGACGAATTAGTTAGCTTTCGAACTCAATTTTGCGAGTTCGTTTAATTTATCCTGGATGGGCGATCTGAAGTTTTACTACTTTGGATGGCCCTTTTTTTATCGCCTCTAATTTCAGCTTAACAGTATTTTGAATATCATTGTTTGCTTAGTACTTTTGGTGCAAAATAACCGACTCATATTTTCATGAAAAAACTACTAGCATTATTTGTTACACTGCTATCGCTGTGTGCCTACGCTCAAGACAACAAGTATCAACCCAGCAGCAAAGGTGAAATCGTAAAGCATCAACACTACATTCTTTCATACGCAGAAGATCACGAACAGGCCGAATGGGTGGCCTATGAACTTACCGCCCACGAAACTGTGAAATTGGTTGAGCGTGCTGACAAATTCAGGCCTGACCCAAGTGTTTCAAGTGGATCGGCAAGGCTGGCCGACTACAAAGCTTCGGGATATGACAGGGGACATTTGGCTCCGGCAGCCGATATGGGCTTTTCGGCTACTGCCATGAGCGAAAGCTTTTACATGTCGAATATGTCGCCCCAAAAACCTTCTTTCAACAGGGGAATTTGGAAGCAATTGGAGAGCCTTGTGCGTTCCTATGCCAAAAGCTATGGGAAAATTTACGTGGTAACCGGTCCGGTTTTAAATACAAGTGCTCAGCAAATTGGAAATGGCGTTACTGTTCCAAATCGTTACTACAAAATTATCATGCGTGGGGAAGGGGAGAACCGAAAAATGATTGCCTTCCTTCTGAGCAATGCCAAGCATGACCAAGACATATCCAAGTTTGTGGTAAATACTGATATTATTGAATCCATTTCAGGAATTGATTTCTTTCCCCAGTTGCCTGATAATTTAGAGGATAAGCTTGAATACAATGTGGATAAGGAGAATTGGTATTTCGACCCTTCAATCAATACAAATAAGACAAGGAAAAACGAGAGTGTAACTACTGCTTCCATTCAGTGCTGTGGTACAACAAAATCGGGTAGTAAGTGTAAAAGAAAAGCCGCTGCAGGATCGAAGTATTGCTGGCAGCATCAGCAGAAGTAAAAAACAAACCGCGCAAGCTTTAGACTTACGCGGTTCTTTTTTTGTTTTAACTCTCAGCTTCAACAACACTTTCAGGGGTAAAATAACCTTCCAGTTCTTTAAGTGTATTCTCAGAAGTGAGAAGATCTTTCACCACACGACCTTTATCAAGTACTACAATTCGTTGACTTACTTCAGCAATGTGGTTTAAGTCGTGGCTCGAAATCAGCATGCTTAGGTTCTTTTTCTGATGCAGATCTTTCAGAAGGCTCTTCAAACGAATTTGAGAAGAAGGGTCGAGGTTGGCAAAAGGTTCATCCAAAATTAAAACTTCGGGTTGACTGATAATTGCTCCAAAGATTCCAATTTTCTTCTGGTTTCCTTTCGAAAAGTCGCGGATGTATTTGTTTTGGTTCAGGATTTCGTTGCCAAAGAAATCGGCAAAATCATTATAGAATTCCTGTAATTCTTCTTTGGTTACACCATTAATATCGGCAATAAACTTAAAGTACTCTTCTGGTTTTAAAAAGTCAATTAAAAAGCCTTCGTCCAAAAAGGAACCCGTATAGTTTTTCCACTGACTGTTTTCGTTTACAGCAATATTATTGCTCAAAACCTGACCTCTGTCTGCTTTAATCAGGTCTAAAATTAATCGGAACAAAGTGGTTTTTCCAGCCCCGTTATTTCCTACCAAACCGAATGATTGGCCTTGAGGAATTTCCAATTGTTCAACATCTAAAACTGTAACTGCGTTGTATGCTTTGCCTAAATTATCTATATAAATCATGATCTTGTTTTCTTTAATTGTTACTTATTTCTAAATCCTTCCGACATCTCGTATCGCTTATTGATAAAACGCTGTGTGATCATATCCAGCAATTTTTCGCGAAACAGAAGACCTAAAATTCCAATGGTACCTATTATTGTCAGTCCAAGATTTGCCTGGTCGATTAAACTAAATGGCAGGTAAATCAAAATGGGAAGAACCAATAGTGGAATCATCAATACAAAATGTCTTGCGCCTACACCCTGGTAGTTGAAGGCCGATCCTTTGGAAAGATCCATGTGTTTGTTGTTGTTTGTTGCAAAGTAAAGCAGTAACAAACTGTTGCAGCCAATATTGAATAAAAAGCAGGCAGTGTTTATCATTACAATTTCCAGCCCATAAATAATATAGAAAATGGACAATAGAAAAATGATAGTGCTGGTTGCCAACATCAGGAAGTACTTGGCTTTGATGTAATCCTTATAGGTGTTGTTTGCAGTTAGCATTAAATCAAAATGTCCCGATTCCCATGCAAAGAAATACAGGCCAAAACTCATCATGAAACCTCCCGAGATAAAAATCCCTATAAAAATCAGGAAGCCATTCATATCAAGGTTCTTTGGGTCGTTATAAAAGAACAAGCCATAGAGTAAGAAGAGAGGTGCCATGAACAACATGGTACGCGTTCGCTTATTTCTAACGCACATTTTTAATTCCAGCAAGGCAAATGTTCCAATTTTCCCGAAACGATCGAGATAGCTAAGATTTTCCAAACTGCTGCGTTGGTTGGCATCACCTTTACCAAAATCTTCAAGAGAAAAGTGTTTGTACAGCAATTGGTAATTCAGGTAATAGGCCATTGTAAAAAGCAGGAGGCCTAAAACCAGATACAAAGGCTGTTGGAATACCTGGCTAAAAATATCTGCCGAAAAGGCTTTCAAATTAAAAATGCCGAAGTAATCCAGGGCAAGAATAGCACCAAGCGTTGAAAGAAACAGGTAAAAGACATACTCGTGCTTAATTTGCACTCTTTTGACGTAGATAGACAAGTAATTTACAAATAAATCGCCAATGATTACACAAGCAAATATTGCCCAAAAAGTTGAAGAGTCGAGCTGTTTGTGCAAACCTGCTGTAATGGCCAATGCAAAACTCAGTGGTAAAACGTTAAGGCTGTTAAACAAGGGCTTTGTTAGGATAAAGTTCACCAACTTGCTTTTTTTAATTGGCAAATTCAGGTAAGGCTTTACCATAAAGGTTGGCAATTTCTGTAGCATGAATCGAGCCATCAGAATGGCTAAAAAGAAATACAAGCCATATCTCGATAAATCGTGAATGGGATTTTCTGAGTTTTTGGACAATTCGGAGCCGATGTAAAAGCCTCCTCCCAGCAACTCGAGGAATAAAATAAAAAAGAAAAATCCCATAAAAATTTTTATCCCAATGCTTTTAGAAGCTGCGGCCGACCGGGTAGCCGCTTTCCATTGATGGGATAACAAAGTGAATGTTTTCATATGTGTATCGTTAAAGGTTTTTCAAAAGATGGATAAACTTAATAAAATATTTTTTTAGATGCATGGAAATATCATCCAACTAAGGATAAAAATGAAGAAGGTAATGCTGCTTTTAACGATTTGCTGTAAAAAGTACTTTTTTGGTCAGCAAATGCATTTTTTTGGTCAGTTTGTGCAAGCGGAAAGCCGCTGTTTTTGCTTGTTTTACAAAGGGATTCAAACTGGGTTTGGTAGGCTTGGTTTAATACCTTGATCAAATATTACAAGTCGGTTTTGAGTGGGAATGACACGAAATTGGCTGTAAGAATTTTGAGTTTTTTAAATTTAGATGCGTTTACAGGAGTGGCATTGTCAATGTGGGAGATTGTAGGCCACTCTTGTTTTTTCTATCTTTGAAACTTAGCAAAAAATTGGAATGCAAAGAAGAATTTTCAACTGGTTTTTTATTTTTCTCTTGACCTGTGGGACAACACTGCAGGCGAGTAACTATTTTCAGAAACTGGAGAAGTTCACCACAGAACATGGCATTCTGAACAATACAATTTTTAGCATTTTCCAGGATTCAACGGGCAGAATGTGGTTTGGCACACTGGAAGGCTTGTGTTCCTATAATGGCAAAGAATTTTCCTGTCACCCAATGTCTGCAGGAATGCCCGGATTCCAGTTGCATTTTATCGATCAGTTGAATAAAGATCACCTGATGTTGGGAACAACACAGGGCAATTACCTCTATTCCATAAGCAAAAAAACCTATCAAAAAATTAGTTTTCCAAATGATTCACTGATGATTCAGGCAATGTTCAGGCTGAAAGAAAAAGCTTTCATTGCAACGACATCAGGCATTTTTGAATTTGATAGCAATAACAATAAGGGAACAAAGCGATTTGATGCTGCTGTTTTATGCATACAGAAATCACCGCAAGGGAACGTATTATTGGGAACCACTACAAAAGGCGTGTTGGAAGTAAAACAAGATACAGCAGGTTTGCCGTTGTTTACACAATTGATTCCACCAATGGAAAATGAAGGCATAAAAGCCATTCAATTTATGGAGAATGGAGAAATAGCAATTCTTAGCGATAAGGGGCTCTATTTACATGAAGATACTGATTTGAAATGCATTGTAAAAGGTTCTTTTTCTTCCATGAGTCTTTCGCAGGAAGGAGATATTTTGTTGGGCACTTATGGTGATTTTATACAGCAGGTATACAATGATGAAGATCGATATGTGTTGAAAGATTATATCAACCGGGAGAATGAAATTTTTAATGATTATTACGATGCACAAATCAATGTATTGTACAAAGATGCATCGGGGGCATTGTGGATCGGAACCAATCGTGCCGGCCTGGATCGAATTGATCGCAGAAAAATCTCCTATCGTAAATTTGAGAGTGATCTGCCAGAGGCAGAGGCTGGTTATATCAATGCCTTATTTGAAAATGAGCAAGGTCGAATTTGGGCCGGAACTTCGGGTAAAGGCTTGTTTGTTCTGGATAGCCTATCGGGAAAATTGAAATCCATGCCAATTTTTCGAGGCAACCTGAACGATTTGTATGTGGAAGCCATTTTTCAGCACAAAGATCAGCTATTTGTTGGAACCCGACATATGGGTATCATCACTGTTAAAGCTGTGGGAGAGAACCCTCATAAACTACAAGCCTCGGGGCAGTTGTTTTCCCGCGAAGCTGGCCTTGAAAAAAATGATTACATCTATGCCTTGAAGCAATATGGTGAGAAACTCTATATCTGTTCATCTAAAGGAACTTTTGCCTATCATTTAATAGGTAAAAAAATTAGTAGCCTTGATAGCTTAGCTTCTATCAATGTAATGATTGATTCATTGGATAATCGTTATATACTTTCCTATACTTTGGAACTTTTTGTGAACCAGCGAAAAGTAGATTTGGGTACTGAAGTTTCAGATTTTATGCTTGCTAAGGAGGGAGGAGTCTGGGCTGCCACATCAAAAGGATTGGCTTTCGTTGAAAATCAAAATGCAAAGCCTGTTTTCTACAATCCAACCAGTAAGGTAATTGAATTTACCTCCTTAAAGCAAGATCAACAGGGTTCTTTATGGCTGGGCTCAAGAATGGGAATTTACCGATTCGATCCTAAAACTAAATTGTTTGCCAATTATCAAATTCTGGGAGGATCGAAGGCCAACAGCTTTAATCATGGAAAGTTAATTAAATCTGCCAGCGGCGACCTTTACTGGGGCAGCAACGATGGCGTAGTAGCCATTCAACCCGAGCAGTTGAACTATCTTCCTGAGGCACATTTTGAAGTGGTGCAGGGCGATAAAGACTTGTCCGGTACTTTTCATGTCTACAATTACTCCTACAACCACCAGGCTGAAAATGGAATTGCTTATCGATTTTCTCATCCCGATTCAACATGGATGTATTTGTCTGCAGAACAATATAAATTGGATTTTTCTCATTTCCCCAAGGGAGCTTATGAGCTGAGCATTTCTGCCATCAATGCCGATGGTATCATGAATCAGGATGTGCAGGTTTTCAAGTTTCAGATCAGGAAGTCATGGACTTCTTCCATGATTTTAGGACTGCTATTTTTGTTCATTATTTTGCTCTCTTTTATCATTTACAGGCTCAGAAAAAGGGGAGGACAAAACCAGGAAATTGAGAAGGAAGTGAATGAAACACCCGAAGATAAAATGTACAGGGAATGGTTGCAGGATGACTTTATGCAGAATGCCATCCACGTTATCGAGGAAAATCTTGCCGACAACGCCTTTGGTGTTAATGAATTGTATGTCGCAACGCAAATGAGTAAATCCAATTTCTATCGAAAGCTGAAGAAATTTACCGATTTATCGCCTAATGAACTCATTCGCTTTGTACGTCTTCGTAAATCGGCTCACCTGCTAATTGAAGCCAAACAATCTGTGAATGAAATTGCTTACGAGGTAGGCTTTAACTCTCCATCTTATTTTACCCGTTGTTTTAAACAACAATTCGGCGTAGCACCTTCAGAATACAAAGAACAATTACTAATGAATAATGATTAATTAGTATTCCTGCCTGCTTTTTTTGCTCATCTCATCGCATCTATTCATCGTCATTTCTTTTCTGTGACCGATATTTTTAATCGAACTCAGGTTAATACGCTTAACTAAAAATCAATCCATTGATAATTGATCATTGAAACTTGTAAAAGGTCTTTCTGTGCAAGTTTTTGGTCAGCCTGTACAAGCCAAAACGCCCTAAAATAGCTTGTTTTGGGAAGTGTTGATTCGTGATTGACACCAAGCTAATCATTTCATTTCAATATGAAATAACAGGTAAAACCCATCAAGGATGCTCCCACCTTCCTTGTGAAAACAGTTGATTTTATTTTTTAACCTAAGTGAAAATTTATGAAAAAAAACAGAGGAAGTTTGGAAAGCTACAGGGCTTTACGAACAAAGAGTTTTTCATGTTTGGCGGGCCTATGTTGTAGTGCATTCTTGTTAATGGGCTCATCGGTAATGGCTGCGCCTGTGCATGAGAAGGATGCTATTTATGCCAGGCAGGAGCAACAAAAAGTATTGAACGGTAAGGTAGTTGATAAAAATGGGGAATCTCTCATTGGTGTAAACATCATTGTGAAAGGAACAACAACAGGAACAACTACCGATTTTAACGGGAACTACAAGATTAATGTAGCAGAGAATGCGGTTTTGCTATTCACCTTTATCGGTTATCTCGATCAGGAGATTAGTGTAGGCAATCAATCCATACTGGATATCACCCTTGAGGAAGATGTTCTGGGTTTGGACGAAGTGGTTGTAGTAGGTTATGGCACGCAAAAGAAAGCTAACCTTACGGGATCGGTATCGGCTGTGAAAGGCGATGAAATGGTGAACAAACCGATGACTGATTCGCGACAAGCATTACAAGGAGCCGTACCAGGTTTAACCATTATCGACCGTGGTGGCATACCGGGAGAAGAGAATCTTGATTTTAAAATCAGGGGAATTAGCTCAATTTCGGCAGGCGTTTCTCCGCTGGTATTGGTAGATGGTATCGAAATGCCTTTGGGCGATGTAAATCCCAATGATATTGAGAGTGTTTCCATTCTAAAAGATGCAGCTTCTTCATCCATTTATGGTGCAAAGGCGGCCAATGGTGTTGTATTGATTACCACCAAACGTGGAAAAGAAGGTGGTTTTAAGGTAGACTACAATGGCTATTACGGATGGCAAACACCTGCTACCTTGCCCGAATTGGTGGGAGCTGAAGATTACCTGAACCTGGTAAACGAAGCATTGGTAAATGCAGGAATGAATCCAAAATATTCGCCTGAGTACATTCAAAATACGGTAGCTGGTAACGATCCGATCAATTATCCTTACGTGAACCTTTTTGAGGAATTGTTTGAAACAGCTCCTGTGCTGAATCAGTCGGTTCGCATTAGCGGGGGGAATGATAAATCGAGAATTGCACTCTCTCTGAATCATCTGAAACAAGATGGGATGCTGAAGAATGTAGAATCGGAACGTTTTGGTTTTCGATTGAATACAGATTTCCAGGTGAAGGAAAACTTGAAGCTTAGAGCTGATGTTTCCTTCAATAGAAGAGAGAATGAAAAACCGAACCGACTGAGCAGTGCCATTGGAGCCATTGTTGGGACTTCGCCTGTAACAGTTTTGCAATATCCAAATGGGGTGTATGGCCTGAACAAGGACAATACCAATGCATTGGCCTGTTTGGAAGTTGGTGGTATGAACGAGTCTGTAAATGAGGCCTTAAATCTGAAAGTGGGTGCTGATCTGGAGATTCTGAATGGTTTGACCCTAAGATCGGATCTATCTTACAAAAGCATCAACAACAGGTACAAAAACTACCGGGCTGAATACAATTTCAGAAATCCTGAAAATCCGGATGAGATTGTTCACCGCTGGACTCCAAGCAAGTTGACCGATGGACGCTGGAACCAACAGGAGATCAATTTCAAGGGGTTGTTGGACTACAGCAGGAGTTTTGGAGATCACAGCTTACATGTTTTGGCTGGTATCGATGTTACCGAAAATAAATCATATACCCTTCAGGGATCACGAAATAATATCTACAGCGATGATTATGTAGAGCTAAATACGGGTGATACCGAAGGACAAAGCAATTTGGGCTACCCTGAAGATTGGGCCCTGTTCTCCTATTTGGGGAGAGTAAATTACTCCTACAAAGGAAAATATCTTCTGGAAGGAAATATCCGCTACGACGGCTCTTCTCGATTTGATAAAGGAAACAAATGGGGCGTTTTCCCTTCCTTTTCGGCCGGATGGAGAATTTCTGAAGAAGATTTTATGAGCAGCTTCGAATTTTTGGACAACCTAAAACTAAGAGGTAGCTGGGGACAGCTTGGGAATCAGAATATTGGTCTGTATAAATTTACTTCTACTGTTTATGCCGATTTTCCATACAACTTTAACGATGCCGAAGTGAATGGATACTCGCAATGGTACTATGCAAACAAGGATATTACCTGGGAAACCACCGAAATGATAGATTTTGGTTTTGACCTGACTTTGTTTAATGGCAAGCTGGATATTGTGGCTGATTGGTATCAGAAGGATACAAAAGATGTATTGTTGATACTGCCGATTTCATACCTAACGGGTTTGGCTGCCTCGGAAACCAATGCCGGTAAAATGCGAAATACAGGTTGGGAAGTTTCTCTTACACACCGCAATAAGATTAAAGATTTCAACTATTCCATAGGCTTCAATATTGCCGATGTAAAAAATGAGTTGGTTGATTTTGCCGGAAATGAACCATCGATTAATGGATGGACCATCCTGAAAGAAGGAGAATCGGTAAATGCTTTTTACGGGTATGAATCGGATGGTTTGTTCCAATCGCAGGAAGAGATCGATAATCATGCCACTCAACCAAATCAATCGCAGTTAAAACCTGGCGATATCAAGCTGGTTGATCAGAATGGCGATGGTGAAATTAACGATGAAGATCGTAAAGTAATAGGTTCATCAATTCCGCGTTTTAATGTGGGTCTGAATGTGTTTATGGAATACAAAGGTTTCGATTGCTCGGCCTCATTCCAGGGCGTTCTGAAGGCAGAAAATTACTTCTATGGCGCACCAAACGAAGGACCAGCCTACGAAATCTTCACCACCAAAAGGGTCCTGGATCGCTGGACACCAGATAATCCTGATGCTTCATTCCCAAGATTGGAAGCTGCATCGAACAAGAACAATTACCTGTACAACGATTTCTGGATCAGGGATGCTTCCTATATCAGGTTAAAAAACCTGCAATTTGCTTATTCACTGCCTTCTTCGGTTTTGGAGAAGTGGAAAATCGAAAAGCTAAGATTTTATGTTGGAGCTACCAACCTGTTCACCATTACCGATGTTGAATCGGGATTGGACCCAGAAACCTACGATGGGAGACCTAACTATTATCCACCGGTATCGACCTATACCATGGGTGTTCAACTTCAATTTTAAGATCAGTGTAAACGGATAAAAAACAGACATATGAAAACAAAAATATTGAGCTTGTGCTGTGCAATGCTATTGGTGTTGGCAGGCTGTAGCGACGATTTCCTGGAGCGCTCACCAAGCGACCAGGTATCATCAACAAATTTCTTTAGCCAGGAAAAAGATTTGATTTATGCGGTGAATGCCGTTTATGCCTCAATTGGTTTTAACAGCTGGGGAACCAGCTATGGTTATTCTACCGATTTGCTTCGCATTGAAGCGCTTACCGACAATGCCCTCGATCATCATTCATGGAATGCGGGATACCGTTTGGCAGACGGAACAGCTTCGGCCTACGATGGCTATGTAGAAATAAGGTGGAAAGAGCGCTATAGAGGCATTCAAAGGGCAAACAGAATATTTGAAGGTGCCGATGGTGTGACAGACATGGCGGCCAGCAAAAAGGCACGTTTTCTTGCCGAAACCAAGGTTTTAAGAGCTTACTTTTACTTCGATTTGGTTTACCTGTTTGGCGATGTGCCTTTCATTACCACAAGTCTAACGCCCGATGAAGCTGCCCAAAGCACGAGAACGGCCACAGCGACAATTCTGGATGCCATGCTGGTCGATTTAACAGCCGCAGCTGCCGATTTGCCAACAAGTTACAGCGGTGAAGATTTGGGACGTGTTACCAAAGGTGCAGCTGTTTCTTTAAAGGCAAGAATTCTTCTGTACCAGGAAAAATGGGCAGAAGCGGCTGCAGCAGCCAAAGAGGTAATGGACCTTGGTGTGTACACGATCTATCACAGTTACCAGGATATGTTTACCTACAAAGGAATTAATAACAGCGAGGTGATATTCGACCTGCAGGAGATGAAGGACAAAGACAATCACTGGAACTTCACCATGCAGAATTACGGTCCTAACTCTGTGGGTGGCTGGAGTAGTGGTTGCCCTTTACAGTCATTGGTTGATGCCTACGAATGTACCGATGGAAATCCAATCGAGAGCTCGCCACTTTTCGATCCAAACGATCCTTATGCAAACCGCGATCCACGATTGACCCACTCTATTCTTTACCCGGGTAGAGACTGGCGCAATGGTGTTTACAATACCATTCCAGGAGCTACATATCCCGGAAAGGATATTGTTGCAGGCGATGATTTAACGGATGGTACCGGCGGACAATGGAACAAAACGGCCACAGGCTACAACTGGTTGAAATACATATCGGAAGATGATATTGATAATGGGGATTACTGGAATGGAGCCATCCATTTTATATTGATCAGATATGCCGAAATATTGCTAACTTATGCGGAAGCAAAAATTGAGAATGATGATATCGATCAGTCGGTTTATGATGCCATCAATGAAGTACGCCAGCGTCCTGATGTGAATATGCCAGTAATTACAACAGGAAAAAGCAAGGAAGAGTTGCGAACAATTGTTCGACGCGAAAGAAGGGTAGAGTTGGCTTTTGAAGGCTTGCGCCTGATGGATATCCGCCGATGGAAAATTGCTGAAAATGTGATGCCTGGAGTTCCTGAAGGATTGACTTATACCGATCCGGATTCAGGTGAAGAGATCACACTTTCGTGGGGAGAAAGAACATTTAACCCTAACAAACACTATTTGTGGCCAATTCCGCAAAGCGAGATTGACATTTCGCATTTGGAACAAAATTCGGGTTGGTAAAATCATATTTCCCGGGAAAATCTTCCCGGGAGCCTTTAAGGAATGACCAAAACAAAAAGAGTGAAGCCATGAAAGGGATTCACAAAAAGGGAAATTTTCGTAGATCAGTTTTCCCGATATAGTAAAAAGAATGAATATGAAAAGAACAATTGTAGCAATGCTCTTCTGCTGTCTTTTGCAGCAGCTTAACGGACAGGAACAAGTGTATCCCGGAGCCGATGAGCAGAGTCCGTCGAGGGCGCAATACTTCTCCTGGATCAACAACACAAACGAAGGAGCAACAGAAGAACACACAATGATTAACCTGGATTTCTTTGAATGGTTGCACGAGGAGTATGGGATGATTTTGGACATTTATGCTTTCGACGCAGGAGCTATCGATGGCAAACGCTTTTATGGAAGCATTGCTTCCGAGCGATTTAAAAAGCAGTTTCCGAACGGATTTGATCCCATGTACGAAAAGGCAAAAGCCATGGGCACCCGACTGGGTGTTTGGGGCGGTCCTGACGGATTTGGAGATCGCGAAGAAGAGAAGCTGGCGCGTATCGATCAAATGGTGAATCTTTGTAAAGATTATGAGTTCGCCCTGTTTAAATTCGATGCTGTGTGTGGTCCTTTGCGCCCCGAAAAAGAAGATGCCTTTATCGAGATGATGAAGGAGTGCAGGCGTTACAGCCCTGATTTGATACTTCTGAATCACCGTTTGGGTTTGAACAAAGGAAAAGCATATGCTACTACATTTTTGTGGGGCGGACAGGAAACCTATATCGATGTATTTACCTCTAACAGCACAACGGCACCTCACCATCGTGCAGGGGCATTGGAGAGGGGATTAGTTCCCGGTTTGAAGCGATTGACCGAAGATCATGGTGTTTGCATCTCATCCTGTTTGGATTACTGGGATGATGATCTGATTCTACAGGCTTTCAATCGCAGTATGATTCTTGCGCCTGAGATTTACGGTAATCCCTGGTTGTTAAGAGACGATGAATTCCCTAAACTGGCAAGAATCTATAATCTGCATCGAAAATTTGGAAAGATCTTAGTGAATGGAATGGTTCTGCCTGGAAATAAATATGGTCCATCGGCAGTTTCGCGCGGCGATGAGCAAACAAGACTAATTACCTTAAGGAATTTGAGCTGGGAGCCAGTTCGTTATAAAGTAAAGCTTGATCACGAAATTGGTTTGAAGGATGGCAATGAAATTGAAGTTCGTCAGTTTCACCCGACTGAAAAAGTATTAGGTAAATTCCTGAAAGGGGATGAAATTGAGGTGGAAGTTGCACCTTTCCGTTCCTGTTTGATCCTGGCAAGTTCAAAGTCAATTGATGAACCTGCCGTACAGGGCACAGACTTCGAAGTGGTGAGAAATGTTCCCGGCAAAGCAATTCTAATGAAGCTATTGGGAAAAGCAGGAAGCCGCAAAAAAATAGAATTGATAGATCCGGCACAATACAAAACGGCCAAGCTGAATGGAAAAAATATCCCATCATTATTGAAAGGAAAATCGGTAAAGCTGAACTTTGAAGGTGAAAAATTACAGGATGATGCGCATCGTAAACTGGCTGATTTATCTGTAACTAAAATTCCGGAAGAAGCACAGGCCCTATACGAAGCAAGTTGTTTTGCTGCCGATAACAATGCATTAGAGGTACGTTCTCTGCAACGATCAGGTGATACGAAAATACCGCAGGTTCAGAAAGCGCGCGATGCTTTTTTTAATCAGGATGTATTTGTGGACCGCGGAGTTTGGGACAAGAATCTTTTCGATGGAGATCTGGAAACCGGATTTTGGCCAAGCAGAAAATACAATATCGACCAAAAGGTTGATGGTGGATGTTTCCGATTGGATTTGGGCGAGATTACAGATGTAGATCAACTCATCATTCGTGTGCCTGATGATTATTCTTTACAGCCTTTACTGCGAGATGAAGGTAATTATGCAGAAGTCTCAACCGACCTGAAAAAATGGAAAACCATCACCTATTTTGCCAGCGAAGAAATGCGCATCAATAGTAAAGAACCTATTCGCTATGTTCGATTGCATGCTCAGCCCGGACGTATGGTAGAAATTGAAGCCTGGAGAGATGGCAAAATGTTGGACCGAAGCAAGTGGAAAGCTTCCAATTTATTCGCCCATTCAAAGAAGAAAAAAGCAGAAAAAGCATGGCATGCCAAATTCATTTTGAATGAGATTCCTGAGGGTGGATATCTATCCATAGCTATCAATGGGAAGCATGGAATTGAAGGAGCTTATGCAGCTGCAAAAATTGGAGATCGTCTCTTGGGTTGTCCTGATAGAAGTGTATCTTATCCATCCAACACATGGGAGTTTGTCAATTCCAAAAGAGACAGCAATTACACCTATTACCTGCCCTTGAATCAGGACATGATTGGCCAGGAAATTGAGGTGTTTGTAATGGGTTACGATAAGGAGAATCTTGATTTCGAGCCAGAGGTGTGGATTTCTGCTTACCCTGAACCTTACAAGGAACAAATCTTAGAACTTACAAAATAAAATACAATGACTAGAAATATAATTTGCTTGCTGATATTGATCTGCTTTGCAGGCGCAATTCATGCAAAAGAGTATGAATTGCAATCGCCCGATAAAAAAACAAACATCCTGATTCGAACAGGAGAGGAGATCAGTTTTGAATTATCGTACAATAAAATTCCATTGCTATTGCCTACAAAAATTGCCATGGTATTGGAAGATCTTACTCTGGGCGAAAACCCTAAGGTGATCAACAAAACCATCCAATCTGTTAACAGAACAATTACCCCCGAAGTTTGCGAAAAAACCAATCGCATCGAAGAAAATTACAATGAGTTGAAATTGTCCTTTCAAAAAGGTTTTGATCTTTGCTTCAGAGCCTATAACAATGGAATTGCCTATCGTTTCGAAAGTCGATTTGCAAAAGAAATCACAGTTAAATCAGAAAAAGGAGATTTTCAATTTGCAAACAATCACTTGCTGTATTGGCCCAAAGAAAAGAGTTTTCATTCCAACAACCAGGTCTATTACGATTTTACTTCTATAGGCCAGCTTACTTCCGCAGATTTAGGTAGCTTACCCGTGTTAATGGATTCTGGAAAAGGTGTAAAAATGGTGATTGGCGAAACCGACCTGGAAGATTACCCGGGCATGTGGTTCAATGGAGCAGAAGGCAATGCCTTAACAGCCACATTTCCTGCTTATCCAAACAAAACAGAACAGGTTGGCGACAGGGATGTTTTTGTGCGCGACAGAATGGATTATATTGCCAAAACACAGGGTACAAGAACTTTTCCCTGGCGATACATTGCCATTGCCGAAAATGATGGTGAGCTAATCACCAATCAACTGTCGTGGTTGTTGGCAGCTCCTTGCGAAATTGAAAATCCATCATGGATCAGACCTGGAAAAGTAGCCTGGGATTGGTGGAATGCCAATAATGTATATGGGGTAGATTTTCGTGCAGGAATCAATACCGAAACCTACAAGTATTATATCGATTTTGCGGCCGAATATGGTTTGGAGTACATCATTCTTGACGAAGGCTGGTACGAGTTGGGAGACCTTATGAAAATCGTGCCTGAAATGGATATGGAAGAACTTACCACCTATGCAAAAGAAAAAGGGGTTGGTTTGATTCTTTGGGTGGTTTGGAAAACCCTGGATGATCAGTTGGAAGAAGCCCTGGACCAGTTTCAGAAATGGGATATCAAAGGCATTAAAGTTGACTTTATGGATAAGGATGACCAGTGGATGGTGAATTATTACCACAAAGTTGCCAGGGAATCGGCAAAGAGACAAATTTTAGTCGATTTTCACGGTTCATACAAGCCTGCCGGCCTGAGAAGAAAATATCCGAATGTTTTGACCCGCGAAGGAGTAAATGGGGGAGAGCAGTACAAATGGAGTTTGAGACAAACGCCGGAACACAATCTGATTACGCCATTTTCGCGCATGGTAGCCGGACCAATGGATTACACCCCAGGGGCCATGAACAATGCACAGAAGAAGAATTATAAACCCATCTTCGATCGCCCAATGAGCATGGGCACACGTTGTCACCAACTGGCCATGTATGTGGCCTACGAGAGTCCTTTGCAAATGCTTTGCGATAATCCATCCAATTACCGCAAAGAGGAGGAATGCATGAAGTTCTTATCGGCAGTTCCGGCAGTATGGGACGAAACCAGGGTATTGGATGCTAAAATTGCTGACTACCTGCTATTGGCCAGGAGAAAAGGTGAAGATTGGTATCTGGGTGCCATGACAGATTGGGATGCACGCACACTGCAAATCGATCTTTCTTTCCTTCCCAAAGGCAAAAAATACAAAATGACCCTTTACCAGGATGGAGTGAATGCCGACAGAAATGCCATTGACTACAAAATGAAAGAGATCATTGTTGATCGAAACTATCAGGCTGAATGTAAACTGGCACCGGGTGGCGGTATGGCGGCAATGCTGCAGCCTCTGTAAAGCATGAATTTACATATGAATATGGAAAAGCTTACACAGTTTTGTGTAGGCTTTTTTTTGTTGCTTACCGAATGTTTTTGGGTATAAGCTGCAAGCTTCAAGTCACAAGCTTCTACTACCTGCTATTATTCATTACTAATTGATCATTACTCATTGTTAATTGTATTGTCTTCAAAAGTCGCTGTCCGGCATTCTGACAATTGTGATTTTATTCGAAGAAAGGCTTTAGTAAGACTGGGAAGCTGCAAGCTTGCTTAAGGATCACCCAGCCGCACTTAAGCATTTCAAGAATCAAATTGCAATTTTCAGTTCGCCTTGGGTTTTTTGCTTACTTTTTGGGCTTAAGCCAAAAAGTGAGAGCCCCTCCGGCTAGAGGAGAAGAATACTAAAGCTTCAAGTTGCAAGCAACAAGCTTCAAGTTATTGGCTGCCTGCTATTATTCATTACTAATTGATCATTGTTAACTGTAAATTAGTCATTCCCACGCGAGAGGACTCGCACAGTAGCGGAGCATCTCTGCCCCAGGTTTCTCATACAAAATAGATAGCATTATTACTTCGATGTAAATGCAGAATTGTAACTCTTCAGATATTTCGCAAAAACTTCGAGCACCTCGGGGAAGTTTTTTCTCCCGAATCCAATTCTAATATATTTTCCTTTATAATCGAACATTTCCGCCGGAACGGTCATAATACCCGTCTCATTTACCAACTTATTGCTAAAATCAATGGAGTTTTCCTGAATGTTTAATTGAATTAAAGCTGTTGAACCTGATTTAGGAGTGATAAAAGAAGAAAATAGATCCTGCTGATTCACGAATTCTGTAAAATGGTTTATGTTGGTTTTAATTTTATCCTTATTGTGATCTAAGAGGCGATTGAAATTGTTTAAAGCAATGATTGATAAGATTTCTGCAGGAGCGCTGTTACAAATGCTTAAATAGTCTTTGAAACTCATTACTTTCCTTAAAAACTCTTTGTTTTGACTGACCAGCCAGCCTGTTCGTAATCCTGCCAAACCAATAGATTTTGACGTTCCCCAAAGGCTAATTCCATTTTCATAAATGTCACAAATTGGAGGCAATACTTCAACATCATCTGCTACCAGTTTATGGTACATTTCATCAGAGAAAATGGTAATGTTGTGTTTCCTTGCTATTGATACTATTTTATCCAATTGATTTCGTGTAAGGTACGAACCTGTTGGATTGTGAGGAAAATTGATAATCAGCAAACGGGTATTTTCTTGAATTAACGACTCCAATTCACCTACATCAAATTGCCAGTTTTCAGAATTTGGTTGCCATAAGGATAGCTCACAGTTTAATGACCTTACAATTTCATGTAAGGATTGATAAGCGGGTGCAACCGAAACCACATGATCCTTATCGGACAATAGAATGTTCATGCTCATGAAATTAAGCTCTCCTGGCGATGCAACCACAACATTTTCTATATCGTTTTGCTGATAGTGTTGCAGTATTGATTCACGCAAAAGTGGATGTCCGGCACTTTCGGTATATCCCAATTTCAGATTTTTCCATAAATCAAGTTCATGATCAGAGGCTAAATCTATAAGATACTGCATCTCAAAGCCATCACAATCAGAACTGGAGAGCAAATATTTCGCAGTAAATTCATGTTTGGCAAAGTACCTTTCCAGTTTAAAGTCATTGATTTTCATTTTTTTTATTTTAGTCGATAATCGTACAGGTTTATTCGCTTTATGTTATGAAAATATCATAAGCATATCTTAAAATCATTAAGATAACTACAATTAAAAATATAACTCGAATAAATTTATTTCCTTGATTTAATGCCATCTTACTACCCATTAGGCTACCCGCAATATTACAGAAGGCCATTACAATTCCTATTTGCATTAAGTAATTTCCTTGTTTTAAAAATACAAGTAGTGCGCCTACATTTGTAACGCAATTAATAATTTTCGCATAGGCCGAGGCTCTTACAAAGTCAAATCCTAATAGCACAACAAATCCAAGCAAGTAGAAACTGCCTCCTCCTGGACCAAAAAAGCCATCGTAAAATCCAACAATACCTCCAATCAATGAGCCATAAATTACCTGTTTTTTGAAACTTAATTCCTTCTTGCTACCTGTCCCCAAATCCTTTTTTAAATAGGTGTATACCAGGATTATTACAAGAACAAACAAAATAATTGGTTTTAATATTTCTGAGTTGATGATGCTTACAATCATTGCACCTAAAAAGGAAGAAACGAAGGAAAAAAATGAAACAATAATTAATAACTTGAAGTTGAAGTTCACTTTTTTCGAGAACTGATATGCGGCAACCGATGTTCCTGTAATTGCCGCTACCTTATTCGTGCCAAAAATTGTAGCTACCGGCGTGTTGGGTAAGTTAATCAGTAAAGCTGGAATTTGAATTAATCCTCCTCCTCCTACAACAGCATCTATAAATCCAGCAGTAAAGGCCAGAACAGCTAGTGCAAAGATTGTTGTAAGAGAATAATCGGCAAATAAATCTAAACAGCACATTTTAACTTTATTAGGTAAGATGAACAAATCAGAAAAGAACTCGAAATAATCCAAATGCTAGCTCAAAATCATTTCGATTTTCCCATAAAATTGTTTGCTAAAATACATTTCGATTAAGTTTTAGGGGTATCAAAATTAAATGTTAAGACCAGGAGAAGTCTCAATAATATATATATGCCACATTATTAAACTTCTACAGGAATATAATTGAATGAATCAGCCTTAAATGGTCTTAAAAGCTTGAGTTTATTATTTCTTACAGCACTTTATTCTCTTTGGGTAAGTACACCTAAAATGTTTACCTTTAGTAAGTCTATTAAAACATTTCACCCAATGGATATCATTAGCCTGATTGCTGCTGTAAATGCGCTGTTAATTGCCATTATTATCTTTCTCAAACGTCAAAAAAGTATTAGCGATTATCTCTTAATGATATGGGTGATCAATTTTGTTTTCCAATTTGGGATCCCATTCTTATTGGAACGAAATATTCTTCTGCACGAATCGATTTGGGGAGCAATATTGGGCGGAGTCATGGTTCTGCATGCTCCTTTTATTTTCGTTTATACCAATTCTTTAACTGATCCTGGTTTTAAAATAAATTTCAAGAACTTATACCACTTTGGAGTTATCTTTATATTTATTGCTGCACTTGTTCCATATTTGTTATTAGATCAGGATGCAAGGTTATTGCAAGTAGAAAATCAACAAGATCTTTCCATGTACATGATGCTTCCATTGCTAACACTACTCTTGGTACAGGTTTATTTTCTGATTCGCACTATTATTGTTTTGATCAACCACCAGAACAATATCAAAAATGCTTTTTCATATGAAAAGGAAATTAATCTTTCCTGGATCAAACGTATTGTGATTGCACTCTTTGGTATTATCATTTTGAATTTTATTGGCCTCGCACTGGTTTCGGCTCATATTATTTCGGTTTACTTGCTGGATTATGTAATGATACTGCTGAATATAGTCATCTTCTTTTACCTGGCATATTCAAGCTATAAGCAGAGAGTGATCTATAACAATGATGTAGATACAGGGCAAAAAAATATTATTCAGACTAAGTCCTCTAAAATAAAGGAGACATCAAGGCAATCCATAAATACAGAACAGGATGAAAAGGATCCGATTATTCAAAAATTAAAGCTCCTGATGGATACAAATAAACCTTACCTTGAGCCTGAATTGAATATTGGAAATATAGCAAACGAATTACATATTCATTCGCATCAATTGTCAAAAATCATTAATAGCAAATTGGGTGTAAACTTTTTTGAGTTTATTAATGAATACAGGGTTAATGAGTTTAAGAGTTTGGCTGCCAATCCAAAAAACAAACACATTTCAATCTTAGGTCTGGCTATGGACGCTGGTTTTAATTCAAAAGCCACCTTTAATAGAATCTTCAAAAAAACTACAGGCTTAACACCATCAGAATTCAGGGAGAATTATAAGTTTTAAGAATACGATATTACCATTTATGCAGTTCCTATCGTGAATTGTTCGACTCATAACTGCTCGCTATATTCTTAAAATGAATTCAAAAAGTTTTAAATAAGCTGTGGCAATTCATATTCAAGTGTAATCAGTACTCTTTTTTTTAATATTATTGATAATGTGGGTGTTATGAATATTTGAGACATCTTCTTGTCTCATCTTCATATAATGAGACGATCGACAAGCTATTCAACCATACCTTTGGTTTGGAAACTTTAAATAGAATTCAGACCCGATGAAAGTACAAGAGCTAAAATTGTATGGTAAAGCTTTAGAAATGCCCAGGAAAGCGTTGAGAAAACAAAAGAAAGTCATCTTTCATTTGTTGAGGAAAGAATTTGGTTTGATTGGCGTTTTCAGCATTGCTTTAAGTGTAAAAAAACACTCCAGGAGAATCGAATTCGAATATCCCGAAGTAATGGTTAAAGCAAATGAAATTAGTGCTGTAATCGCTAAGGAATTGATCTTTTTAGGTGCACTGTTTTATGCTTTAGCTGATAAAAGAGGAAGGCTGTTTGCAAAGAAATTTATGACATCCATGATTCAAAAAATGGCAATGGTATCAATGCCTTGTTTGTATGAATTAAACGATCTGGTAAAATGTGAAGGTGATGTGTTTGACAATTTCAAGAAGTATAATCGTGCCATGTTTACAGAGATAGACAGAGTAGGAAGCTGGAAGAACAGTGGTTTTAATGAAACAGATGATTTGTTAGAGTTTAAAGTGATATCATGTTTAAATATAGAACTCTTTGAAGGCATAGAATGCCCTGAATTGAATACACTTGGCTGCGAGCACGATTTGGCTGGCTACCCTTTAATTGAACAAGCTGTGCAATGTGAATTTAGAAGGTCCTGTACCCTTGCGAAAGGAGGGGAATACTGTCATTTTCAATTTTACAGAAAGGGCACTGCTCCAAAAACTACTTACTTAAATCAATAAAGCGCGATGCTTTAGGATTCTGTATGAAGCATTGCATAGCTAATTTTATTAAAGCTTGAATGAAATATTAATGTTATGGTATTTAAAATCGTTAAGGATACAGAATTAGCACTCAAAATACATCAGAAGTTATTGGGTGAGGAAAGTTGGCCTGAGTTCATGCAGAACGATAGTATTGTAGAGAAGTACTGGTCTTCCTTATATGAAAATTTTTCAGATTATCAGTTTGCATTATTCGATGGAGAAAAAATTGTTGGCATAGGAAATATGATACCATTACAATGGATAAATTCTCTTAATAATCTGCCAGATAATGGTTTGGATTGGGCAATGGAGAAAGCAAATGTTGATTTTGATGAAAAAAAGGACGTAAATTTACTTGTAGCTGTTCAAATTTTAATCAACAAAGAATACAGAGGTAAAGGGATAAGTTCCGAAATGATTCAGGCAATGATGGATATTGGGAAGCAAAATAATATCGAAAATATAGCCTTGCCAATTCGACCCACTTTAAAATATAAATATCCTCTAATGTCAATGGATAAGTATATCAGATGGAAAAGAGAAGATGGGAAAGCTTTTGATCCATGGTTAAGAGTTCATCTGGAATTGGGAGGAAGCATAGTTGGAGTCTGTAATAAATCAATGGAAATAAGAGGTACTATAAAAGATTGGGAGAATTGGTCCGGGTTGCATTTTAAGAATTCTGGAAATTATATAGTCAATCAGGCCTTAAGCCCGGTTTACATGTGCTTAGAAAGAAATGTGGGGGTATATATCGAACCCAATGTTTGGTTAATTCATCATTTAATTTAGAGTTTTTATTCAATGAAAAATGCAATGAGTCCCATCCAGTTATATAGTATTGCGTTTGGGTGTCCAAAAGTGAATTTGAGCTTTGGAAATGGTAGTCGTGAAAGAGAATGTCCATTATCCATAATTGATAAATATTCAGTGGTTGAAAAGGTAAAGTGGATAGAGGAATTGAATGAACTTGAGATCAGGAGAATTTTAACTTATCACTCTAGCTGTTTTGATATTAAAAAATCATATTAAATATATATTATACAAGCAATTCATCAGTTAATAAAATTCATCAACATCATGAAAAAATATATCATAATTCTTAACCTGTTTTTATGGGCAGTTCATTTCAATGGCAATGCTCAAAATCAGGTTTTTACTGAGGAATTAAAGAAGAATGTTAAGCAACGTGTGGAAAAGGGAATTAATACTGGTATTGTTATTGGTGTGGTTACTGCCAATGGCACAAGTTTTTACAGTTGTGGTGTTAAGTCTTTGGAAACAAAAGAACCTGTTGATGAATATTCAATTTTTGAGATTGGTTCCATTACAAAAACATTCACAGGCATATTGCTGGCCAATGAAGTGATCAAAGGTGAACTAAGTTTGAACACTCCACTTCAAAATTTGTTGCCCGAGGGTATTAAGGCCCCATGCAGAAATGGCAATTCTATAAAGTTATTTCACTTGGCCAACCATTCATCATCTTTACCACGCACCCCCAATAATTTCGCGATAACTGAGCCTGAAAATAAGTATGCAAACCTTACTGTACAACAAATTTATGAGTTTATAAATACTTATGAATTGTCATACGATATTGGAACCAAATTTAATTATTCTAACCTGGGAATGGGTTTGTTAGGTAATGTATTAGCTGATAAAAACAACACTTCTTACGAGGAGCTAATGCTTGAAAATATTGCAAACCCATTAGGGATGGATAACACCAGAATTAGCCTTACGCCTGAAATGCGAAAGAATTTGGCCAAGGGACATCGAATTGGTGTTGAGGTAAAGAATTGGGATTTACCAGGAATGGCTGGAGCCGGTGCAATTAGATCCACCGCTGTTGATATGTTAAAATATTTGGCTGCAAATATGGGCATAGTTAAAAGCAAACTTTATCCTGCTATGCAATTATCGCATAAATATTCAGGCAGTTCAATTGGTGATATGACTCTTGGTTTAGGCTGGGTGACAATGACCGTTGAAGGAAAAGAAATTCTATGGCACAATGGCGGAACCGGGGGATACATGTCTTTCATGGGATTTACCAAAGATGGAGAACGAGGTGTTGTGGTTTTATCTAATTCTGCTTTTATGCCAGATGATATTGGAATCCATTTGTTAAGCCCTAAAGCGAAATTAAGAAATCCAAAACCTTCCATTGCTAATGAACTAAACAAACTGATCGAAAATGAGGGAATTGACTCAGCAATAAGAGTTTATACCGAATTAAAGAAAAATAATGCTTACGATTATAATTTTTCAAGAGAGGAACTGAACAAACTTGGGTATCGTTACCTGTTAAAAGGAAAAATGAGAGAAGCATTGGCAATTTTTAAAATCAATTTAGAGGCTAACCCTAAGGATTGGAATGTTTACGATAGCTATGCAGAAGCATTGCTTAAGAACAATGAAAAAGACAAAGCCGTTTATTATTATAAAAAATCGGTTGAGCTTAATCCTCAGAATACAAATGGTCTTGAAGAATTAAGGAAACTTGGTGTTAAGATTGAACAAAAAGAGAAACAGGATTAGTAAGTGTAGTGCGTTGAATATTTGCATCTTGAAATAAGATTAAATAAAGCCAATCGAATATGTCATTTGAAAAAATCTATCATCAGTCAGAATTGATTGTTACGGAAGCTGCATTGGTTGAGCGACTAAAATCAGAATTTAATATTAGAATGGATGCGATGATCAATCATGCTGGTTTAATTTACACGAATCCAAAAGTTTTAGAAGTCTTTTATAAACAATACATCAATGTTGGGCAAGCCTTCGACCTTCCCATAATGATGATGACACCTACACGAAAGGTGAATGCAGAAACGATAACATTGTCATCCTGCTTTGATAAAGATGTGACAGGAGATGCGTGTAAATTTTTAAATGACATTAAGGCAGGGTACGGCGATTATTCAGAAAAAATTTTGATTGGAGCTTTGCTTGGATGCAGAGGAGATGCTTATTGCGGAGATAAGCTTCTCTCAAAAGAAGAAGCCTACTTATTTCATCGCCAGCAAACCATGCAGTTATCAAGTCAGGAGGTTGATTACCTGTTTGCAGGAATAATGCCCGAGCTGAATGAAGCCCTTGGCATGGCAAAAGCAATGTCGGAGACGAATCTTCCTTATATTATCAGTTTTATGCTGAGAAAGGATGGTTGTTTAATGGATGGAACTGTATTATCGGAAGCCATAAAGATGATTGACAATGAGGTTTACCCAAAGCCAATCTGTTATATGGCAAATTGCATTCATCCTACAAATCTGCATGAAGCATTAAAGCATCCCTTAAACAAGAATAGTGAACAACTAGCTAGGTTTAAAGGCATTCAATCCAATGCTTCTGTATTAAGTCCGGAAGAATTAAACAATTCCAACCTCTTGCATCAGAACGATTTTAATGAGATGATTGACGAGATGGTAGTGCTAAAGAAGCAATACGGATTTAAAATATTAGGAGGTTGTTGCGGAACCGATGAACGGTTTTTAAAATCCTTATGCCTAAAGCTTAGCCAGGATGTATGATAAGAATGTGGAACAGAAAAGTAATTTCTTCCTAACTTGTATCAAGATGACACGATTATTGAATTTCAACCCAAAAAAACACCTAAGCATGAAACAAATACTATTAGCCCTTCAAATTGTTACGGTTTTTATACTATCGTCTTGTAATACAGCTGAAAATCTTGATGCTGTATCGTCTAATTATAGCACAATGGACAGTATTCAAGTGCATTACAAAGTACATGGAGATGGCGAAAATACCCTGGTATTTGTGCATGGCTGGGGCTGCGATTTAAAAGTTTGGGACAATCAGTTTGATTATTTTAAGGATAATTATCGCCTTGTTTTTATTGACTTACCCGGTTTTGGGCAAAGTGATAAACCGCAAATTGAATATACCCTTGATATGTTTGCCAAATCGGTGAAAACGGTAATTGATGAACTCAACATTAACAGAACAACCCTCATAGGCCATAGTTTGGGATTTCCTGTTTGCAGGCAAGTTGGAAGACAATATCCCGATATTAACATTAATATTTGCAATGTAGATGGTGTGTATTTGCGTTTTCCGAAGGATAGTCTTGCATATGTGAATTACAAGCATGAAATGAGCGGATTCGTGAATCTATTTCAAGGCAAAAACTACAACCAGAATGTGAAAGCTTTTGTGGATCAATTTATCAAGGTGAATACCCCTGAACAGGCAAAAGAATATATCTTGTCGACCATGACCCAAACGCCCCAATATGTTGGTTCTTCCACGATGACAAATCTTTTTCTTGAAAAATACTGGACAGAAGACATTACTACAATTCCAACATTCTCGGTTTATGCGCAGAATGAAGAACTTGCAGAAGACCATGTCGAATACCTGAAATTTTTGTTCCCAAATACGAGCTATTATGAGATGGATAGCGTAGGACATTTTTTAATGATGGAGAAGCCTCTTAAATTTAACAGGATGCTGGAAGAATTTATTCTGGATAATGAAATTGATTAAATGAATCAACCAAATTTTATAACCAATCAAAACAGTCTTTTCATGAAATCAGTAATTTTAAGTTTACTTGTATTAATATGTTTCTTGAATGCCTTTAGTCAACAAGATCAATATAAGGCGACACAGGCAGAAATAGACCGAATGCATCAAGAACTTAAAGCCGATACAATGTTGGCAAAGTTTATTTCCTGGCATGGCGATGCAGAAAGCATGTATCATGCTTACAAAAAGAATTTGCACCTGGCTGATTCGATTTGGAAAGCCGACCAGGCCAGTTTAAGTGTAATGGATATTGGTGAAACTGAAAAATTAGAAATCATTCCTTTGATAGATTGGTTTACTGCTTCAGATAGCTTACAAGGGGAAAATGGTCTTGCCTATTTAATAAAAACTGACGATACGACCATTCTTTTTGATTTGGGACTGAATCCCAAGACCAAACATCCTTCGCCACTCTTGCACAATATGGAAAAATTGGGCGTATCGATCAATGAGATTGATATGATGGTCATCTCCCACAATCACCCCGACCATGTTGGTGGTCCGAAATGGAGCATGGAAAACACCTTTTCATTAAGCAACTATCAAATGGAATTGCAAAACATGCCGGTGTATGTTCCTAAGCCAATGACTTATCCCGGATTGCATCCACAATACATACCTAAACCAACAAAAATAGCCAAAGGAGTGGCAACAATAGGAATCATCCACAAACCAATCTTTTTGAACGATATCGCCGAACAAGCTTTGGCTGTAAATGTAAAAGGGAAAGGCATTGTTCTGATTTCCGGTTGTGGGCATCAATCCATAGAGAAAATAGTGCAACGTACCGATCTCCTTTTTGAAGAACCATTGTATGGCATGCTTGGAGGTTTTCATTTTCCGATGGAAGAAAAGCGAAATATCACATGGATTTACAAATACTTCGTTGTAGATAAAATGCCATGGGAACGATTATCCGATCAGGATGTTCAATACAATATAGAACTCTTAAAGAATAAGGGTGTGAAATGCATTGGATTTTCGGGTCATGACAGTTGTGACAGAAGTTTGAAACTATTTGAATTGGCTTTTGGCAAAGGTTTTAGGAAAATGACTGTTGGCCAGAGTATTGTTTTAAAGTAGGTGAATATCATTAAATTGACAAACAAAACAGCCAGCGATTATGACCTGCTAAATAAATTTGATGATATGGTCTTGCGAATTTTGAATGGTAAAACTGAATAGCTTATACAGCAACAGCCCTGTTTTAAGATGAAAATAGGGCTGTTGTTGTGTTTTGCTATGTTGATTTCGTGTTATTTCCCCGATACAGAAAGTAATTAAAATACGAAAAATCAGTATTTATAGGCTTTATGGATGCATTAGTTTTGAGTGAGGTACAAATAGTGACATTTTGAGTTCTTTTTACTTGTTTTTGCACTATTTAGCAGCATGTCATTTCAGAGCAGAGCTTAAATCAAATATAATGATTTTCTAGGAATTGAAAGAGGGCGTGTCTGTTGTGTCAGGATATGAAGCGTCCAATGCCTTTAGAGAACATTTTTAATCCCATTAAAATTCATCCTAAATTCAGATGGCGTGCAGTCCTGTTTTTTCTTGAAAATCCTATTGAAATTGGAAATATTGTTAAAACCACAATCGAAACAAATTTCCCCAATGCTTTTATTCGTTTCTATTAATAAGCGTGTAGCAATCCCTAAACGAATTTCATTCACAAAATCTATAAATGATTTACCCGTTCTTTGTTTGATTAGCCTGCTAAATGAGATCACCGACATATTAACCAAACCAGCAGCATCTTCCAATTTAATTTTGTGATGATAATTATCTTGCACGTATTTATATATTAATTCAATTCTTTCGCTATTGTGAAAATCACTTTGCCTTTGAAAAGATAGATTGGTCAATAATTGCTGGTCACGTGAAATGGCCAGATCGTAGAGAAGTGATTGAAATGCCAGATAGCTATCAAATCCCCTTTTTTGGCTTAGTGCCAACAATTTTGGCTCAACCATGCGAATGGTATCCGCTGAAAATAGAATTCCCCTGTTGGCATTATTAAATAGTTCTCGAATAGGCTTTAGTATGTTTTTGTTTAGAATATTATCATCAAACAATTCGCGCGGAAATTGAATGGTGATTTCGTGCAATAATTCCTTGCCAGTGTTTTTATAATTTTCCCAACCATGATATAGGTTAGGACCTACCATTACCAATTCTTTTTCTTGTATTTCTGCGATATGATCGCCGACGATTCGTTTACCTCCTTTGGCATTATGAATAAAGGTGATTTCGAACTCAGGATGGAAATGTATAGGAAATGTAAATGCATTTCTTTCACGATCGAATATCAAAAAACAATCGTTTTCCTGCAGAGGGGTTATTTCTCGGTGTATTTGATTTTTCATGCATTTTGTTTTTGCAATATTACGCAAAATGATAAAATAGTACAATAGAAAGATTCAAATAAGTCAATTTAGTATCATAAAATAGTACTAAAATCTAACATTAAAAACATAGGAATTATTAGTGCTTAGACATGATTATTGCACTGTTAATGCATGATAAAGAAGGTGTGTACAATGGATCAGTTGTTTACGAAAACAGTTTTACTTTTTTATTTCAATTAGTTGAAATGATAAAATAGTATCATGTAACGATTAAAAAATACTTGTTGCCCTATGCAAACGTTTCTACTTTTGACATGTAATTATTTCCGGAAATTGACAAGAAGTAAAAAAGTAGTGGTATTTATAAACTAAAAAGCATGTTGAACATTCAGAAAACCAATGTAATGAGCTTTGATAATTCTGCTTTGTTCATCTAACCTAAACTAAAAAAGTAATAATCTATGAAAAAAAATCTGCGATTTATTTTAATGATTTTCTTTCTATCCTGTTTTTGGACAGCATATGGACAAAGCAGAACAGTCACGGGTGTGGTACTGGATGAAAGCAAATTACCATTAGCAGGTGTTACAGTTGTTGTGAAAGGCACAACGAATGGAACTGTAACAAATATTGATGGTCAGTATGAGATTTCGCTCTCTGAGAGCGATCAGGTTCTTGTATTCTCATTTATTGGTTTTGTCGACCAGGAAATAGGTGTAGAAGGGAAGAATAATATAGATGTTGTATTAAAAACCGACCTTGTGGGACTCGATGAAGTTGTAGTGGTTGGATATGGTACAATGAAAAAGAGCGACTTAACAGGTGCTGTTGCTTCAGTGTCCGGTGATGACTTGGAAAAGGTGGCATCCAACAGACCGGTAGAAGCAATGCAGGGTAGAGTTGCAGGTGTTAGCATCACGAAAAGCTCTGGAAATCCTGGTGCTGGTATGAAAGTTAGAATTCGCGGTGTAGGTAGTACAAACAACTCAGATCCTTTATATGTTATTGATGGTATCCCGTCAGGTAGTGATATGGAACATGTTGCTCCAGAGGATATTGAAAGTATTGAAGTGTTAAAAGATGCTTCTGCTACTGCTATCTATGGTAATAAAGGAGCTAATGGGGTTATTATTGTAACAACCAAATCAGGTTCGGTTAGCGATAAGCCAGTGTTTTCATTTAATGCTTATTACGGACTTGGCGAAGTTGCCGATCCAATTGATTTGTTAAATGCAAATCAACAAGGACAATTAATTTTAGAGGCAGCCGCAAACGATGGTATTTCCATTCCATCTAATCTAGAGAACAGAATCAACTATGTTTTAGCCAATGATTATCATGGTACAGATTGGCAAGATGAAATCTTTAGGACGGGAAAACAGCAAAACTACAACCTTAGTGTTAGAGGTGGTATGCAATCAAGTGCAAATCCTGATAGAAAACTAACCTATTCTGTAAGCGGAACTTACTATGATGAAGAAGGCGTTGTAGAAAACACAAATTTTACGAAATACATGTTGAATACCAAGACTGAATATCAATTTAATAAGCGAGTTCAGGTTGGTTTACAGGTTGATTTGTTTCACAAAGAAAATGGTAACTTCCCACAAGGTTTGTACGGAGGTCCTATTCCATTGGCCTTAACAACAAGTCCAATGGATAGTGGGATTGATAGCAATGGCAATTTAGTGGAGACACCAACAACTTTTGGACAAAATCCACGCTTGGTGATCGATCACATGCAATACGCCGAGAATACTACCAATTCATATGGTGTTCGTGGATGGTTAGGAATTGATATTACAGATGATCTTAACTTTAAGACAACTATTAACCTATCACGCGGTTACACACATAATAAGGATTACAGACCAAGTTACTATCTAAATGAAAATTTCTACAGAACAGATAGCGAGTTGTACGAGGCTAGAGGAGAATGGTACAGTTGGACTTGGATTAACTTGCTAAATTATTCCAAGACATTTGCAGAGAAACATAAGGTGATTGCAACTCTGGGGCATGAGTCATCCAAAGATCAGAATGCTGGCTTTAGTGGCACAGGTATCAATGTACCTCAAGAAGAAATGTTACGTTATCTTAATTTGGCAAAAACCTATAAAGAGCAATTGGGATCGTGGCAAGGTGAAGGCGGAACAGAATCTTATTTTGCTAGAGCTTTTTACTCTTTTGAGGATAAGTACATGATAACAGGTACAGCTCGTTACGATGGTTCAAATAAATTCTCTGGTGACAACAAATGGGGATTCTTTCCATCACTTGGAGCTTCATGGAGAGCTACAGAAGAGGAGTTTATTAAAGATTTGAAACTATTTTCAAACTTAAAAGTTAGAGCAGGTTGGGGACGTGTAGGTAACCAGGCCAGTGCTCAGGCAGGATCTGATGTTGCTAATATCGGAAACTATGGTATGTACTATGTATTTAACGATGTTGCATACAAGGGTGGCACTACAACCAATATTCCAACTCCTGATCTAAAATGGGAGATTGTAGAAACGACCAATGTAGGTGTGGATATGGGATTTTTGAATGGTGATCTGAATGTAACTGCAGATTACTTCATTAAGGATACGAAAGATATGATTACTCGTGTAGCATTGCCAGGTTATTATCCTAAAGATCGTCCGAATGCAAATATTGGAACCGTTCGAAATGAAGGTTTTGAAATCTCGGCAAACTATGGTAAAACAATAGGTGATGTTCGATTCAATATCGGTGGTAACTTCTCTTATATTACAAATGAAGTAAGAAAACTAAACTCCGATCCTGAAGCATTTATTGATGGTGGTTATATAAGCAAGTTAGGAAATACAACCAGAACTGAAGCTGGTAGAGAAATAGCATATTTTTACGGTTATCAGACAGATGGGATATTCAGAACAGAGGCAGAATTGGCAGCACACTCAAAAGATGGAAGTGCTATTCAGCCAAGTGCAAAAGTAGGTGATGTTCGATTTTTAGATAGAAACGGAAATGGTGTAATTGATGCTGATGACCGGACTTACCTTGGATCTGGAACCCCTGACTTTATTTATGGTTTAAACTTTAGTGTTGAGTACAAAGGATTTGACTTGTCTGGTAATTTCTATGGTGTGTATGGAAATGAGATCGTAAATGGGATGAATATTTTTGCTCTTGAGGTTAAGGATTATAGAAATGCTTACGCAAGTAGAATGGATAGATTTCACCCTGATAACAATCCAAATGGTTCACAACCAAGAGTAACCTTATCGGATAACAACAACAATACCCAATTCTCTGACCGTTATGTAGAAGATGGTTCTTACTTAAGATTAAAGAATGTTCAATTGGGGTACACATTCCCTAAGTCTTTAACCCAAAAGTTTAAGATTGATAAACTAAGACTATATGTGTCTGGTCAGAATCTTTTGACATTTACTGATTATAGCGGATACGATCCTGAAATTGGAGATTTAACTCACGATGCATCCTCTGATGCAAGCAGTTTAGGAGTTGGTGTTGATTTGGGTAACTACCCTCAACCAAGGCTGATTTATTTTGGAGTAAATGCAACATTTTAATCAAGACAAAAATTATTAGATATGAAATTAATCAAATATATATCTCTGGTGGTGATTGTTGCAATGAGTTCTTGTGGCGATAGTGTGTTGGAACTGGATAATTTGGGAACACAAACAGCAGAGGTTTATTTTAATGATCCAGAGAATGCATTGGCAGGATTAAATGCATGTTATTCATCAGTATCGAAAGATGAGTATTTTGTTTACGGTGATATCATGTCGGATGACGCCTTAAAAGGCGGTAGTGATTTATTCGACTGGGTAGATCGTGAGCACATTAGAACCTTTAAAGCAAACCCAGGAAATAGTGTATCAAACGGAACATGGTCCTTATTATACACTGGCATTGTAAGGTGTAATGAAATAATTAACTCTTTACCGACAGCAACTTTTGATCCTGAACTAAAGGAGAGAATTATAGGAGAAGCGAAGTTTTTAAGAGCTTATTCTTACTCGAAGTTGGTTGCTCTATTTGGAGGTGTGCCTTTAGTAACAGCAGACTACTCCGTTGACAATTTGGAAGAGCCAAGAAGCTCAGAAGATGCAGTGTATGCTTTAATTAAAACAGATTTGGACGATGCTATTGATGCGTTGCCAGAGAAAAGCAGATATGCCGAAAGTGATCTTGGTCGTGTAACTAAAGGTGCTGCCAGAGCATTAAAAGCGCGTGTTTTAATGCAGGAAACATCATACCATTATAATAGTGCATTGGCATTTGGATCTTACCCTGTTGCTGTCGCAGATATTTGGAACGAGGTGTACGAACTTACTTCAGATATTGTCGAGTCAGGGGAATATGCCCTAGCTGCAAATTTTGCTACTAACTTTGAAATTGAAGGTGAAAATAATATCGAGTCGATTTTTGAAATTCAGCACAAAACCACAAACAATGATTGGGGCGAGAGTGTAGGAAATACAACTGTCGTTCAAATGGGTAACCGCGATGATTGGGGATGGTGTTTTAATCTTCCAACCGATGATTTGTATAATGCTTATGGAAGTGCGGATCCACGACGAGAGTGTACCATTTATGGTGAGGAATTTAATGTTCTGTATGGTGTAGAGCAGGCTTGGTCGAAGCAGGAATGGACGTTATCACATGAAAGCACAAAAGACTTTGTAACAGCATGTCGCTTGAACAGAAAGTATGCTCTTGCTCCTGAAAATCGTCATGGGAATCATAACAACCAACCGAATAATAAAAGGATAATAAGATATGCCGATGTATTGCTGATGCATGCCGAAGCAGCTTACTACAAAGGTTTGGAATCAGAAGCAAGAGATTACGTGAATATGGTTCGTGCAAGGGCAGAAGCTTCAACTTATCCTTTAGGATCAGCTGTAGGACAAACGTCATCTTATACATACGATTTGTATCCCGGAGCTTCTGTACCACAGGTGGTAGAATCTGGAAGCGATTTATTGGAAGCCATTTGGAAAGAAAGAAGACTGGAGTTAGCAATGGAGGGAATTCGTTACTTCGATTTAGTAAGAACGGGAAGAACCGATTTACTCCCTTATGAGTCGGATTATACAAGTCACGCTGGATTATTACCAATTCCTGTAGGTGATGTGAATACGTTTGGTTTAACACAAAATCCTGGTTACTAATCAGTAAAAATTATTACAAAATGAAGAAATATCTATTATATATATTGATGTCGGTTCTTTGTTTGGGAGCATTTACCGCTTGCGAAGATGATACAGAATACGACATAGACTGGCCGGTTCCTACCATTACAGGTGTAAGTTCCTACAACGATCTGCTTTCAGCCACGATCACATTACAAGGGAATTTCACCCAGGTGAGCAAAGTGTATTTCGGTGAAGTAGAAGGGAAAAATCTGCAAGTAGCAGATGATCAGTCTTCTTTGACTATTGAAGTGCCTAGAACAATGGCTGTTGATGGAGCTCCAATTCGCGTAACAAACGAATATCGCCAATCATTCGAGACAGCAGAATTGTTTGTTCCAATTATTCCTGTAACTACAGTAAGTGAAGTGAGTGCAATTCAAACTGGATTGACCTTTACGATCAATGGTGAAAATGTGGATTTATTAACGGAAATCACTGTTGATGGGGAGCCAACAGCCGTGATATCCTCCGGCATAAATACTTTGGTAGTTTCGGTTGCAGGAATTGACCTAAAAGCTGGATCGTTGGTTGACGTTGCTTTTAAAAGTTTGGCAAAAAATGAGATACCAACAGCAACAAAAGTAAATGTAATTTATCCTTTTATTACCTATGAAGAAATTGTAATCTGGGGATTCGAGGATGGTACACACATCTATTCAGGTGAAGGTACAGCTACTGTTGAAACAGGTGATGTATTGGGGATAACAGAGAAATACTTCTCTTTAAGAGGTCCTGGTTATGGCTGGGACAAAGCAACAGGTGAAATGATTGCTACTGAGATTCCTGATTTAAGCTCATTAGTGAATCCATATCTTACATTTTGTATCAGAACTCCCGAAGGAAGTGCAGGATATTTCCAAATGGAAGATCAGGCAGGTAATTGGAGACATTTCGGTTATGGTTTTAATACAGGAGGTGAGTGGGTTATCATTTCTCAGCCTTTGGAAGACAGCTGGGAAGGCGGAGATTTTAACATCGGTGCCTTTATGCCAAAGTTAGGTTTCAAAGCGGGTAACGCAGGTTCAAGCCAGGATTTAGACATTGCATATGTGAAGATAACTGAAGGAAAATACGACGGAAGCCAGGAAATTGGCGATGCAATTGGAGGATCAACAAAGCCAGCGGTAATTTCTATCATGGATTTCGAGGAAAGAAACGAATGGCCCGACATTATGAATGGTGACAATTTGATTGCATCCTTGGATTTCAGAAAAGATGAAATAAATGCTTTCGTTGGCAATGAGTTCTTCACTTATGTAGATGATGGATCGCAAGGTGCCTGGGGTGCTTACTGGGGTCAAACCATTTCTAAAGATGTAAAGGATGTTGATTTATCGGCTTTCGAAGATCCTTACCTGTCGTTTGCACTGAACTCTGAGACTTCTCAATACGTGATCGTTAGAATGTATCAGTATGATGAAGATTTGGTGATGGTTCAAAAGTTTTTCCCGAATACTTACGGAAAATGGGCCACCTTTCAGTTTAGTCTATTCAATACGGATATGGAAAACTGGAGTGATGGAAGTACCGAGCTTGGAGCACATTATGCCTCATTAAAGAGATTTAATCCTGATATACCATTTGATAGAATTGAAATTATTGTAGGAAAGAATGGTGAGAATCCTATTGGAGTCAGTATCGACGAGATGGTGATAACGGAAGGAGCCAGATACAATGAATAAGTAATTGATTTCGGGGTTTCGAATTGAGACCCCGAAATATATAAAATTAACAAGCTGAAAATATGTTACGAATTTGTGTGTTGGGCTTGATATGTTTGCTATTAGGAGTATCCTGCAGTGATAGTGAGGATGTGAAAAGTCCATTGTCAGAGATGATCAGTTTTTCGATTAAAGAGTTAGATGTAGATTTTAGTATTGGTTCTGATAACTATATTGAGACTATGGTGGATGATGAAGTGAATTTATCATCTTTAACAGCTGTATTTCAAGTATCGGAAAAGGCCAAAGTATACGTTGGAAAAACAATTCAAACCAGTTCTTATACCAAGAATGATTTTTCAAAAAATGTGAATTACACTGTTGAAGCCGAAGATGGAAGCACAAGTGAGTATACTGTTGTCATCAGTAAAGATTCTAAAATATTGACATTTCAGATCAAGGAATTGCCAGAAACAAGTTTCTCGATAAATGAGCTGTCAATATCAGCGGATGTTCTGAACGGAACAGGTTTGAGCTTGCTAACTGCAGAGTTCAATATCAGCGAAAACAGTCAATTATTCGTTGATGGTATTGAACAAGAATCGGGCAAAAGCCAAAATGATTTTACAAGTGCAGTTACTTATCATTTGATTGGTTCAGGTGGAATAGAGAAAGACTATGTTGTTACAATTACAGAATTGGACAATCAAGCTCCTAAAGCAAATGCAGGAGATGATAAGGTTATTGTTGTTGAACAATCTACTAACAAAGCTTTGGTTGAGCTAGATGCTTCATTGTCATCTGATTTAGAAGGAGAAATAGCTGATTATGCCTGGATTGAAAATGGTCAAACGATTGCCAATGGTGAGCTTGTAGAAATTGAATTCGATTTAGGGATTCATAATTTAACGCTTGAGGTAACAGATCAAAAAGGATTAAAAGATACAGATGATTTAACCATTGATATTAGAGAAGCTGGAAATTACCAACCTGTAGATCCAGATGCAAATCAGGAAGTGATTAATCTGCTTAAAAATCTTGGAAAAATTGCCAATAGCAATCAATTCATTTTTGGACAGGAATTTCCGTTGTCTTTTCAATTGGGCAGTATTCGTCACGATTTGTCAACCTCTGATTGTTTTGACGTTACAGGAGATCATCCCGGAGTTTACGGTATTGACCCACATTACATGCTATACAAGACAGATCAGGAAAGACAAACTCATATCAGCGAAGCCAAGCATGCCTACGAGAATGGAAGTGTCGTAACTTTTGATTTTCATCAGCAGAGCAGAAGCGATAATAAAATATACTACTCGGATATTACAACTGCTTCCGACAAAGAATTGCTTTATGATATTGTAAATGATCAGAATGGTGCAAGAGAATGGTTTAATGGTGAGCTGGATGAAGTTTTGGATATTATCAATAATGAACTCGGATTCCCTGTGGTATTCAGACTATTTCATGAAATGGATGGTGACTGGTTCTGGTGGGGAACAAAAACCAAAAACCACTCTGCCGAATTGTATATAGAGTTTTATCAAATTGCAGCCGACTATATCAAAGAAAGAACAAATTGGGTGCTGTTTGCCTGGTCGCCTAACGGACAACTTAATGAATCTTATTATCCTGGCGATAATTATGTGGATCTTGTAGGTTTTGACATCTACGAACCAAATAAAAACGATTTAAAATCGAAGCTGATATCATTGAGTTCTTTTGCCTATGAGCACAATAAGGTTGCCATATTGGCAGAAACAGGAAATAGAAACAACTATATCAGTAATGATCCGGATTTCTGGACCTCGAACATCTTGGATGCAATTGTTGAAGGGGCTAATGAAATCAGAATTGCATGGGTGTTGGCATGGTTTAACGCTCCCTGGAAGAGTGCTCAAGAGGATTTATTTATACCAAATGGAAGCAGTCCAGAAGCTGCAAAAGAGGATTTTATACAATTTAAGAATAATACACATACCTTGTTTCAAGAGGAAACAAAGGCCTTAAAAGTGTACGAATAGAAACGGAATTTTTTTGAAATGATAAATAATCCAACACAGATATTAATTGCATTATTGATTTTTGCATGCTCTTGTAACAAGAGTATAAATCAAAATCCAATAGAGATTGAATTGAAAGCCGTAAAAGGAAAAGGAATTCTTTTCGGTCACCAGGACGATTTGGCCTATGGCATGAACTGGAGTTATATCAAAGGAGAATCAGATGTAAAGAGAGTTAGTGGAGATTATCCCGCCCTGTTTGGCTGGGAATTGGGAGGCATTGAAATGAAGCACACGCACAATTTGGATAGTGTCCCATTTGAATACATGAGAGAAATGTCCATTAAAGCCTACGAAATGGGTGGTATTAATACTTTTAGTTGGCACCCTTTCTCAGTGATTAATGGGGAAAGCTCCTGGAATACAGAAAGTGTTGTGGTAAAGCACATTTTACCTGGTGGATCTCATCATTCCCAGTTTAAAAACCAGCTAGATATCCTGGCAGATTTTTTCAAATCATTGCAAAATAAAGAAGGAGAAATGCTTCCCTTTATATTCAGACCTTGGCATGAAATGGATGGCTCATGGTTTTGGTGGGGAACAAAAACTTGTACCACAGAAGAGGTAAAGGAGCTATTTCAATTTAGCGTGCAATACCTAAGAGAGGAAAAAGCTTTAACATCCATGCTTGTTGCTTATTCACCCGACCGAAATTTCAAATCTAAATCGGAATACCTTACATGGTATCCTGGTGATGACTACGTGGATATTCTGGGAATGGACAATTATTATGATTTCAAATTAGGCAAAGAGAAGCAGGTGATTGAAAAATTGCATGTAGTCATCGAACTGGCAAAGGAAAAAAACAAACTCTCTGCATTGACAGAAACTGGTTTGTCGAATGTGACAGACTCGCTTTGGTTTACACAAAAATTGGGTAAAGTACTCAATGACTCATTAATCAGTAAAGAGTTAAGTTATGCCATGGTGTGGAGAAGCGATCCAAAAGTACACTTCTATTTTCCTGCTGAAGATCATGCAGCCGCACCTGATGCCAGGGAATTTTTAAATCATCCAAATATTTTGTTGTTAAAAGATTTTAACAGAGAGAAAAAACAATCAAACTAAAAAATAAAACATCGGTTATGAACAAAAACATGTTTGCAGAACGAAAAAGAATGATTTGCGAAATGCATGAGGAATTGTTGGGAATGAAGAATGAAAAGCAGTTCAGTACCAATGGAATATACAATAGATACCAAAACCCAATATTAACAAGAGATCATGTGCCATTAAACTGGCGCTTTGATTTTAACCCTGAAAGCAATCCATACTTTATGGAGCGTATCGGTTTTAATGCAACATTTAATGCAGGAGCCATTAAGTTGAACGGTAAATACTTACTTGCAGTGCGTGTTGAGGGTAACGATAGAAAATCATTTTTTGCGATTGCCGAAAGCCCTAATGGGATCGATAATTTCAGATTTTGGGATCAACCAATACGTATCCCTCAATGTGAAGAGGAAGATACCAATGTTTATGACATGAGACTGACCCAGCACGACGATGGATGGATTTATGGCATATTCTGCTCAGAGAGAAAAGATCCTAATGCTCCTGATGGAGATACATCAAGTGCTGTTGCAGCTGCTGGAATCGTTAGAACCAAAGATTTGAAAAACTGGGAGCGTTTACCAGACCTAATATCTACAACAGGACAACAAAGAAATGTGGTTTTGTTTCCTCATTTTATTGAAGGTAAATATGCTTTGTTCACCAGACCACAGGATGGATTTATCGATACCGGAAAAGGTGGAGGAATTGGTTTTGGTTTGGCCGAAAGTATGGAAAGTGCAGAAGTAAAGGAGGAATTGATTGTTGATGCAAAAACCTATCACACAATTTACGAAGTGAAAAATGGATTGGGGCCAGCTCCGATAAGAACAGACAAAGGATGGTTACATCTGGCTCATGGTGTTAGAAATACGGCGGCTGGATTACGTTACACCTTATACATGTTTATTACCGATTTGGAAAAGCCATGGATTATTACTCATAAACCTCATGGTCACTTTATTGCTCCATTAAAAGAGGAAAGGGTTGGAGATGTATCAAATGTAGTTTTTTCAAATGGATGGATCACGGACGAAAATGGTACGGTTTATATCTATTACGCTTCATCGGATACAAGAATGCATGTGGCAAGTTCTACCATTGACCAATTATTGGATTATTGTATCAATAGTCCACAAGACAAGCTAAGATCTCACCATTCAGTAGATACAATCAATGAACTGATCCAGAAAAACCAGGAAAACCTGGTAAAATTATAGTCCTAATCAATGAAAATACATCATAATAAAACAACTAAAGTTCAGCTAGAACCTGGTCTGGATGACTTGTGTGCTGAAATGTCTGAAGAACTTAGGAGGCTCTTACACTTCTGGAGTACAGAAGCAGTAGATACGGAGTTTGGAGGATACATCAGCCGAATCGATCATTACGGGAACAAGGATGTAAAAGCAAATAAGGGTGCAGTGCTTAATTCAAGAATACTTTGGACCTTCTCGGCAGCTTACAGACTTACAGGAGAACAAAAATACCTTGAAAGTGCTAACCGAGCCTATTTTTACTTAATCAATCATTTTTGGGATAAAGAGTTTGGTGGTTTAATTTGGTCAATTGATTATAAAGGCAATGCACTAAATACCAGAAAGCAGGCATATGCGCAAGGATTTGGCATTTACGCACTTTCCGAATATTACAGAATTACAGAAAATGAGGAGTGTTTGGACTACGCTAAAAGCTTGTATTTTATATTGGAGGAAAAGTTCCAGGATAAGGAATACATGGGTTATATCGAAGCTTTGACACAAAATTGGTCAAAGCAAGAAGATATGCGTCTTAGCGATAAGGATGCCAATAGTCCCAAATCGATGAACACCCATTTGCATATTTTGGAACCCTATACCAACCTATACCGTGTTTGGAAAGATGATAGACTTCAAAATAGTATGTTGTCCCTGCTAGATCTGTTTGTAAATAAAATTACAGATTCCAATACAGGACACTTCAATCTCTTCTTTGATATGGATTGGTCAGTACATTCATCATCTATTTCATATGGACATGATATAGAAGGTGCTTGGCTAATGAATGAAGCAGCAGAAGAAATCGGAGATTCAAATTTAATGGCCTCTATTCAAAAGGTTACCAAAAGATTGGTGGATATCACAATTAATGAAGGAATGGATAAAGATGCTTCGCTTTTTAATGAACGTGAAGATGAAAAACTAGATACAGATAAACACTGGTGGCCACAGGCAGAAGCTATGGTGGGCCTTGTGGATGCCTGGGAGTGGAACGATAAAGCCGAATATCTAGGAAAAATGAGCCAGGTTTGGACATTTATCAAAGCACATTTGGTAGATAAAGTAAATGGTGAATGGTACTGGAGGGTCAACCAGAACGGTGAACCAATTGAATCTGAAGATAAAGTTGGATTCTGGAAATGCTCCTACCACAATTGCAGGGCCTTAATGGAAGTGATTACACGATTGCGTTATAGTTAGATGAGTTAGTTGATGAATGGGAAATGCTTGTCGTTTTCCATTCATTCTAAAATGCCTTAAATAAAAGAAAGATGAATCAGGCAATTCAATTGAAAGAAAAAATAGGATATGGATTTGGGGATTTTGCCTCTTCTATGTTTTGGAAAATTTTCTCCATGTTCCTTATGATATATTATACAGATGTTGTGGAGTTGTCTCCTGCGTCTGTTGGAACAATGTTGTTACTGACCCGTTTGTGGGATGGATTAAACGATCCTCTTATGGGAATCATTTCCGATCGTACCAACACTTCAAAAGGCAAGTTCAGACCTTATCTCTTGTGGGTTGCAGTTCCATTCGGAATTATTGGCGTACTAACATTTTCCACTCCATCTTTAGGGCCATCGGGTAAATTAATTTATGCTTATATCACCTATACCCTTATGATGATGGTTTACACTGCCATTAATGTACCTTATTCATCTTTAATGGGAGTAATGACCGATGATCCTAATGAACGTACTTCTTTGGCTTCTTTTAGATTTATCGGAGCATATTCAGGTGGTATATTCATGACGGCTAGCATTCCTTATTTGTTGGATTTTTTCAATGAAATGGGTTCTTCAGAAGCAAGTAGTTATCAATATACTGTAAGTGTATATGCTATAGTCGCAGCTTTCTTTTTTGTGATGACTTACCTATGGACAAGAGAAAGAGTAAAGCCATTAAACGATAAAACATCCATCTGGAAAGATATAAAAGATCTGGGGAATAATGCTCAGTGGTTTATTATGCTGGGGGCAGGTATCGCTGTTTTAATATTCAACTCATTGCGCGATGGTAGTATCATGTATTACTTTAAGTATTTTGTAAAGGATCAAAGTATTCCAATGATTGGCGAGGTAAAGTGGGATAAACTTGCTGGTGCTTACATGACCATTTGGTTGGCTACAAATATGATTGGAGTATTGTTGGCAAAGCCTGTTTCGTCCAGAATAGGAAAGAAGAAAACATTTATACTGGCTATGCTTTTAGCTTCTGTTTTTAGTATCGGATTGTATTGGCTGAATGCTGATCAGATTGGACTCATTTTTCTATTGAATATATTTATTGGAATTACGGCCGGAATTGTATTGCCACTAATATGGTCCATGTATGCTGACATTGCAGATTACTCTGAATGGAAGACAGGAAGACGTGCAACGGGATTGGTTTTTTCATCTTCATCCATGTCACAGAAAATGGGTTGGACCCTTGGTGGTGCAATCACAGGATGGTTGCTTGCAGCTTACGGTTTTGAGGCAAATGCAGAACAAAGTAGTGAGTCGATTAAAGGAATTAAAATGATCATTAGTATCTATCCTGCTGTTGGTGCAGCGGTTTCTGCATTATTTATACTGCTTTATAAACTGAGCGATAAGTATATGTTGAAAATACTGGATGAACTAAAAAAACAACGTCTAAAATCAAAAGCATAAAGATTACTATCTCATGAAAAATACAAGGTATACCAACGTTATTTTGATCTGCTTATTGTCCTTACTGAATACCATTTCAATGGCACAGGAAATCGATATGTCACCTTTGTTTGGAGAGGGAATGGTTCTTCAAAGGGACAAACAGATTCCGGTATTTGGGAAAGCATCACCCAACACGAAAATTATTGTAACATTTCGAGACCAAACAGAAAGTACAATTTCAGGTGCAGATGGAAAATGGATGTTAAAATTAAAACCTGAAGTTTACGGGGGACCGGATAAGATGATCATACAGGCTGAAAATGAAGAACTCGTAATTCAACAGGTTTATGTGGGTGAGGTATGGATTTGCTCTGGGCAATCGAATATGGAAATGCCAATGTTGAGCAATTGGGCCCACGTGAATAATGCCGAGCAGGAAGTACTTGCAGCGATTTGTCCTAATATTCATTTGTTTAAGGTGGAAAGAATGGCAAGCTTTCAACCAATAAAAGACATTAAAAGCAATGGTTGGGCAGTATGCTCATCGGAATCAGTAGCCGATTTTTCAGCTGTGGCTTATTTTTTTGGAAGAGATCTGGAACATTCCTTGCAAATGCCAATTGGTCTTATTCAAACTGCTTGGGGTGGTACTGTTGCAGAAGCATGGACAAGTTCGAATGGCCTAAAAAAAATAAATGATTTTAATGAACAATTGCAAGCTATTGAAACAATTGGTCAAAGTAAAATAGATTTAGAAAAGAAATATTTCGAGGATCTAAAGTCATTTTTTTTGGAATCAGCAAAATTGGATGTTGGAATACAGGGAGTAGATACAATTTTTACTTCTACAGAATTGAATGATTCTGATTGGGTAAAAATGGATTTGCCTGGAATGGTGGAAAGTACACCAATTGGACCGGTTGATGGAGCCGTATGGTTTCGAAAAACGATACAGCTTTCAAAAGAAGATATTAGAGATAGTATGTTTTTGCACATTGCAGCTCCTGATGATGAAGATGAAACCTGGTTTAATGCGTACAAAGTAGGAGAAAGTAAAGTGTGGGATGAGCCAAGAAAATATTCCTTACCCGATAAAATCATTAAAGAGGGTAAAAATGTAATTACAATAAGACTGACAGACCTTCGTGGAGCTGGTGGTTTTATGGGAGAAGCATCACATTTTGCGCTAACAGGAGAAAATGGCTTTAGAATGGATTTGGCTCAAAATTGGAAGTGTAAATTGGGTTATGATCTACAGTCAGTAAAAACAATTCCTGTGAAGCCAAATGAACCCAATCAGCCTAGTGTTTTGTATAATGGAATGATACATCCATTAATACCTTATGCCTTTAGAGGGGTGATCTGGTACCAGGGAGAGAGTAATGTTGGAAGGGCGGATCAATACAAAGAACTATTTCCCGCTTTGATCACTGATTGGAGAAAACAATGGGGAGGCGATGACTTTGAATTTCTTTTTGTTCAGTTAGCTTCTTATCTGAAAAGAAACCTTCACCCTGTCGAAGATTCCTGGTCGGAGTTAAGAGAAGCACAAAGGGAAACACAAAAGTTAGCGAATACAGGAATGGCAGTTGCCATCGATCTTGGAGATGCAAATGATATTCACCCTGGCAATAAACAAGATGTTGGTAAAAGACTTGCACTTTGGGCACGTAACAAGGTATACAAGGAAAATATTCCTTTTTGTGGTCCTACACTAAAATCTGTTAGTAGGAAAAATAGTAAGCTGATTATAGAATTTGAGAATTGTTACAAGGAGTTAAAAACATCTGATAATGGTAAAGTAAGAGGCTTTGCGGTAGCTGGAAAAGATGGTGTTTTCCATTGGGCAGAGGCAAAAATCAACGAAAATAAGGTGATTTTAAATTCCAAAATGGTTGCTGAACCTATAGCGGTGCGTTATGCCTGGAGTTCGAATCCCGATTGTAACCTAATAAACTCAGCAAACCTTCCTGCAAGCCCATTTGAAGCAAAAATATAAGTCATGAAAAAGAGATTCACCTATACAATCCTATTGATATTTTTAGTTGGTATTTTTTCTTGCAATCGCATTAATAATACTGTAGAAAAAACTCCAAATATTCTTCTGATTGTGACAGATGATCAGGCTTATGGCGATTTATCACACACCGGAAATTCATTGCTGGAAACACCAACACTTGATCAGCTGGCTCAATCAGGAGTGTTTGCCAACCATTTTTATGTAAGTCCGGTTTGTGCACCAACACGTGCAAGTTTATTAACAGGAAGATACCATCAAAAAACCGGGGTAAGTGGAGTTACCCGTGGAAGGGAAGATATGCAACTTGATGAAGAAACAATGGCTGACATCTTTAAATCTTTTGGATACAGAACCGGAATATTTGGTAAATGGCACAATGGTGCACATTATCCTTATCATCCTTTAGGAAGGGGATTCGATGAGTTTGTTGGGTTTACATCAGGGCATTGGAGCAATTATTTCAATACAAAAATTGAAAAGAATGGTGCTGACTTTCAGACCGAGGGCTATTTGACTGATGTTTTAACCAATGAAGCCATTAAGTTCATAGAAGATTGCTCTTCTGTAGAGAAGGCATTCTTCTGTTACCTTCCTTATCAAACGCCACATACGCCTTTACAAGTGCCGGATCGTTACTTCAATAAATACAAGCAAAAAGGAGTAGATGACTTTAATGCCTGCATATACGGAATGTGCGAAAATATAGATGACAATGTACAACGCCTTCTTGAAAAATTGGACCAGCTGGAAGAAAAGGAAAATACTATTGTGATCTTTTTATCAGATAATGGACCTTTAAACAATAGGTTTAACAATGGACTAAAGGGAAGAAAAGGAATGCTCGATGAAGGAGGTGTACGTGTGCCTTTCATTTTGAATTGGCCTAAAATTAATGATCACGGAAAGGAGATAGAAGCTTCTTTGGCACATATTGATTTGTTACCAACAATTCTGGAGCTCATAGGGAAAGATTATGAGTTTAAAAATAAAATTGATGGTGAAAGTTTTGCCAAACTGATCACAAGCAATTCCGAGATGAAAAAAAGAAAGATCTTTGGTGAATGGTCAGGAAAATCAAGAGTACTTTCAGATCCTTACCTCATGGTAGGTGAAGCTCTATACGATATTCGTAAAGATCCAAATCAGGAAGTTAATATTAGGGAGCAAAATCGGGAAATATATCAGCAATTGAAGGACGATTATCAGAGGTGGTATGGGGAACTTCAGTTAAATCAGATAGAAAATAAAGCCATTCCTATTGGTTACAAGGAGTATCCAAAAAGTGTATTGCCTGCTCATGAAGCCAACCTGTATCCTCCTTATGAGTTCCGAAAGGATCGCAGACATACAGGAATTGCATATCATAGTTTATATGGCTGGGCACATGACTGGATTGACTTTTGGACAAGTGAAGATGCTTATCCACAATGGAAGGTTGAAGTAGTAACAAAAGCACAATATGCTATCGAATTACAATATGCTTTGGAACCGGAAAATGTTGGAGTAGAAATCTCCATTCAAATTGGTGACCAAATCATAAATAAAAAGATTAATCAGGCATATATACACAAACAATATCCGAATTACGACAGGGTAGAACGATCGCAGGAAGCGCCTGAAACCAATTGGGGAACTTTACAACTAGGCACACTTGAATTACAACAGGGAATAAAGGTTGTAAAAGTTCGATCTATAAAAATACCGGGAAATAAATCAATAGAGTTGAAATCTCTAAAACTAATCAGACAACTATAAATAAAAGGCAAGCTGAAACTAAACCTATGAAAAAACATCAAACTAAATTATTGGCATTTGCAGTCTTATGTGGGATTGTAAGTGCTTGTCAACCAAAAGAAGCGAAGAATATGATTCAGAGAGAGCTGAACTCAGGTTGGACTTATCGCCAGGCCAATGGTGATATTTCCGGAGAGGCTACAGTGCCGGGAACCATACACACCGATTTATTGGCAAACAAACAAATCGAAGATCCATTCTATCGTGTGAACGAGAAAGATCAACAATGGATTGATAAAGAGGATTGGATCTACTCAAAGCAAATTCATATATCCAAAGAGGAGTTTGAGAAAGAGAACCTAATTTTGGATTTTAAGGGGCTTGATACCTATGTCGACGTGTATTTTAATGATAAATTGATTATACAGGCCGACAATATGTTTCGGGAGTGGGAAAGCAATATTAAATCATTGGCAAAAGAAGGAGAGAATCATTTAAAAATCTATTTTCATTCACCCATTAAAAAGGGATTGGAGCTGCTTAAAGCATCTGAATATGCTTACCCAGCTATTAATGATCAGTCGGAAAATGGTGGAATTGGAGATCAAAAGGTTTCTGTGTTTACTCGTAAGGCTGGTTATCATTATGGATGGGACTGGGGCCCACGCTTTGTTACCAGTGGTATTTGGCGACCAATTGAGCTAAAGGCATGGGATCAGATCCGAATCAAAGATGTTTTTATCAGGCAGAATAAGGTGAGTAAGGAGAAGGCAGAGCTAGTTGCTGAATTCCAGTTAGAAGCCAATATTGATTTTTCTGCTAAGATTATACTTAAAGATAAAAAGTCAGGCAGGAGTTTAATAATTAAAAAAACGGAGCTCGAAGCCGGACAGAATAAAATTCTGGTACCTTTCCATATCGATAAACCGCAATTGTGGTGGTCGTCTGGTTTGGGTGAGCCTTATATGTATGATTTTGAAATATCAGTGGTGAAAGATAATTTAATCATTGCTAAATCAGAAATGTCTACTGGACTGAGAAGTATTAAACTGGTTCGTGAAAAGGATGATGCAGGAGAATCTTTTGTTTTTGAACTGAATGGTGTGAAGCTTTTTGCCAAGGGAGCTAATTATATTCCAAATGACAATTTCTTGCCACGTGTAAGTAAAAAAGACTACGATAAGGTAATTGCTGACGCCAAAGATGCAAATATGAACATGCTGCGTGTGTGGGGAGGTGGAATCTATGAAAATGATTACTTCTACGAACTTTGTGACAGGAATGGATTACTTGTATGGCAGGATTTCATGTTTGCCTGCAGTATGTATCCTGGAGATGAGAAAATGCTACAGTCGATTGCTGAAGAGGCAAAGGATAATGTAATTCGTCTTCGAAATCATCCATCTATTGCAGTATGGTGCGGAAATAACGAAATCAATGCTGCCTGGAGCCATTATTCTGATGGTGGATGGGGTTGGAAAGAGACTTATTCGGAAGAGCATAGAGAAGAAATTCAGAAAGCTTACCTGGATATATTTCACAAAGTCCTACCCGATGTGGTTTCTGAATATACAGATGGTGATGATTACTGGCCATCTTCTCCACAGGCTGGTTTTGAACCAGAGAAACATGCTGGATACGAAAATACAGCAGGAGATATGCATTATTGGGGTGTATGGCATGGCAAACATCCATTCGAGGATTTTGACAAGTATAAGGCTCGATTCATGAGTGAATATGGTTTTCAGTCCTTTCCTGATTTTGAGACCGTGAAGAAATATGCCTTGCCTGAAGATTACGACATTGAATCTGAAGTAATGGCTGCTCATCAGCGCAGTGGCATTGGAAACCTTCGCATTAAGGAATATATGGGATGGGATTACAAAGTACCTGCCGATTTTGAACAATTCTTGTACATGAGTCATGTATTACAGGCCAGGGGGATTAAAATGGCCATTGAAGCTCACCGTAGAGCGATGCCTTACTGCATGGGAACTTTGTACTGGCAAATAAACGATTGTTGGCCTGTGGCAAGCTGGAGTAGCACCGACTATTACCACAAATGGAAAGCCATGCATTACATGGTTCGAAAAGCTTATGAGCCCGTTTTGATAAGTGCCTTTAATAAAGAGGGAGTTTTAACATTTTATGGCGTTTCTGATTTGTTGGAAGATCAGAATGTTAGTCTAGAACTGACATTAATGGACTTTAAGGGAGAAAAACTCATGGAAAAGAAAATGGATGTTGTCTTGAATAAGAATACCAGCAATGTCCTATATCAGTCTGGAATAAATGAGATTTTACAGAGAGCGAATGAGAAGGAAATAATGTTGCTTATGGAGCTCAAACAGGACGCAAATATACTTGCTAATAACATCTATTATTTTGCAAAACCAAAAGATCAGATTCTGCAGGAGCCAAAAATTGATATTCAATTTGAAATGATAGAGGGGAAGAGCTATGTGAAAGTATCGACCGATAAATTGGTTCGCGACCTCTATCTTAAATTTGTTGATTCAGACATCCAGTTTTCCGATAATTATTTCGATTTGATACCAGGAAATAGCAAAATGATTGAACTAAACGGAAATGACAAGTTGGATGAAAGTAAGCTTGAAATCATGCATTTACAACAAGTACAATAAAGTAATATGATGAAACAGATGCTAAGGCTATTGGTGCTATTTGTTATTCTTCTGAGCGCCTGCAAAAAAGACAATGAATCTTATGATGGTTTTGTAAAAGTAAAGGATGGAAACTTCTACCTCAATGGAGAAGAATATCATTTTTTCGGGGCCAATTACTGGCAGGGTATGAATTTAGGAGCTCCAAAGGGGGGTGATCGGGAAAGATTGATTCGCGAGTTGGATCATTTAAAATCATTGGGCATAACAAATTTAAGGGTGCTGGCAGCAAGCGAAGGCGACTCGCTGATGCGCTATTGTGTACATCCTGCTTTGCAAACCGGACCTGGAGAGTATAAGGAAGAAATATGGCAAGGGCTTGATTTTTTGTTGGCTGAAATGGCTAAACGCAAGATGAAAGCAGTTATGGTGCTTGGAAACTTCTGGACCTGGAGTGGGGGATTTCCTCAATATTTACGCTGGGCTGGCATGGGAGAAGTACCCTATCCTCAGGAACCGGAATTTTCATGGCAGAATTTTACGGATTATACAAAGCAGTTTTATTTTAATCAAGCTGCGCAGGAAATGATGCAAAATCATATCGTAGCAGTGATCAATAGAGTCAACTCCCTTACAGGTATTGCTTATAAGGATGATGCTACCATTATGGCATGGCAATTGGCCAACGAACCAAGGGGGTATGATGTTCCTGAAGCTTTTAGGAAATGGACTCGTGCTACATCGAAATTTATAAAAGGTCTGGATGCTAATCATATGGTTTGTTTGGGTACCGAAGGGAATACTTCCGGAAAAGCAGCTGGTGTTAATGTCTTTACTGATAATGATGATCCTAACATCGATTATATTACCATGCACATTTGGGCTCAAAACTGGGGATGGTACAAACCAGGACAAAGTGATTCCGTTTTTGTTGACATGCTTGATAAAGTGAATAAGTATTGGGATGATCATGTAACAGTTGCCAGAAAGCTCAACAAACCAATTGTGCTGGAGGAATTTGGAATTGCAAGAGATGATTGTTCCTATAATGTGAATTCAACATCTCATTGTCGTGACAATTTCTTTGAGTATATATTCAGTAAGGTTCATGATTCACAAACTAACGGAGGTAGAGTAAAAGGTTTTAACTTTTGGTCGTATTCTGGGGAAGGACGACCTGCACAAGCTGGTCAGTTTTGGAAAAAAGGAGATCCTTTTATTGGAGATCCTCCACATGAATTGCAGGGTTGGTATGGGGTTTACAATACAGATTCTACAACTTTAAACTTGTTTAAGCAGTATAAATTATAGCAAGATTCATTAGCGTTAGATTGAAAGCCCTAAAGTGTTAGTTCTGCATATTAGGGCTTTCTTTTTTTGTCTAGTTGCTTAGAATTTTTGCATGAAATTATTGATTCTTATAAATGCCTCAGGTTGTTGAAATTTGCAATTTACGGGGCAGATTATCAAAGCCTTTAGATTTTCAGTTAATGTATTTGTTCCAAAATGCTTGGATCCATAATTTTTTCATCTTTGGCAAGGAGAAGTACTTTTATTCCTCCACTTGCTGGTACACAAGTATCTTTAAAAATTGCTCGAGAGTTAGCGTAGATTCTATATCCAATTCAATGGATGCATCTTTAAGATATGGGTGCTTTTTTCCGAGCGACTTAAGGCTAAATAAAAGCTTCATATAAATGGTGTGTCTTTTAGAGTCGTTTATTGTGTGTATTTGCTTAAATATAGTTATTCTGGCAATTGTATTGAATACAAATAATAATATTGTTTAAACCTTTCGATATATCTGTTCAGATCTTATAATGAGATCCCCAATTCTTTTTCTCAGGGAAGGAGGAGAAAGAACTTCTAAACCAGGGCCAAAACCTAGAAGCACTCGTTCCAGTTCATAATTGGGAACCACTTTTATACGAATGATTATGCCTTCATGACCTTTTTCAATGACTTGTTGTGAGGCATGTATTGGTTTTGTAATTACATATGGAGCATTGGTGCGATCAATTTTTAGCACGATGGTTCGAGGGCTTAAACCTTCATTTACAGTTACGCCAATGGCATGTTTGTAATATTCATCGGGATCAAAATCAGGATCTTCAAGAAACTGCATTTTTTCCATGATATCAATATTTTGAAATCTATCCAAAGCCAAGGTCATTAACTTGTTTTTCTTGGACTTTTGTCTTCCTACCAAAAACCAACGATTGTTAAACTCCTTTAATAGGTATGGAAAGAAGTAAATAGGATGGGAATTTCTGGCTTTAAATGATTGGTACTCTATTTTTAAAACCTTTTTATTCTGAATGGTCTGATATAGTACATTTAAGTGCTCCAAGCCTTTCAGATTTTCATTCTTGTCGATGTGGATGATTGGTCGTTCCTTGCTTTGTTCTGTATGGATTTTGTTTTCCAGCTTCTGAATCAAGCCAGTCATTTCTGAGAAATGCGAAAAGCCCTGGAATTGCTTTAAAATTTCAACTGCATCATTCAATTTGTTTAAATCCTGATCAGATAAGGGAAGTTGCGTGATGGAATAGTCAGAATCTTCATAAGTATAGTACTTCCTTTCGGTAACTACAATTGGAGCATTATAACCCAATTTTTCACTTCTCATGTTCTGAATATCCAACTGAACAGTTCTTCTGCTTACACCTTTGTCTATGCCCTCGAATTCGTAAAGCGCATCGGAACAAGCATCCATTAAATCTTCCAAAGTCCACTTTCTATAATGGTTTCTAAGACATTTATCGATTGTCGTATAACGGATTAAAGCATTTCTGTTTACAGGCATTTGATATTTTTTTAAGAAAAGTAGAAAAAATATTTAACTACGCAAAAAGATTGCGCACTAGCCTTTCATCTTTGTATCAGAAAGTTCTTTAAAATGATGATCACATACTTTTGGTATGAAAAAAAATACCTTCTGGAAAGAAGGAAAAGGCATGAAAAAATCCACAGTTCACAGACCTGACTTAAGTTTCTGTATGGCTTGGTAGTATTTGCTCAGTAGAGTTGAATATGCTTCTGTTACTGATGGAATTTTTCATTCACGTTGTGTGTCGGGGGTTCGAATCCCTCTCCGTAAGGATAGCTCAGTTGGATAGAGTAACAACCAAATTTTGGACTGAAAATCCAGAAAAGAGAAGACAGGCACTTCACCAAACGCCTACCAGCCGAAAGTAATTTGTGCCAGACCAGCTTCACTTCATGCGAGTAAAGCAGTCTTGACAAAGTTTTGAAAGTTGTAATTTCTTTCAAAGGAGATATTTGCTTCACAAGTCTAAGAAATGTGAATCCTTATAGTAGCGGATCTACACTTGCGAACCATCTGTTGCAATTTGAAAGCATTATAAGTTCCACTCTGAAAAGATGGTTGGGTACAAGTTTCTTTCTTTTTAAATGAAAATAAAATCAAACTAACACTATACAACTATGAAAAAAATAAGAATTAGAAAAGGAACTGTAGGATTGGTATACAGGAAAAAGGAATATAAAAAGGTTCTTACCGAAGGAACCTACTGGATCAGTCCATTCGATAAGGTTTACATTTTGGAAAGAAATGGTGCATTTAATCCTAAGGATGAACTTGCCATTTATTTGCAAGATGAGAAATTGAAAGATCTTCTTACAATTGTAGAAGTAAAAGATGGTGAATTGAGTTTCATGTATGAAAATGGAATATTCAAAACTGTACTTCCATCGGGAATTTATGCATGGTGGAAAGGATATACTCCATTGTCTTTTCAAACTATAAATACCAAAGAAATAGAAGTTTCTAATCAAATTGATAGAAGCATTCTTTCCAGAACCAATGTAATGCCTTACTTAAGGGTGTCACAGGTGGAATCATATGAAAAAGGATTGCTTTTTGTTGATGGAAAATTTGAAAGAAAACTGGAGTCAGGAACCTACTATTTCTGGAAGAACTCAAATGCTTTGCTTGTGCAAAAAGTGGATACCAGACAGCAGAAGTTCGAAGTTTCAGGTCAAGAAATCTTAAGCAAAGATAAGGCTGCAGTAAGAGTGAATTTCTTTGCACTTTATCAGGTGACTGATATCGAAAAAGCGATTGTAGAAAATAAGGATTTTGAAAAGCAATTGTACATTCTTTTGCAATTGGCTTTGAGAGAATATTTAGGAGCTTTCACTTTGGATGAAATTTTGGAGAAAAAAGAATCTATTTCTCAGTTCATTCAGGAGAACTTGGAGGAGAAAGTTGCTGCTTTGGGAATTAAAATTTTGGATAGTGGTATCAGAGATATCATTTTGCCAGGAGAAGTGAAAGAGATCATGAATCAGGTTTTGATTGCTCAAAAACAGGCTCAGGCCAATATCATCACAAGAAGAGAGGAAACCGCCTCGACCAGAAGTTTGTTGAATACAGCAAAATTGATGGAGGAGAATGAAATGTTGTTCAAGTTGAAAGAGATGGAATATGTTGAGAAAATCTCTGAAAAAATTAACAGTATTAGCCTTTCCGGTGGCTCTCAGGTAGTGAATCAATTAAAAGAAATTTTTAGCGTGAATAACAAATAGTAAAACAAATTAAGAAAGAGTATGTTATGAATGAAATCATATCTAAAAATAGAATCCCAATAAAAATGTGGGTGAGTGATTTGGAAGAATCTGCATTACAGCAAGCCGAAAATCTGGCCAATTTACCATTCGCCTTTAAACATGTGGCTTTAATGCCCGATACACATTGCGGATACGGAATGCCTATAGGAGGGGTTTTGGCCACCAGGGGAGTTGTAATTCCCAATGCTGTGGGCGTTGATATTGGATGTGGAATGTGTGCAGTGAAAACCAATATTGAAGATTTGGACACTGAAAGCTTGAAGAAAATCATGTCTGGTATCAGAAATAGAATTCCTTTAGGCTTTTCGAAGCATGAACATGCACAGGATGAAAAGTACATGCCTGATGCTGAAAATTTACCTGATGTAGTCAAAAATCACTACAAGAATGCTTTGCACCAGTTGGGAACATTGGGCGGTGGAAATCACTTTATAGAGATTCAGTATGGTTCTGATAATTGCATTTGGGTGATGATTCACTCAGGTAGTCGAAATCTGGGAAAACAGGTGGCAGATTATTACAATAAAATTGCCAAAAACCTGAATCAAAAATGGCATTCGCAAGTGCCAACGAATTGGGATTTGGCTTTTTTGCCAATTGAAAGCAAAGAGGCAAAAGAGTATTTACAAGCCATGCAATATTGTGTTGATTATGCTTTTGCCAACCGAAAAATGATGATGGAAAGAGTTCAGGAAACATTCAAAAGCGTTTTGTCTGAGTCTATAGAATTCACTGAAATTATTAACATAGCACACAACTATGCAGATTGGGAGCATCATTTTGGTAAAGATGTAATTGTGCACCGAAAAGGAGCTATAAGCGCCAGGGAAGGAGAGATCGGGATTATTCCAGGTTCGCAGGGAACCAAATCTTACATTGTTGAAGGTTTGGGAAATCCGCAAAGTTTTCATTCATGTTCGCATGGTGCAGGTCGAAGAATGGGAAGAAAACAGGCACAACGTGAACTTGATTTACAAGAAGAAATCAATCGTCTCGATCAAAAAGGAATCCTACATGCAATAAGAGGTCATAAAGATTTGGATGAAGCAGCCGGAGCCTACAAAGACATCGATCAGGTAATGGAGAACCAAAAAGATTTGGTGAAAATTCTGGTTGAACTGGAACCTTTGGCTGTGGTGAAGGGATAGTTAAAAGAAGAATGTGTGCATACTCATTCTTCTTTTTTAATACAATCCAAAATCAAATATTTTCATTAGAATAATTGCTCCAAGGAAAGTAAAGATGATTAGATAATTAGCTTTGCTTGAAACTAAGTCAAGACCATTTATCAACAGCATAATTCCTGTGAAAATGGCGATTACTTTAAGTCTCATTTTATACATTTTTCTGTTTTTTAAATATTCATTCTGAGACATTAAACTTTTTCCATTTAGGCTGATTCCTCTAACCGCTATTTTTGTATTTTCCTTTCCAAGACTCACATAAGCCTTTTCTGATATCCATATCTGAATTTCTTGTCCTTTTTTCAGATTAGAAATTGGTTCGCGTGTCCCTCGGCTAATACTACCGTTTAGGATATTAAATTGGTTAGGATACTTTTTCGCCCAAAATTTAAAGTCGGATGAAGTTCTTCTGCCCTTGATGTTTATTATATCTTCCGATAATTCAACAGTTATCATCCTGAGCCTTGAACTAGATTGTGATGTTTTATTCGATAATCCTGAGTATAAAACCAGAATACCTGCAATTAATAAATACCAATTCAAACTTGATTTGTTTTTTGCCATTTTATAAAGTTGTAGAATATAAAATTCAAAGCATTAAAAAAGCCTTATAAATAAGGCTTATAAGGGTATACTTATTTTTATACCTATTCCATTTTGTAAATGCTATTTCCCTATACAGAAACTAAACCCCTGAAAAAGTGAGGGTTTTGAGGGTAGTAGACTTACTAAGTTGCTCTTTTTTCAAAAAAGTCAAAGTGCAGAAAATGAGCACATTGCGCTTGTGTGCTTTGTTGTGCATTGAAAAATGCATATTTGTAGCATAAAGAGAAAATTCTTATCACAAATTTAAGAATTGTAGAGCAAAAAAAATCGTTTTTTTGAACTTTCATAAATTATAATATTGAAGAATTTTTTTTGACAGATTTTTTGAATCTGAAGAGCTATTTAGATTGAATCTATTCGATAGCAAATGTGATATTGAATTTATAAGATTCCTAATAATTTATTATGGCTTGGTCTACAAAATTCCGGAACGTTGTTTTTGGGGTTTCTTTCTTTAACTTTATTAGCTATATCTACACCTTGAACTCACACCAAAGAGGAAAATGATCCGAAATTCTGAAAGATAATTTGGATAAACTATAATCCCGCTCAGCAAGTACATGACCTCTAAAATCTATTATACCACCTGTCTGGAAATCTAGATTTATTTGAGATTTACCACTCTTGTTTTTGTACCAGGCTATTTGATCGTATAATTTTAATTCTTTAAATATAGTACTAGGTAAATCTCGTATTTCCTCTGGGATGTGAAGACCGTTTGAAACAAAAGCTTTATAGGCTTCATCATTCTTACGCTCTATATTAAAATCGCCCAATATAATAAGGCTTTGTTTCCATCTCTTAAGCTGCTTAGCCCAATCATACATCCAATCCGCAATTGCTTTTAATTCTGGCACGCGATCTGCTGTGTCGTCGCCATAAAGAACGTGAAGTGTTAAAAGAACAAATGTCTTATCTTTTCTTTTGAATCCAACTGCATAAGGGGTACGGGCAAATTGTCTGTCCAGGGCATCAGGTGCAATTTTCAGAAGTTGTTCTCTTGGGATGACAATTTCACATGCTAATCCTGAGAGCTTAACTCTTTTGGTGTTAAAAATGAAAGCCAATCTTTCACCATTTCCGGCATCTCCTTTTGTCACATCAGTCATGATAAAACTCCATTCTTCTCCTAGTATTCGAAGTGTATCGCGTAAGCACTTGATGTTGTTTTTAACTTCCTGGACTGCGATAACATCAAAACTCTTTATAATTTCAATAATACAAAGTAAAGAGTGTAGATCTCGTTTAGGACTGTCGTTGGATGTAGCTTCCCATTTTTTGGTTAAGTTCCCGAATGCTCTGATGTTCCAAGTGGCAATCAGAATGTTGTCATCTTGCTTTTTAGGAATCTTTGCATCATTATCTGTGTCCAGATAGTTTCTTAATTTTTTAATCTCATCAATAACGTTTTGAGGAGGTTTGTCTGTGATTAAAGGCATGATATATAGTGTTTTGTTGTTTTAATAAAGATAAGTAAAATCTTATTAAGTATGATTACCTATAATTTCTGATTTGTACGCTATGACAGGACGTATATTGCTTTGCTCAGCAGGATATTGTTACAAACAACGGTTATATATCTTGTTTGTAATCTCTTAAACTTTTTGATGTTTGTCGTGTTAGAATATTGTAGCTGTCAAAATTGGGAATGTGATGACTACTATAAATCATTACTGCTTTAATGTAAAAAATAATCGTGTATATCCTGATTAATACGTTTTTCACGGATAACTAGATACGAAACTCCGTGTACAAAAATAGATTATTGGTAAAAGCCAAATATATAAATATGAAGTTGCTTGAATTTTTTACGATAACTTGAATGGAACTGATGCACACTTTTGAGTTAGCCTGATCCTTGTCGTTTACATGATAACCGATAAGGTAATGATAGTTAGTTGTGTGTAACCCTCTTAACACTTTATGTGACCTTGATATGGAAAACGTAAAGAATACTTTTAGACTTTAAAATGCTACTACAGACACATTTACAAATGAATAATTTAATTCATACCTTGAGTAAGGGATAATTGCCAGATTATCCCGTTAAAAAAAATCTTTTCCATTCAAGCTCCCATAATATTATTGCTTGAATAACTCAGTACATCAATACTTGAGAAAGTGGTCATTTCCCCATACAGTAGAAATGCAATCTGATTATAAACTGGTGTATTGTGATAGATTCTTTTCGTGATTTAGAGTAAATGATTTATAGTTGTTGATGTGGCAATAATTGCAATAATAAAACACTGTTGATTCGTAATGAGGAATTGTAGTTGCCTAGTAAGATTGCTTTTATTTTATAAATGCTAATGATGAAATATACATTCTACTTTAACAAGTAATCTACAAAATGAGAGTAATGTAAATAATTCAGTATTCAAGATTATTTAAGGCTTAATAAAAGAATATAGATATTATGAAAAAATTAGAGGCCATCAAAATTAACGTATCCAAAATAGATAAGGATATATGTTATGCCAAGACCAACTACTGGTTTGGATCAATATGCGAATATGAATTTGAGATTGAAGATGAAGTCCCAAACGATGAAATGAGGGATCTAGATATCACTTGTGAGATTATTAAGGAAACTCCTGCTTTGATATTGTTGTTTTCTAGGTATTTAATCGTAAATGAAGGTTATGAGTCTGAACGACAATTCTTGATTTTTAATCATAAGTCTTTAGTTGTACTTGAGCTTATTATAAAGGAAGATGAAGTAGTTGATTGTTCGGAAATTGATCTCAGTAATTTGAACTTGGCTGAACGAAATGAAGAGAAAAAAATGACAAGTTTTATCAAATGTCTAATCGGTAGAGACATAAAAAATAACAACACTTATGGCCTTTATGCAAATCCGATTTGGCTAGGAAATGGATACCAGGATAATTGTTGGTCAAATGAAGGATGTAAAGTAAGTGGTTGTAATGATGGAAATTGCTCTTGGTTAACATTTAAATGCGATTGTACAGAATAAAATAACTCAAAATTTAATCAATGTTGGAAAGCTTTCTCAAAACAGTTGATCACCATTGTGTGATAAGAAGGCCACAGGATTTATTGAATCTGGACTTCTATTTTGTTAATCTGGTCAAAAAGAAAAAGACTCTTCGAAGACCGAGAAAAACTGTGGAATTCCTCGAGAAATTGTATTCTGATAAAGATGCTTACATTGTTGTTAGACTGCCTCAACAGCACGTTGCGGAACAGGTTCTAGATCGCGAGTGTCAGCTAGAGAAAAGGTCCAATTCTTATACAACAGGATTTTCGGTGCTTTCATTTAGGATAACTCAAAAAATTTTCAACTTAAAATGGCCCTATTTGATTAAGAATCAATTGCCTTATACATCAACATTCTTATTGTCATGGGAATTTTTTGAGCTAATAATTTGTGAAAATCCTAGAAAATATTTTAAGCTCGAAAGTAACCAATATCCTATCAATATTTTTAAAGAGGACTATAATAGCCAAGTAATAGAAGAAAGTTTGTTCTATGATACAGGTATCAGGGATAATAGCTCCGGATCAAATCATACCAAGAAAGTACCAGTTACATTTTTCGACGCGCCCTTTAAAATGTTTCTTAGCCCATTTCAGGAGCAATCCAGCTCTGAATTGTTTTTCTCCTCCTCAAACAAAGAACAACAATTGTTAAAAACAAGACGGAATGAGAAAATTGCAATTACGAGACTTGTTAAGTTGTGGTCAAACAATCTAAGATCTAATTCGGAGCATTTCATTACTGAGTTTAAAGCTATTGGTTATGCTGGTACAGATATTCAAATAGAACCTAGGCCGAATTTCTTACCAAGTGAACTTCAAAGAAAAGAAATATCTACTCTAACAACTAGATACCAGCAAACAATTAAAACGGATTTCTTTGAGGTGACTGGACTCGGGTTGTCCTCTGATCTAATATTTAAGAATAATATTCATAGTATTCCATATAGTCTCTCTAAATGGGAGCAATTCATTCACTTTGGAAGAACCAATTTTACTAATATAGAATCTTTAGGTTTCGATGCAAATACTGGAATAAAACTAATCATAAATGAAATAGATTCTCGAGAATTCAAAAGAGGAAAATCATATGTCAGGCGAAGATTTTATGTGCAATTTCTCGAAAATGAAGTCACTATTAAAAATAATGAGTTGTTTAAAATTCCATTTCAACGTATTATTCCTATAGAACATGGTAGCTTTTTTAAGCCTGTATATCATAGTGAGATTGGAAATGAAGGTATCATTGTATTGAACGAAGGACCAAATAGTGCATACCCATCTGATCTATTAAAGTTTAAATATAGAGGAATTGACCATTTAGGTGTTTCAAAAGAATTTGAAATGGACATGATCATTATTCCAGAAAGATTGAATAAAATTACATCTGGTGTTTATGTGCATAAAAATGGTTGGGAAGGGAATACCGAATATCAAGAAGGTACCTATGTTAGGCTTCATCATGCAGCTCAAATTACCGAAGATAGTAGTTACTCTGTAAAGTCTGAATCTTTTCATACCTATGGAGCTAGAGCTATTCAGGTCATTAATGAATTTAGAGCTAGGAACGAAAAGCATCATCGAATTGAGATAAAAGAAAAACTTGCTTTTGCAGCAAGTGGTAATGTTAATGAGGATAGTATCAATCTTGAAACTAAAGGCATTTTGTTGTATACATATTTTGACAATTCATTTTCGTCAAACAATAATGTTCGAGCTTTTAATCCCAGGTTGGCCTATGTCAAAGCAAAAATCCCCAATTTAGTTGGTATTGAGAGTAGTCCTCAGACCTATAATTTAATGTACGCAGAAAGCTATATGAATCATGGGTTCTCTGAAATCAAGAATGCATCAAAAGTTTTTATGAAGTCGTTAAAACGAAATTTTAACGCGGGGCTTGATATCGATTATGGGGATTATATAAAGAGTATGCGTCCTCAACAACAATCCATTGTTGGTATCTTCTCTCAAAATAACCGAAATTCTGGTGCTGTTATAAATCCGGATTTTCCGATAGAAGGTTTATCTATCTCTACTTATGGGTTATTATCTAAAGAATCTTATAATGACAAGATTAAAAGGAACGGCGTTACTGGAGGACATAGGTTCAATCCTGCGGATTTTTTAGGTAAAGATGCTGAATTGATAGGGGGGATTAAACTCATAAATTTATTAGAACAATTTTTAGAAGATCCGGATCATCCTAAAATAAAGGTCACAGTTGATAAAATAAAGGATTTTAAAGCCGTACTTAAAGATTTTAATGAGATTTATAATATCTGGAAAAAAGAAGTTCGTGAAGCTCAAAAATTAATAAGTTCGCTTCCGTTAGAGTTGGATAATATCAAAAGGGAGATTGAAAATGAGATAAGATCTCAAATACTTACTTCAATAGAAAGATATCTGGAAAAACTTAAGCTGAAGACAAGAATTGAGAGCAATTTAAAGCTTAAGGTTGATGACCTGCAAATAAAAGAATTGTTTGAATTTGAAAGGGAAATCCAAAACAATCTTATTCAAAGTATAATAAAAGAAATACAAATAGATGATTATATTGATGTAGAGCTTATCAATCAGATTCAAGAGTTGTCTAAGATTTTGATTTCACGCGATGTAGAATCATATATAGAAAAAAAGAATGTGGTTTCTCAGTTAATTCTCAAGTTTATCAAAAAACAGCCTTTCTATGGGCAAATTCAAAAGAATAAGGAGCAGATCTTTAAAATGTTATATCTTGATTTTTTTGAAAAAGTTTTGGTAACTAATTCTTCTGATTCCTTTACGGCAAAGGTTAATCTCGAACCAGTAAAGGATATTTTGCTAGAGCTTAAACCCAGAATTGAGAAAAAATATGAAGGCAGATATCTACAACTATTAGAAAGTGTGGATGAAACTATTATAAAAACAGAAAAACACTGGGAAAAGGCTAATGTTCAAGTTACCGATGAGCTTCAAAATTTAAAAGAGCAAATTGGAGATTTGACTCTATTAAAGACTATTGAAATCGCTCAAACTTTCGATCAGGTTAATGATCAATATTTGCAGACTGTAAATGCCCTAAAAGGGACTCTTAGTTCCTATGCTTCTGTTATGAAAGAAATCGGTATTAACCAAGAAATTATTGATAAAATAATTAAGGAGCAAGAGGCTTTTTTTGATGCAAAACTTCAAGGTCTTACGAAAAACCTAAAAGCACGTGCTCTGAGTCTCAAGAAACGCTTTAAAGATGAAGCTGCTCCATATATTGAACGGTATAATGATCTTGAAAATGATGTTTTGGTCGACATTGAAACCTATAAACAAAGGTTCCAGTTTATTTTTGAGGATTATAAGGGCCGTATAGAAGAATTACTAAAAAAAATTGATGCCAGGCGACAAGGACTTCAAGGTAATTATGACCAAAAATTAGCTAAACTAAAAGAAGCGGAGAATACTTTTAATGACTCGGTTTATGCGATTCAGAATGCCATTGACGGTGAAGTAGAACAACTCCTAGAGAAATTGAACAATAGTATAAGAGGAACTGAAGAGTATGAAGAATTAAAAAAGGCTATCGACACTTATAAAGAATTAAAATATCTAGTGAATGCGCCATTTAAACAAGATATTACATATACATTTAGTACGCATAAACTTAGAAATTTTGATGGGGGACTTGTAAAATTTATTGCAAGAAATAATCCCAATTCTTCTATTGAAATTGATTTCAAATCTTCAATATATTTTAACATTACCTCACCTTCCGTTATTGAAAAACAAGAAACGACATTGTCAAACACTATCAGAAGTTTTGGTTTAAATATATTGGGATTGATTACTGTTGATTTTGATGAAATATCTTTTTCCAAATCCAGAAATGGCATAGAAGCTTTAAATATTAAGATTCGAGATATTCAATTTGACGGTGATTTTAGGTTTATTTCTTTTTTTGAAGAGGGGCTAAAAAGTATAAACAAATCCAATATGATACTGAATGTTAATTCTAACGGTGTATCGGTTGGATTTCAATATCCTTTAGGTCCAATAGCATTTGGCTATCTTAACCTCTCAAATCTTCATTTTAACATCTTGTTTACAATGCCATTTATGGCTAATGCACCAATGCAAATTGAAATGGGGATTAACAATCCAAAAAATAAATTTTTGGCTATTGTTAATGGTTACCCCGGTGCAGGATACTTTATAATGAATATGAATCCCAAAGAAGGGATAACTCATGTTGTGTTTCTTATAGAGTTTGAGTCAAATGAAACCTTTGATCTTGGTTTAGCATATGGATCGACATCATTACTTGGAGGAATATATTTCCAGAAAAATTACAGTGAAGTTGAACTGAAGGCATATATTTTATGCCATGGAAATTTTCGCGTACTCGGTCTGTTTAATTCATCCATTACGTTTAATGTACTTTTAAGATATGCCGGAAATGATTTATCCGGATCCTGTGTAGTCCGTGTTAAACATAGTTTTAGTTCATGGTTCGAAGTAGAAGCAGAGGTTTATATGTCGCATACCATAAAAGGTAAAGGCAAAAAAAACCTAATGGGAACAGCAGTTTGTTTAGATAATTTAACTTCGATTAAAGCCAATTTACTTTCGGAAAGTGAAATTTTAGAATTATTTGAGGATAGAATTGTTGATAGCAATTTAACCTCACGAATAAATTATAAAAAGGGTGAGACTCTTTACTTGATTTATAGAATTGGTAGGGAGGAACCTGAGTCGTCAAAAGTAATTCTAAAATCAAATTCAGGTTCTGTTTCCTTTAATGAAGAACTAATTGAAAATGATGAATCTACGGATTCCTACTATTTTCTTATCACAGGTGAATTAGTACAAAGTGGAACTCAGTGCATAGGAATAGAACGAAATGCAAAAACTATTTGGTTAAATTCCTCAGATATAAAATTGGCTGAAGATTTCAAAAATACCTGGAGTGAATACTTTTCGTCTTGTTATTACTAAACTATAAACAGAATTCAATGAATAAGAGCCTTGAAAACATTCAAATTGGATTAACAATTTCTCCTTGCGGAATTCATAAATTAAATAGGTTGAATTTTGCTGTAATTATTGGGTTGGATATTTTGCCTCAGAAAGAATTGATAGTTACTCCAGAAGTGATTTCCGAAATTCGAGAATTCATCATTACAAATTTTTCGGATAGTAATTTTTCTGTAGAATTACATTCTCAAAATCAAAAAACAATCACTCTCGACTTTTTAGTAGATGATATAGACCAAATTCTGCAACCAACAAACTGGGCTTCTATTCTTGGATATGAAAAAAGGAGTGCCGAATTTGAAAAAAATGATGCTGATGAGGCATACGTAAAGCTTCGTGCTTTCTCAGAATCTCGAACCGGACGAAAAATTGAGAATAGAGCATTTCTTTATGAAAATACCAATAATGTTCCTAATGATGATGAAAAGTCAAATAGATTTTCAACAATTGCCAAAAATATTGAAATAGTAGATAATAGGTTAGAGCGTGTCTCTGGTTTTGCAGAAAAATATAAGAATGAAGTTATTGATAAATCATTTTCACCTCAATATATCGATTTTCATGATCTACAGGCTTCCATATATCAGAATTCCGCATTAGCAATGCATTATTTTGGGATGGTAATCAATATAAATTGTCCTATTCCCAAAGAAGATGGCTCATATAAACTAGTATTCAAACTTCAGAAAAAGGAACTGGCTGGTTATTTTAAGAGAGAGTTGTATACAGATCATTTAAGTGAAGAATTTGACAAAGACCAGTTTATTTTAAGCTTGAAAACTGACTATGTGTTTAAACGAAAAAATGTTCCAAATGAAAAATTCTATCACGGACGAAGTAATTTTGGGTTAATAACACTGCCAGAAAGTAGAGGTAATGATTCTTTATTCGAATTTAAATCTTTTTCAGAAATTCAAAATTGGAATGCCCAATTAGCCACGAACAACAGAGATTCCTTAGCTCGTGGATTAATCCTATACCACAAACTTGATAAGAAAGCTTTTGATAAAACATTTGTTAGACAGGAAATTCAAGGACATAATATTGTTTGTACCAAAACAATTCGTCCTGACGAGTTTGAAGAGGCAGTTTTTACAGAATCACTCTGTAAAAGAAAATTGCAATTCATGAAAAAAGGAAAAATTCTTTCAATTGATTATTTGAAACAGCATGAAGAAGGGTGCATAAACTTCAACAATGAAACTTTAATTTCTCCTAACAATGCATTATTAACTAATGAACTTTTCCGGTTTGAAGGTTACAATTTAGTGTTGCCAAAACCCACAAATGGCTCATCTAATGATGGCAAGCAAGTAATAGCTACTGACAAGAAATATATTGATGATTGGATGAAAAAGAATGGAATAGTAACTAATTATAGCTATCCAGATGAATCTACAATAAGTTTAACCTGCAAATACGATGAATTGTATCAGTTTCACTTTCGTTTCATCGAATCTGTGACAAATTATGTTATTCCAATAAAAAGTTCCAATGAAACCGAACTTACTTTAATCGATGTGATTAATAGCGGATTTAAAACTAATGTCCCATGTTACAAAGCAGAAAAATTCGAACATGAAGATAGTTTGATAAACTGGCCTATTGAGCCTCCCCACATAATTCCAAATATAAAAAGCAAGTCAAAAATTAAGAGTAATATCTTTACGTTAAAGAATAAAGATAAACAAGGTCTGCAATCATTTATTTATCCTCCATCAACAAGTATTCATTTTGCTCAATTGATTGGAGTGCTAGATCCTCTTTTCTTTAAAAATTATACTAGTGTTCGTGATGAAATGCCAAGCAAGAAAAAGTATCTATTGTACACAGAGAAGTTTGTAGAAAATTCAATGGGTAAAATTCCGTCTGTTCATGTTTCGAATAAGCATATTTCATACATTCCCGATCTTCGTATACTGAACATGGTTATCTATCCTTCAGACTGGTATACTAAGCAACTTTTGAAAAGAAAAAAACACTCTACTAAAATTTATATTCCATTATGGAATTATTTTTTTGATAATAACCCACATCCTAAGGCTCTTATTCAGTATAAAGACCCATTTAGAAATTTTGTTCCAAGAAAAATTGAACTGATTTATGATGAAAATAAGGACGTTTCGAAAATAAAGATCGAATATTTAACAGGTCCTTCAATGATTCAACATAAGGAGATTCCTCTTCCTTATCCTGGAATTTATCACTTTAGTTTTGCCTTTAATTACGATACAGAATATAAAAAGGAAAATCATAAAAATTTCAAATTTCATCCTGCGGAATTTACTTTTGAAGATGCTAGAATCCAACCAAAGAAACCGAACATTCTCACGGAACATATTATTTTAGAACAGTTTGATTCACTGGATTTAAAAAGCTTTATTTTTTTTGAGTTTAAGACTAATCAGGATCCAGTCCGTAAAAACTTGAGTTTAATTTGTGAATCGACACAATTATTGGATGAATCAAAATCACTGCCGGGATTTAAAGTAGAAAATAAACGTTTATTCTTAATTGATGAGTATGCCCCAGACAATTTTAATACTACAATAAAAATTGATGATAATTTGGCAGTTTATCCGAACCGGTTTGGTGTGGAAATTGAATTGAACCTAGCTGATAACTACGTTAGTCCAAGAGGAGAACTCTATATCTCAATAAGTCCAAGTTCAAGAGTGATATATTCATTTAAACGTAATGAATCTCTAGGCAATGCTATTGTTTATTTGGAACAAATCAATGATGGAAAAAAAACAGTTCATAGGTTACATATCGGACAGCAGAGGTCACGGGTGAACAGTAGCTTCAGAATTATATTTAATTATTTCAAAGACCTTGAAAAAGATAAACTTCAATTGGAAATATTAATTCGGTTTAATCGAAATGAATATTCTTATAAGAACCTAAATAATTTAGATTTGATTGATTTGGTTGGATTACCATCAAATGACTTCGACCATACATGTATTTTTTTAGATAAAGATTTAGAATCTCTTGTATTAAAAAAAATTAGTGATTTTAGTTTTAACTATTATTCTAAAAAAGATAGCTCATACATAGTTAATCCCGATGTTATGGATTATTTTGTATATAAGGATGAAAAAGTATCTAAGTTTAAAAAAATGATCTATCGCCTTAAAGCAACATCTCGGTTTCGAGAGCACTTTGCAGAAATAGAAGATGATAATTCGTTTGAAAGTTTATCAGATCAGTTTGAATTAGTGATAAAAAATAATTCAAAACCACCAACTCCAAAACTTGAAGTAACTCCCTATTTTCACATGTCATTTAAATTAGATAAGAAGAAACAAACAATTGTTAAGACACGAAATTATCAATTAATGATTGAAATTGAACGACCGTGGAGTGAAGACCAATTTGCTATCGTTGTTTCTAAGAACATTCAGGATGAACCTGATAAATTAATATTTGATAATGAAACAAGTGCTATTGGACATGATATTATAAAATTAAATGGTTCCAATCTCCCTAAAAGCTCTAATATTAAACAATTCATTCAAACCAGAAATTTTATTTCAGATGAAGATGCAGGAGGATATAATTTATATTTAACTAAATACTTTGGGGATGAACAATTTGGAGATCATCCAGAACCCACTTTGAAAAGAGTTAAGATTGGCATGTATGAATATGAATTGCTCGTATTAACTCCATATTTCAGCAAGGAAAAGAATAAATGGATAGTTATTTTGGGCTTCGATGAATTACAAAATTTTATTGATCCTTTTGTCAAGTTAGTTACAACGCGTTTTCAGGAGGTGAGCGTCAAAGAGGATTTGAAAGTTTCAACTTTTACGAAGCCGATTATTCTCCCAATTCATTCCAAGCGAAGTATAACTTTGGTGCGAGAGAAAAAAATGGTTCATCTAAAAATAAAAATCAATTCTGAATTGTATAGGATAGATTGTTCAAATCTTAGAAACAATAATTCCTTTTTTATGCTGTGTTACCTTAAGAAGGGGAGTACAAGCAGGTTTAGAGAAAATGAGCTTCTAGAAATAGGGAAAAACGGTGGTGATATACGGGTTTTGGGTAACCGCTTTATACTTCTTAAAGGTTCGTCTAAAAATATCCCATTACCGCTGACTTCGAAAAAATATAGTGTCCTAATTTTTGAGATCGAAAATCATGCAAACCTAGACCATACTCTATTTGAACCTTCTGGTAAGAGTGAATATGTTAACTACCTGAACCATCCATCAATGAAAATAAGTTATATGGAAGAAATAGAAATCCCAAACTAACATCAAAAAGAAACAGGCCTCAATTAATACGCATTAGAACGAAATGAGGATAAGGTTAGTTAATATAGAATAAAATCATTAATGTTTAAAATCATACAAATCATGAAAGTTAGTACAAAATCATTGGATAGTATTAAGCGCTCTGAAGTGAACTATGAAGAGGCTACTTGGAATTTACTGCAAGACAATTTATTAGGAACTGTAAGTGACATCATGCCGGGTGATAATCTGATTGTTACACAAGAAGAATGGGATAATATGCTTGTACTGTTGAAAGCCAGTAATAATGGTGATATGAAACACAAAGTTATAGCAAGCAGAACAATTTATAAATCCGCTGCAATTTCTAGTAATCACGACCATGATAAGAATGCGAATCAAAAATTCATGCTAAAGTTGTCACAATTACTTACCGATTGGTTGAGTTAGGCTAACTCACACTCATTCATTTCCTAAACGATTCCCAAAAATATTTAAGAATCGAGTTATAGTACTGGTTATCATATGATGTTTTAGTTTAGCGACATGGAATTCTTATTGCTATCCTCAAACCTCCAACCACCTCATTCTGCTTACTCGTTCCTCACTATCTCAATTCGGTAGTTCAGGTATCCCACTCAGGAGTGGCTCAGATAATCGCCACACCTGTATTTGCCCACGCTCGCTTCGATTGTGCTTTTGAGCTGTATAATGTAACCTTATATAGTGTCTACAAAATCTTTTTAAGTTTGGGGATAGAATTAGACTGGATGGATAAACAGTTGTTACAAAAACTATTATATCCGAGTGATCTTTTCTATAAAGGGGATTTGGACTTACTCAGAACTACTTGTGTAAATTCTCTTTTAAAGTCAATCTCTGGAATATATGATTCAAATATTTAAGGATATGGGATTGAAGTTCATCCTCATATCCTTAATAATATCATGATAAAGAATGAATTATTTCTATTAAACGAATTGTATATAGAGTTTAGTTGAGTTCAAACTCCTGAATTTGTGATAAAGCTAAATCCAAATCGAAATAGCCTATTATTTGAATAAATGCTTTTCTTGTGCTTTCATTTTTGGACACTTTACTTCTTCTGAACAAAGTATTAATGTATTTGCAATACTTCTCTTTCGAAAATATCACCTGGTCCGGCCATAATTTAATTCTTACTAATATTAATAAACACCAGAGGAAATTCTTATCATTTTCTCTAACTGAAAATTCATACAGGTGTTTTAATTGATATCCTCCCGCTAGTTCCTCTATTAGCTCAGAGAATTTCAGATTTACTTTCATACAGCCTTTTTCCAGATTAAATATTTCAAGGAGCAGGATGTTCTCCTTTGAGTTCAGATCTACAATATATTTCTCTAACTCAATTAATAAATTGTTTTTCCAATTGCAAATTTTAAGGAAATCCGTATTGTTCAATTTTGTGTCTAAAGCACGTAATATATTTAATAAATAGTTATCCTGGGTATCATTCTTTGCAGTAATCATGCTCTTAAGAACATGATTTTTTGTTTCTCTATATGAAAAATGTCTAAATGAAGACCTATGATTTAAATAATACAGAAATACATTTGCCTTCAAAAAACTATATTGTCTTTCAAGATTATCGTAAAAATTATTTCTTAGAAAAGCATACCAGAATAATCTAAAAATATTATAGGTGTTGTTATCCAGTCTCTTATCAACGAACTCCAGCTCTTTTTGTAGACTGTTTATTGGTTGATAATAATGCTTTAAATATGACCCAAAGGGAGTTGAAGCATCAATTTTTTCACTTCTATTTAGATACATGTTTCCTATGCTACATTTATGAAAATGTTTAACATGCTCAAGATGTTTATGAAAAAGTTGATTTATTTTTCCAATTTCATCATCATTGGGGATGGTGTCTCCTAATGCTATTAAATCAATGTCAGAAAGTATCTTATTTTCATAAATGGTGAACTCTTTTGCGCATAAAGAACCACATAATACCCTGTAAGTCTTCAGCCTAATTTGGACAAGTTGGTATAAAATTTAAGAGATAGATTTCTTAACTTTTTGTAACCAATTAATGTCTATAAAATGAGAACAAAGAAACAAAGTACCGAGGCTAAGGTAAAAGAAATTAGACGGCAC
>NZ_RZNH01000072.1 GCF_013141825.1 Marinifilum caeruleilacunae
CGTTTAGTTTAGCCTTAACTGGCGCATAACTTCAAGACTAACTCCTCTAAATCAGTTACCAGTGGCTGCTGCCAGTGGCGCTTCGTCGTGTCTTTCCGGGTTGGACTCAAGTTGATAGTTACCGGAAAAGGCGCAGCAGTCGGACTGAACGGGGGGTTCGTGCATACAGTCCAGCTTGGAGCGAACTGCCTACCCGGAACTGAGTGTCAGGCGTGGAATGAGATAAACGCGGCCATAACAGCGGAATGACACCGGTAAACCGAAAGGCAGGAACAGGAGAGCGCACGAGGGAGCCACCAGGGGGAAACGCCTGGTATCTTTATAGTCCTGTCGGGTTTCGCCACCACTGATTTGAGCGTCAGATTCTGTGATGCTTGTCAGGGGGGCGGAGCCTATGGAAAAAAGGGCCGCCTTGCGGCCTTTCCTTTTCCCCGTTACGCGACCGCTCGGTTTTCTCGAGCTTTTATACGCATGCCCCTGCCGCTCGCCGCAGCCGAACGGCAGGAGCATAGCGACTGAGTGAGCGAGGAAGCGGAAAAGAGAACATCCCTACACTGAGCACTGACGCTCTGAGGCCTCTTATGACGAAACAACAGAAAACAGCGCTGAACATGGCTAAATTCATCCAGAATCAGTCTCTGCTCCTGCTGGAGAAGCTTAACGAGCTTGATCTCGATGTCGAAGCCGACCTTTGTGAGAAACTCCACGATGATGCGGAGCATCTTTTCCGTACACTGTCCTCGAGACTGGATGCATTACAGGATGGTAACTGATGGCCAGAGTGTCTATTAGTGAGGCTGCCCGACTGACGGGTAAGAGTAGAACGACACTGCACAGGTTAATTAAAGCAGGTGACCTGTCCACCTGTAGCGGTGAACGCAATGCAAAAATGGTAGATACTTCAGAGCTTTTACGTGTCTTTGGTCCCTTTGAACAACCGAAGGGTGAACACCATTCTGTACAGGTCTCTGAACAGCGTGATACAGCCTCTGCTGACCAGAGTGAACAGGTGATTCGTCATCTGAAACAGGAGATTGAACACCTGAACACCTTACTTTTGTCCAAGGATTCGCACATTGACAGCCTGAAACAGGCCATGCTCCTTCTTGAAAATCACCAGGTAAAATTAACTGAATCTCCGGCGCCATGGTGGAAATTCTGGAAAAAATCCTGATCCTGCCATGCTTGAGTTTTCTTCTCCGGCCATCCCAGGGAGTTCCTGAACCTTCCCAAAAATCGCCAGATCTCTGAACGCTCCTCACGACTAAAAATACCCACACACTACGCAAAATTAAAATTTTGCAGATTCCTTATTTAAAACAATTGGTTAATGGAAAATTAATGTGCAGTGATGTGTTACAAAGTGCAGATCCAAGTCGTGGACGACTCTATGGCGAATCGTTTACGAATTGCCCACGATTCATATGTGAATCACGCTTTATTATCATGTTGTTATGATGAATCGACTCTTGATTCAATTCATCAATTTGGGCGTTTTTTGTTCATGGTGACTCTTGATTCAATTCACGATTCGAATCGCCGGTGAATCGTGTGGTGAGTCGTCCGGCGACTTGCCATAACGTGATTGCCGGCCGTCGACGAACCCGATTCCTGAACGTGCTGAAAACCGGTTTTCCGGCTGCGCCGGCAACGCCTCACGGCCACGCAATAAATTGCGTCCCCGTTCACCGTTTTCGGATCAGAAGAACGCCGGAAACAGGACTTACCCTGGCTGAATGGCGTGAATTTCCGCGCTATGCACTTGCGCGCATACTCATGCATGCCGTAAAAACAGAGCCTGCGCGTTTCTGGCGGGTTTTCGGGTGGTTTGTTGCCTGTTTTACCGGTTTCCCGTCAGAAACGTCCTGAGGCCGTTTTAGCGGTGCGTACAATTATAGCTTTATGTTAAATGGCAATCGTAACAAAACTGTGATTGAAACAAAAACTCATAGGTGTTCAAGAAAAACACAGATAAGTATGCCGTTGAGATTCGCGTGAGTATTGGTTATTGATTTTTACATCTTTACTGGAAAGTTTAGTTAAGGGGGGGGTGAAGGCTCTTCGCGGTCAGCCATGTCGTTTAGCTAGGCATTGAGCGGTAGTGACAGCAAACGTCTTCCCACTCGCCATAGCGAAAGCGACGGTAGGCATGCACAAAAACGCTTTTACGTTTCATTTCATACTCTCCAGTCTCCGTCAGTTTTAGGAACTGACACCTATAAAATGCAGCACTAATGCGGCACTTCATAGGACTGCTAGAGCCTTCAGTTACAATACTAATTTATGTGATAGATAAAATCAATGCTTTTTATTTGGTGTAATTTTTTTACGGTGCCATGATATAGTTCTACGCTACTTTATTGGAGAATATCATGATATACAGATTTGAGGTTGAGGGTTTTAAAGGTTTTTCAGAAAAGCTGACGCTAGATCTTACTCACAAAAAAAATTATGAGTTTAATCAGGATTGCATCTTTAATGGTGTGGTAAAAAAAGGAATGATTTACGGGAGGAATGGTATTGGAAAGAGCAATCTTGGCCTTGCTTTGTTCGATATTGTAGGGCATTTAACTGATTTTAATATTAATAAAAACATGTATAGTAATTATATTAATGCAGTTAATGTTTCTGGGATTGCTAAGTTTAAATATTACTTCAAATTCGGCGATGATTTTATAACATATTCATATGGAAAAAGAAGTATCAAAGAGTTTATTTATGAGGAGCTTGTTATAAATGATAAGGTTGTAGCTAGATTTGATAGAGAAAAAGATTCTAATGCTTATTTTTCATTGTATGGAACTGAAACTTTAAACACCGATATATCGGAGTCAAATATATCTATAATTAATTATATAAAAAATAACTCAATTCTTAAAGATGGATTGGAAAAAGATCTTTTCTTTAACTTCATAACTTATGTAGATAAGATGCTTTATTTTAGATCGCTAGATTCGAATAGCTATTTGGGCCTTGAAGTTGGTAGTCACTTTATTACCCCAGATATCGTAGAGAGGGGTAATCTTGTTGATTTTGAAAGGTTTTTGAATGAGGCTGGCGTTTCTTGTAAGCTTTGCGTTATTAAAACACAGGGAAATGATGGTATTGTTGAGGATATTGGGTTTGATTTTGGTGACAAAAAAATACCTTTCTATGGTATAGCATCTACAGGGACTAAGTCACTGGCTTTGTTTTACTATTGGATGCAAAGGTTCATCGATGAAAAATGTGTTTCTTTCATCTTTGTTGATGAGTTTGATGCTTTTTATCATCATGCTTTATCCATGCTTATGGTTAAGAAAATGAAATCTGTAGGCGCCCAGGTTTTACTAACAACGCACAATACAAATGTTATTACCAATGAACTTCTTCGTCCAGACTGTTACTTTATTATGGATCATAAAGGCATTGAGGCTATATTCGAAAAAACAGATAAGGAACTAAGGGAGGCTCATAATATAGAGAAAATGTATAAAGCAGGTGCATTTAATGACTGAGTGTATACTTTTCATTTTTGAGGGCGATAAAACAGAAAAGACTATCACAGATAGTCTTTTAAAATTTTATATAAAAAACGATAAGAGGATTGTTTTTTCATCTTTTAAAACTGATATATACGCTCTTTATAAAATGCTAAGTGAAGATGAAGATCTTGATGTTTTTGCTATAATTAAGGAGAGAAATCCTGAGTTAAACGATTATACGAGAGATTCATTTTCACAGCTTTTTTTGTTTTTTGATTATGATGGCCACTCACCAGCTGCAAATGATGATAAAATTATTGAGTTGCTTGATTTTTTTAATGAAGAGACAGAAAATGGTAAGCTTTTTATTAGTTACCCAATGGTTGAATCTATAAAGTGCCTGTCTAATATAGATGCAATTGAAGAATTTTGCAATCACTCAGTGAATATTTGTGATTGCTCTGGGTTTAAGAAATACATTTCCGAGTACGCACATAAGTCATTGATTCATTTCAGTTTGTATGACCTCGTCACTTGGAATTCAATTATAAGAGTTCACTGCGTAAAAGCCAACTTCATTATTAAAGGCGACATGATATTCCCTACATCTTATTTTAATCAGCAAGATGTGTTTTCATCTCAGAGGGAAAAGTTTATTTTACCGAATAAGGTAGTTTCTACTTTAAGCTCATTTCCGTTGATGTTGTTGGATTTTTTTGGACATCAAAATTTATTCACTCGAGTTAGTGGAGTGCAAATTGAAGATGGTGATCTGTTGAGTTCAGAAGAAGGTCAGCGTACTATCTAAAAAGAAAAACCGCCTTGCAGGGCGGTTTTTTCAGAGGTTCAAATAACTTGCAGGTTTTTGAACCGAGGTAACTGGCTAGTTAGAGGAGCGCAGTCACCAAAACTGTTCGTTTAGTTTAGCCTTAACTGGCGCATAACTTCAAGACTAACTCCTCTAAATCAGTTACCAGTGGCTGCTGCCAGTGGCGCTTCGTCGTGTCTTTCCGGGTTGGACTCAAGTTGATAGTTACCGGAAAAGGCGCAGCAGTCGGACTGA
>NZ_RZNH01000073.1 GCF_013141825.1 Marinifilum caeruleilacunae
AGAAGATAGAGAACGAATTTGTTGCTATTTTGAAGAATTAATGGATATAGTTGGACTAGAAAGTTCAGACGGTCAACTGAATGATTTTATGTACGGATTTAATCCAAGTGAGTAAAAACGGTTGCCAACAAAAATTAAAATTCAAGGGCGGTGACGCTCAAATTGATAACGAAACAAAAACAATAAACGCAAGCGGTTTTGATAAGGTGGTAATTCTAAATCGCCCTCAAATTTTAGCAAAACCGTTGTAGCACATTAAAAACAAATTGAAAAACTTAGTTCAAATAATAGATGGAATTGCCAAGTATGGCCTTCAAACGGACTTGCAGATTGAAAATAAAGAAAAGGATCTGGAGCAATACCTGGTTGACCTTTATTCCCAATCCTTCATTATTAAGTTTGAATTTGATAACCGAGACTACCCTGAATTCGATAAATCCCAATTTCCAAATGTGATTAACAATGTTCGTAGCAATTTCGGTGATTTTGGATTTTATCATTCTGTATTGAATTCAACTGAAATCTTGAAAGATGCCGAGACTGCAACTGGTGATGCGGTGGATGATTTATCGGATATTATTTACGATGTTCTCGAAATCAAATGGAGAATTGAAAATAATAGCGTAGCGGATGGTCTTTGGTACTTTAAGCTAATATTCAACGGTCATACTCAGCAACACCTGATCGACCTATTGAACTTTATGAAAGCAAAGAATGGATAAAAAAACGTGCTACAACAAAACCTATAAGCAATACCCTTTGGGATACTGCGCATAGCCGAAACGTTGTAGGTCATTCTAAAACAGAGACAGAAATTGCAAATTATGAAATACAAACAGATTTTAATTATTATCTCAATAGTCCTGATTGGCATCCAAAGAAATGCTTACTCTCAAAATTTAGATAACATTAATTCCGTAAATATCCAAACGGATACTTTATATGATATTGAAAGAAGATACAAACTTCCACCAAATGGTTTTGACATTAATTTAAATCTCGACAGTTTAGAATTTACTGAACGAAGAATACCTAAGGTTAGAAGAATTTTTAAAGCAGGAAAAACATATCATTACAAAGCACTTTATTTGACTTCAAATAACGATACTATATCAAATCCCCGCTACCGCACGAATCCTTTCGTGTGGTGAGACTACCAAAATGTTTCTACAAAAGACTTGATGTTCTTTCAGAATTATAACTAGAGAAATTAACTAAACATTTAATATTTTAGCATGATATTGTTTAGTTGTTCCAATTGTGTAGAAGCCACACGAAAGGATTCGTGCGGCAGCGGAGGCAAACTGGTACTATCTGTGGGTATTTTGACTTTGAAATTTACATATATATGACAAGAATAATAATTGCATCAATCTTCTTACTAGTTTTCACTTCATGCAATATGACAAGTGATACCCAAAATTTAAGGGCAGATATTCAGGCAGATACAATTTTAATTTTGAAAAAGATTTCAAAGCAAGGAAATATCTGGGGAATCGATATAAAAATAAATGGAGATTTTGACGACACGATTACATTGATTCATACAAATGGGAAAAATGTTGCTTATCACTACAAATTAATTGGTGGAATTGATACGACATACCATACTGATTGGTACTCTGATTCTTGTTTGGTTAAGTTCGAGAATATTAAAGAACCAATAAAGGATTTACAAATTGAATATGAATTCTTTGATTAGTTAAAACCCCCGCTACCGCACGAATCCTTTCGTGTGGTGAGACTACCAAAATGTTTCTACAAAAGACTTGATGTTTTTTCAGAATTATAACTAGAGAAATTAACTAAACATTTAATATTTTAGCATGATATTGTTTAGTTGTTCCAATAGTGTAGAAGCCACACGAAAGGATTCGTGCGGCAGCGGAGGTCAGTTAAAAACAAAACTCAGAATGAAAAAGCTAACCATCATAATATTTTTCGTCTCAATCTCTTCCATCATCTTTGGACAAGAATTGACTAAGAATGAAAATCCATTTGAAACTATCTATGGTTATTTGGAGGAATTACAAAATACAAAATCAACAAGCCATATTCTGCTTGAAAAAATAAATATTGAATTTGACAAGTATTTAAAACTTGACAGAGCAGAAATGGATAAATTTCGATTTGATGAAAGAGCTTGGGATTATGCGGGCTATCCATTTTTCAACAAACTAAAAAGTGCAAATCAAGACAGTTTAAGCTTTAATTTGTTTGAATTTGTCCTCAAAATAAAACCATACTATTTCGCAACTGGAGAAGTTGAACAGGGACTTTCAGAGTTGGCGGCAGAAATTGCATATTTGAATATCGATTCGTTGTTGGAATACGTCCTTCCGATGGATTCTACTAAAAGAATGGAAATTTTAATGAAACCCTGGTGGTATGCAATACCAGCAGATTCAATGAAACTAAAACTAAAAAATACAGAGATTCAAGATGAAATGGATTATGTATTTAAACATAGTGGGTAAAAACCGAACGCCTAACAAATTGTATATGGCAGGCGGGGTACTTGGCGGCCTGACAAGTCAGACCTTATGCCCAATTTCCTGCGGGTCTGACAGGATTTCTATCGAAAATCCCGCTCGACCACATACAAGTGACCGTTAGGCGTAACCTAATGAGATGAATATTGAATACTATAGAATGAAAATTTTAAGGATATTAAAAACTATAATTCATTAACTAGTCTATGATGAAATTTTTATTACTTGTTCTGACTATAATAATTTTAGGTAATTATTTTATTTTGAGGAACGCAATGTACAATGCTGAAGGTGGAACTGGATTAGGTTATGTAATTATGATTCCGATTTATTGTGTTCTATCCCTCATTATAATAATTTCTTTATCTATTTTTTATAAACGTAAGGAAACTGATAATAAATATAAAAACGAATTTTTCTGGTTAATAATTTTATTAAACCTTGTCTTTACAAGTTTTTTTGTGATTGACATTTTTTACGAAGTATTTTGACAAGTACAATAGGCAGCGGAGGTAGGTAAAGTGCATTGCACTTTATGCTTACGTTATGCGCAATTAAAAAACCGACAAATGGGTAAAACTGCAACTTCGATCCCGAAAATCTTTGGTGGATTTGGTTTGACAATCTTCCTGAACTTAATATGGGGATTTCTAACATATAAAGTCCTCTTTGAATCAAAACTTAAACCATTTCAAATAAGCACATGCACTGAAGGATACGATTGGTTGCTTTTGACATTCATTTTAGCATTAGAGCTATTATTTTTGAGATTACTAATTAAGGACAACAGATTAATTATTATCACATCGGAAAAAATAATTTTTATAAGTTGGATTCTTCCTATCCTTTTCAAAATTAAAAAGAAAACTTTTTACGACGGATATACTTTAGTGGGAGAAACGGATAATTATGGAAATCAATATCAAGCAATGTATTTAATTCATAACGGAAAATTAATAGATCGAATTTCAAGTTTCTATTATCAAAACTTCTATCAACTAATTAGTTGTTCCGAGTTAAAAAAATTAAGGAAACGAAAAGTGGGATTAATAAAACAACTGATAATTAACATCTTCGGTATTCCAATAAAACATTAAAAGCCCCCGCTGCCGCACGAATCCTTTCGTGTGGTGGACTACCAAAAGTTTCTTCAAAAGAGTTGATGTTTTTGCTTACATTTGGAAATTGTTGACTAGTATTAGGGGTTCTTAGCATTATGCTCTAAACCCCAAATTCAGTATTTAATTTTTTAAATAAAAATTTCATTATGCGCCGTAAAATACCAGAATCAGAAACTATAAAGTTGACTAATCGCTCTCTCATGATTACACCTGAAGGTTTCGAGAAACTGAAGGAAGAGTTGAATCATATATGGACAGTAGAACGGCCAGATGTTACAGCTAAAGTATCATGGGCGGCGAGTTTAGGTGACCGTTCTGAGAATGCCGATTATCATTATAATAAGAAACGCTTAAGGGAGCTTGATAGGCGTATACGATACTTACGTGTATGCTTAGATGAATTTAAAGTAGTAGAATATCATCCATCTCAGGAAGGAAAGGTGATGTTTGGTGCATGGGTAGAAATTGAAAACCTGGAAAAAGGGTTTAAGAAAAAGCTACGAATTGTTGGATATGAAGAACTTCCTGGCAATTCTGATTATATATCAATGGATTCCCCTGTGGCAAAGTCTTTAATGAAAAAATGCGTTGGTGATCAAGTTGTCGTAAAAACGAAGATGGGAGATATGGTTTGGAGAATTAACAGTATTCAGTATCAGAAGTAGGCCTTACCCCTGATGGCGCAAGTGTGCACTACCCGCTCGCGCCCAATGTCATTAAGTTAAGAGTGTAAGTTATTGAAAAACAGTAGTAGTAGCGAGGTTTTTAGAGATTTTTTTGCTATATTTATATAGTATTCAGAGAGTTATTATGATGAAAAAAAACTACTAAATTTATTGTAGAAAAA
>NZ_RZNH01000074.1 GCF_013141825.1 Marinifilum caeruleilacunae
ATGTATCAAGTGTTGCATTATAGGAACGGATGTAATACGTAGCTCCGTCAACTGTAAAATCCTTGGTTGCATTGGAGTTTGTTTGGTCAGTTCCACTTGCACTTGTTTGCCAGTAGTAAACTTCATCTGCCGGTGGCGCCTGACGAGTAAGCGTGGTTACTCCATCTGCATAAGTSGCAGTTGGYGCTGCAGGAATGCCAGGGTTATTGTAAACCTCTACTGTTCCTGATTGGGCAGTACTCCATGTATCAAGTGTTGCATTATAGGAACGGATGTAATACGTAGCTCCGTCAACTGTAAAATCCTTGGTTGCATTGGAGTTTGTCTTATCAGTTCCACTTGCACTTGTTTGCCAGTAGTAAACTTCACCGGCAGGTGGGTTTTGATACGTAAGAGTAGTCACTCCATCATTATAACTTGCTGCTGGCGTAGGTGGAGCAGTTGGGTGATGGTATACGATTACATCACCCGATATTGCATCACTCCATGACATTGAAACAACACCTCTTGCTCGTAGATAATAAACTCCATTGTTTGTAAACTCTTTGGTTGCACTTGATGCAGCTACATCAGTACTAGTTCCTGTGGCACTGGTTTGCCAGTAGTATTCTACCTGAAATGGTGCAGTTGTTTTGGTTAGCGTCGTTTTACCATCTTCATAAACAATTGTAGGGGCATTGGGAACATCTGGATTATTTAATTCATTCCCAATTTGCATTAGGTTGAGAATTCCCAAATTATTGGAAGCATCCCGTACGTTAATGGTTCCCATTCGTGAATCTGAACCCGTATTGGGATCACAGGAAAAATCAAGACTTGTTCCACTTAATAAACTCGAATGCTCAATTGTTACCCATGAAGGCGCAGACACTAAGCTTAAAACTCCGGAAGTCCTTGTTACTGAATAATCTCCTCCTTCTCCATCAATGGTTTTATAGGGATTAGGAAAAATATCTGTTCCACTGCCTCCAGCATCTTGGATCATGGTAATGGTTCCCAATTCAAAGCTTGCTGTCCTTACAATTACCCTACCAGATCTTTGGCGTGAAAGACTATTGGCATCGCAGCTAAAGCGAAGAATGGTTTGACCTGAGTCCAACGTGGATGCATCTACATGTACCCAGCTATCTGAATTCATCACGGTCAAAGCTGCCGTATTGCTCCTGTTTACCGTATATGTTCCTCCTTCTGAATCTATCGTCACTGAAGATGGACTTAAAAAATTCCCGAATTGTGCGTGTATGGGTGCACATAGACTTAATAAGACACCCAGTACAATAATCTTATATATTATTCTCATATTGTTTTAAATTGAAGTTATTATTGAGGAAGTCCGCCAGTACCAGCAGCTTGCGTTACATTAATCGTCTTTTCTATTCCGCCACCACTTACAGTGATGATGCCATCTCTAGATGTTGTTTTGGGATTAATTTCACATTGAACCTGGAAGGTTCCATCATTACTACCCGTACTTGGTACTCCGGCTAACCAAGGTTTATTACTGGAAACTGTCCAATTTACATTAGAGTTTACGTTAACAGTAACCAAGGAATAATCTCCATTAACACTTAAATTGTTGCGTGACAAACTCAAGGTCGGAGCAGCATCCTGTTCAATCATTATAGTTTTTATTATTCCATCACCGGTAATTGTAACCGTTCCTTGTCTGGAACTAGTTATTGTAGTTGAATCACATTTAATTTGAAGAACTTGATCACCGGTTCCTGATTCAGGTATTACACTGATCCAACCTTTATCACTACTCACAAGCCAACTCACATTAGAAGTGACGTCAACATCCTTAGTTTCACCACTGTAGATACAGCTTAAGCTATTGGTAGAAACTTCTAAACTCGAAAAATTTACTTCCTTTTCGTAATTATAATGGTAGGTCTGTAATATATTGTCATTATTATCTTTTAAACAGGATAGTCTACCAAAATCGTCATACTCATAGATTGTACTCACTCCGTTTGTATCCGTCATGGAAGTCATTCCAATTAATGAAAGATATGAGTAGGTGGTTATAATAGCGTCTGGAACTGCCAATTTCAAGCTACTGTAATACTGTTGACTATTATAGTTAGCTGGTTTCGAATCGTATTCTTCTACATCATCATACGCAATTCCTTCAATTTTAGCCATTGGATAAATATTCTTATCATCCCATAGTATCACAACACTAATACCACTTTTGGTTTGGTATTGTAATACTCTACCAGCACTATTGTATTTTTCTATCTTGAAATCGAGATTATATTTATCATCATATTCTAATGCCCCTGCTTCATTTAAGTTTAAAGCATTGAAATTATTTATATCAACAGGAGTTTTATTGGTTAGAATTTGGGTTTCGAATGACTTTGCTAGATTACTTCCTACTTTTTTAAACTTAATCAGCTCAGATTTTATTACTTTCTGAACATTATTTTGTTTTACATATGTGATTTTCTCAAGAGGTTTAAAAATATTAGATTCTTGCATCTTATAAACTCCCCCTGTAAACTCATCAAACGGAAAACCTGGTAAATCATCACAACCCTCATCGCAAGTAGGACAATAACTAATACAATTATTGTATGCTTCCTCATCAAATTTATGCTGTTTCATACAGTCCAATTCACAGAGGATTTTTTCCTCCTCACAAAGTGTTTGTGCTTCCAAGCAATTTAAATATTCCTGATCTGAGTATTCGGCAATTATAGATTCAAAATTAAAATCTGTAGGATATAGATAATTTATTAATATTTCTTCCCCTACACTATTATGGCTAATTTTTTCTCTCAATAAGTTATAATTGCTCTCATAACTATAAGTTTGAAATGAATTTATTAGCTCAACACCAGCCTTGTCATATTGCTTTTGAGTTTTCTTAACTAGATTTATTGGATAAGAAAATAATTTATAAGTAGTTGATACTGCACCAGTTGTTGGGATCAATCCAACTACAAACATAGTTGTATCATTTGAAAATGAATACTCGTTTATATATTCTTGTATGCAGTTTTTTTCGACATTGAAAATTTTCTCTCCCAATAGAAGACCTCTTTCCCCTGATTTATCATTAGATCTGATACCATAGTAGTTATTATACAATTCCCTTTGTACCACATTTTCTTCATAAGACTCGTCTAATACCTCTTTATGGAAGTGATTAGTATTAGGATTTGACTCATAATCCGAATAATAGTAAACCCTATATTGAGAATTGTTTATAATTTCTACAACCTCTGAATAAGAAATATAGTTTTCATTGAAGTAATCTTTATAGAAACTTGAACTTTGTCCTCTACCAGCTTTAATTCTCCAGTAACCATCCTCATACAACCAGTAATACACGTACCTAGGCCAATCAAGTAATACTCCAGAACTTGCAGAAGCTTCACCAAACATAAAGTAATCCTTACGGTATTTAAATTCCCTTATGTTTAATTCTGATGTTCCATCAAAGTCTATAATTTTTTGAACCCTAGCCCCGCCTGCATCACCTGGAATTGAATTTAATTCAGCCAAAAAATTATTTTCACTTCTTCTTTCTAGACGGTATGAATAATCATGCCCTTCATAGTCAATCTTGGTATATCCTCCCGTTGGATACGTAATTTTCTTTAAAAGACCAACATTACAAAGAGATTTTTTAGGTTCTCTTTCATCCGAATCATAATGAAAATCTCCATCTTCAGTAATATGTGTTGTAGGAATTAAATTCGCTGTTTCATCGTTACCTCCATTGGAAAATCCCCAATAATCAATATTCCGTGTTAGAGGAGATGTAATTTTATCTAATTGATGATATTCGAAGTCATAAGTTCCTTTCACAATTCCTTTAATACCATTAATTTCTTCTATTTTTTCTAGAAACAATCTTTTATAAGCATTTCCTAAATAAGCATAATTAAAACGAAAACCTTTTTGATTAACATCATTGATGTCGATACTTTTTATTCTTAAATTTTTTTGATTACTTTTAAAATCGTAGGTATAATTCTCATAGAATTTGAATTCATTTTCTTCATATGTGAAGTTAACAATGATTTCTCCATCAATCTTTAAAGCTTCTGGATATGTAACTTTAGTATGATTATGAACATTGATTAAACTACTATTGCCTGACGATGTAACCAAAGTTTTTTTACCCCCTAATGGGTTAGTAAAAGTAGTGGTTTGCTCTTCCAAACTAAGTGTCTCGTTAACATATGCATTAAAGAGAAGATGATCTGTATCTGCAGATATATGCTCTTTAATGTATAACGTCAAAGCTAATTGGACAAATCGATACCTAAAATTAAGAGATACTTTTTTATCTAACAATAGGTGCATGATACTTAGCTAAAATGCCATGCATAACTATTGATTATAGAGAATTAGCCACGGTCATGGCTTCAGTTCCGG
>NZ_RZNH01000075.1 GCF_013141825.1 Marinifilum caeruleilacunae
GTGGAGCCTTAATTTCAGAAATGACATCTTTGTTTTGTGTACTACAACTAATAAATAAGACTGTTAGAACAATAAGGTAGAATTTCATATGATTATTTAATTGTTTCCGCATAATTCTTCAGTGGTGCTGGTTTAATGCAAAACATCACTTTTGTTAATCCTTTTACCTGGAATTATCCGCTTCAAACATTTCTAGTTTCTTTAACTCAATTGCAACTAGGACTTTCCATTCATTTTGTGTTTCAACTAATTTTCCATGGTCGGTTTCTTTATCATATTTGCTATTATAAATTTCTTTCTCTTTTAGTAGCCCATTAATGAGTAAAGAATAATCCTTTACAGTTGTCTTTTTTTCTTTAATTAACTGCTCAATACCATTTCTAATTTTTCGAGTAAATATTTCAGCTATGTCAAAGTGAATCTGTTCATGCTCTAATAATTGTAGTGAAGTTGTATGTGTTGTCCAAGACAAGGATTTGTCAAAATTATTGGTAACTCTATATTTTAAAATTTCATTTTCATAGTAACCAGTTGCTTGTATAGCAGCGCAACATCCGGCTTTCATTGTGCCTGAATTAAGATTCTTATTGTCTTTTTCTCCTTGAAAATCAGACCACTTTAACTTACGATCCTTTGACCAGGGGATCAAATTATCGTCACTGTTAGTCTTTTGCCCGATACTTAAAAAAGAACTAAGAAGTAAAAAAAGAAGTAAAATTGTTTTCTTCATGCGCTTTTTAATTACCACCAACGTTTTTGCTAAACTGCGTTTTAATTCGGTTTAGGTTTTGTTAGGCACTTTTATTTTTAGTTTATATTCAATTTCAAGCAGAGCAATTTCATGACCATATCCCATTCCATGAATAAATTCATTAGGTACACCCTCAATCTTAAATTTCTTAATAGCCTTCAAGTAATCTTCTAATATTTTATCCGGCTTTCTAGTCAAAAAAGTCGAGAGATATTTCTCAGCAACATTTTTATGGTCAGCCATAAGGAGGTATTGAACAGTGGTCATAGGATTGTTTAATTCAAATTTATCCTTTTCGATTTCATTTACTACCAATTTTGAATTTTGCAAATCCTCAAAAACATTTACTAACCTTTCTTTTGTTACTTTTGAGATTATCGATACTGCGTTTTCAAACTCCTGTTTGTCTGCAAGGTTCCATACTAAATTACCTTCACCGCCTTCCACAAATGTTCCAATGTCTTTTCCAATCATTGTTTCATTTCAATAGCTTAGCAATGGATTATTTTTTGAAAATTTCTTTAAGTCTTTGGAATTAATATAGAAGAAAGAAGACAACTCCACATATTGACCCGCAACATTATCTCTATTCGATGAAAACTTAACAAACAAAGCATACTTTTTATCTGAACTTTCGAGCTTAAGTTTATTCTGACTAGAAGAGTATTTAAATCCTAAATTAGCTAGCTCATATGATATTAACTGGCATGCTCGGTCAAATAGTTCTTTAGGCTTTTCTGCTTCAGTTATATTCAAATGTCTTTTAGCAGCTCGTTCTTTGTTGCTAAATATGTGCTCTGTATAGTCTTCTATATTTTTAAGCCATTTCATCTTTTTAAATTGTGCCTAACGGTCTTGCTAAAATTTTGTGGGCGATTTACAACCGCCGCCTTTCAGAGCCGCTACCGTTTAAAAATTTTGTTGTATTATCAAGTTGAGCGTCACCGCCCATTAATTTTAACTTTTGTTATGGGCTTTTATTTAAACTTTTTCTCTAAATCAACTTTGTCAAACTTCTCATAAATGTCATCTAATCCACCTGTATTCTGAATGTTTAACAAAGGATACTTTATTAAGTCATCTAATGGAATATATAGTCGAAAATTTATAAACTCATTATCATTCACTCCAACATGAGTTTCTTTCCAGACTAGAATTCCCTTGGTAGTGTCATAATATTTAATTTCCTTTTTCGAAACTTTGCCTTTGAAATCTTGATACAGTAGCGAATAAGTATTATTCTCTTTAAAAAACTCCTGAATGGAATGTTGCATTAATCCTTCATCATCTTTATAAAAGAAAGCTGTATCAGAAATAATTCTAGGATGTTCTAAATCGGGTAAAAATGCAACGTAATGGCCATTTAATTTATGTATTGGAATGTATGTTTTTATAATCTCTTTCTCTGTAATTTTCTTATACGTCTTATCACCAGCTTTGTAAACCTTTTGAAAGGAATTACCATTAATTATACTTTCCAATTGACTCTTTACTTTATTAATTTCATTAAGAATATTCCTCTTTTGAAAATCTATGTACACAACCCGTTCATCAACAACGCCTGGCATATCATCATATCTAATCTTTTTATATTCCAGTATAACAATTGAATCGTTGTTTATTTCTGCTAATATTGGGCTAGTTTTTATCGAATCTGAACTTATTGTAAGAGATTTAAAGTTTTCTTGCCCATTCGCTAATTGGATTAGTGTAATTGAAAAAAACAGTAAGGTTAAACTTTTTAAATTCATTTTTAATCTATAATAGTTTTTGTTCTTCTTCTTAATTGCCCATAACGTACGTATAAACACAATGTCCTATTTATTTATCTTAAAACGTACATTACACATTACATCCGTATATGGTATGTAATGTGCAATAAATATAATTTATTCTAGTAAATCTTCTCCTGGGTTTTTAATAACATAAACAGTAGGTTCCTTTCTTTTTTATCATGAAGCTTGTTAGAACTAAAGATCTTGAAAATAAATTTACATATTATTTAATCATAGAAGCCAGTGTATTGAAAATTAAGAACTGGTTTAAATAGGAGAGTAGCATACCACGTACTATTGGCTATCGCTAACCGGAGGACTTCCATAATCTATGCTCTCTATAAGGTTTCCATTCTCATCCCAATATTTCCATATTCCAATTTTTTTAGTCTCGTACCAAAAACCTTCTTTCTTTTTAGTCCCATTTTCGTGGAATTCTACATATCGACCATGAATCTTACCTTTAAGCCAGGTTACCAGCTTCATTAACTGTCCTCCACTATAATAAGTTTTAGATTCTCCATTTCGTTGTCCATTTACAACGATGAATTCTTTAATTAATTTATTGTTATTGAATGCTTTGAAAGTTCCATCGAGTCGTTCGAAAAAATGTACTTTAACAGATAGTGCTGAATGTACAATGGTATCTCCATTGGGCCTTATTGTTATCCCATAAACCTTACGTTCCTTCATTTTTTCATCATGAATCGAGCTTAAATCAGATTCTTTTGAAGTCGAACATGACAATAGGTAACAAGTCGCAACAATTAGGAATAAGACGTTACTTTTCATGTACAGCTTATTTGAATTTGCAGTAGACATTTTGTTTGAGTTGAGTGTCTTACAACTAAATTTACATATTATTTAATTATCGAAGCCAATGTGTGGAAAATTAAGAACTGGTTTAAATAGGAGGGAAGGGCATTTTACCACGCGAGAGGACTTGCGCGATGGCGGGGGTATGTGTTTAATAGAAATCATTCGCGTGTATGGTTGTATCAGAAACAATCTTTTCAATTAGCACATCAGGGCTTTTATATATGAGTGTTTCTGTCCAACTAGATGTTACCACTCTCAAGTCTTTGGTAATTACAACATCGCTTTTATA
>NZ_RZNH01000010.1 GCF_013141825.1 Marinifilum caeruleilacunae
GATAAATACAGAAATAGAGTCAAACCAAAGGTTACTAAAAATCAGCGTGATGCTTTGTGAAATAACCTTAACTTAATGACATTGGGCGCGAGCTTGTAGCTCGTGTCCTGTGAATACAGGCAATTACAACAATTCAACATCAAGTTGCACCTCGAAACTGCACATACCCAGTTTACGAGATTAGTGAAACTAACCCTTTCGTGTGGCTTCTACCAAATTCAAATTACCCCTCAAAAATTCTTTTTTACACTCCCACTAACCCAACTTACAGCTCCCACTCAGCCTGTACACAGGGCTTACACTCCAAAACACAAGGCACAACTAGTGCTCTACAAATGGCTTGTTTTTTTCTTTTATTTTCTTCAAAACAGGTACGAGTGAAACTCTCGCACCAGCAAATAATGCAAAGTCGCGCCATCTGGAGTTTCATCTTTAATATCAACACCTTACAGCTCTACTTTATCCATATCAGTCAATTTTATGCATTACCAATATTGTGGTTTTATAAAATTATAAAATCAACATGTTTGATGCATTACCCATTTTATGCATTACCCTGTGTCTATTTAATTTTATTATTAGCAATCTTATATTTCTGCTTTAAAGAGTTGGTCAAGGCTTTTTCATTTACCTTTTCTAAATAACTTATTACCTTTCGATAATCTTGTAATTTCCAAGCTCTTTCAGCAGCTTCAATATTCTGTTTATCAATTAGATTTTCTGTATATTCAGAACTTCGCCGCTCTCTATAATTAGTTATTTTACTTATAAAAGATTCTTTTGCACAAAATAATTCATGCCCTCTTTCTTTAAAAAAGAGATACACATTATTTAAAAATACCTCGATAGGTAAATTACTGATTTTTATATTCGAGTTAAACACATCAGACATCACTTGATTATTAATTTCAATCTCATGAGTATGCTTTCCTTTTACCCACAACACGTTTGACTTTTCACGAGGATTATGACTCAATACAATCACTATTTCTTGTGAAGAAAATTCCACTTGAAACTCTGATTGTCTCTGGAGTAACAAGCCATATTCTTTTAATATGGCTTGTATCTTATTTATTATTTCTTGATTAAATAGCATAGTGAAAATTGATTAAAAACCAGGAGGCATCCACGCTCCTTTACTTGGATTATAAATCCATCCTCTAGTTTGAAGTGTAAATCTTTCAGCTCCTAAAAACCCTTTAGATGGAATAAGATTACCATTTGGTAGTCTATAAGAATCAAAAATAGGTTTACCTAAATTCATTTCTCTTCTTAACGAGCCATAGTTAGCTTTCCAATTTAATTTAGGAGTTCCTTTGTTTGGTAAATAGAGCATATAGTCTCCTGTTTTCCATCCAATATCTTTCCCTGTTTGCGGTGCTCCCCACTTGAAAAGGTTTAAACCACCTTGCGTGCTTGACTTAGCGGCCGATTTACTACTCCCAGTTCTAACAGCAACCCTAACAGCTAATTTTCTACCACCATTCAAAAATGCTTTTCCTATTCCAGCACCCAACATATAATCAATTGGGCTATCGGTTATTTCAACTCTTCCACTATAACGTTCATACCATTGATTAAATATTACTTGTTCTAATGTCTGATTAGCCGAAAACCAATCGTTCGGATCGTAAGTCCATGCGCCATTAAAAATTAAAGGATCTACAGTAATGTAAGGAAACTTTCTTTACCAAATCACATACTCAAGATACATGACACCTATTACTATAACAATAAACCCAATGCCAATAATCGAATAAACAGTATCATTTGAATACCCCTCGATAATATCATGTGCATTATGTCTTCTTGTATAGATATTACGAATTGACGTTTTTTCTTTTATAAAGAAAAAATGAAATAAACACCATAAAATCAACCCTATTAATTCAAAAAGTGGCCACAACATAATTATTCTTGTCTTTCAGTAAAAAAATAAGGAACATATCCCATATAATTAGCGTAATCATAAGCTCTCTCCATCCCAATATTCTGTTTTACAACATTATTAAATTGTCTTAAATATAATCCTCCTTTTTTAGATGCATAAATTCCCGTTCCTTTATATGCTGAATTAAAAAAACCAACACTAAAGGTACTTTTTGCAATATTAAGTTGTCTTCCAATTTTTGATGCAGGTAGAAAATTGGACATAGTCCCAATACCAGCATCAACAATCTCAGTGCGATTTACACCGGAGTTATCTAAATGAGTAATCCTACTAGGAAGTCTTTGTAATACAACTCTTTGTCCAACTATATTAACCTCATCGGCTATTTGATATCCCGCTCTACCTAAAAACCCATTATCATCTCTAACTTCTGCCCAAAAGTTTGGTTGATATGCCCTTATTGTATGAGCAACACCATTTGAATTTTTAATTGGGCCTCTCATACCACGAATAATCATTTCAAGAGTATAGTTATGAAAATTGTACTCTCCGTCTAAAAATCCATTAAGAATTGCTAGATCAACATGAATATCAGGTATCCAAGCTCTACCTAATGATCGATAATTTGACTTTTGACTTGGTAAAGAGGCCAATTGCCCTGCTAGTGAATTGTGAGCCTGATTAATTCCAGTATTTATGTTACCATAATTAAAATCAACCTTCTGCCCATTAACATTTACAAGCGGATTAACTTGTCCACCAGAATTCATCCCTACTCCAAAACTAGCATCGGGGATTCCATTTTGCTGTGCCCATTTTGCAAACTGGTTGCCTTTGTCCCAGGCCCAGTCCCAGGCATTGCCTATGGCTTTAAATATGCCCCAGGTCATCCCATCCTCATCCACCATCATCATTGGGTTATTCCCCATCGCCAGGTAAGGACTCGAAGCCTGCAAGGCCGGGTCAATGGCAAACCAACGGCCTACCTCCGGGTCGTAATAACGAGCATGGTGGTCGTACCAATTTATCCCCAAACTATCAATGAACTCTTTGCCTGTATAAAGGTAATTATATTTTGTTTTGCTACTTAGCTCGGCAATTATTCCGCCGTAAGGATAATAGGCTGTTTCCTGTATTACATTTTCTTCCTCATCAACCACTACACGGGTGTGCCCCAAGTGGTCTTTTAAGGTGTAGTAATAGGTGCCGTAGTCGCTTTTCTTGGTTTTAGTAGCTGCTGTTGGTTGGTAATATCCTTCTTCGGTAAATATTTTGTTTAGCTTGTCGTTTACAAACAGGAACTCACCCTGGTAGTCTATGCGTTTTACTTCGTTTTCATCTTCATCAAAATAGCTTCTTCTTAGTAGTGTTCCATCGGCCAAATATTGGTTTACTATTTTGCCATTCTCGGCTTTTATGGTATCGGGTAAATTCAGCAGGTTGTAGCTAATGTGTAGCTTCTTGTACTCATCGTACACCATATTGCCGTTTTTGTCGTACTCGTATTTAAATGGTGCTGTGGCCTTGGGTTCTGCTACTTCATGAGTTTTCAAAAGGTTTCTGTGCATGGCAATGGTATCGAGTTCGTTTACCATTCCATCGCCATTGGCATCGCTAAATACCAAATCGTCGCCTTTGCGTTGTATATTTACATAGGCTTTCCATTCTATACTGCGGCTATCTCGTGGGCGTACTGCCAGTTTGTAGTTGTAGCCTACAGGGTGCTGGTCGTCTACCTCTACCTTGCCGTCGTTATTGGTGTCGCCGGGCCATACTTCTACCAATTCGGTATTCTTGCGCCATAACTTTTTCAGTTGGTTGCCCTGGTAACCCAACTTACAGCTCACACTCTGCCTATACAACAGGGCTTACACCCCAATAATACAAGCCACTAACAGTTCTCTGCTAATGGCTTGTGTTTTTAATTTATTATTTTTCTGGCAACAAGTTACAAACTTGAGGCAGTTAAAGGAACTATACAGCAGCCAACTTTCCTATTTCTTTATCAACCAGGTATAAACCTCTGCCATCGAGGCCAATTACACTTATTTTATCGACAATCTGCTGAAAGAGAGCTTCCTCTTCATGTTGTTCACTCACATACCATTGCAAAAAATTAAAGGTTGAATAATCCTTCTCTTTTAGAGCTAAATCTACAAGTTCATTAATTTTTCCGGTAATAAATACTTCATGTTTCATAGTGCTTTCGAAGAGCTCTTTAATATTTGCGAACTCTGATTCAGGCTCCTCAATTGCAGATATTTTTGCCTGGGCACCCGAATCATTTACATAATTAAAAAGCTTGCGCATATGGTCCAATTCTTCTAAACTATGCTTTAGTAAAAAATCTGCGGCACCATCTAAGCCTTGTGCTTTACACCATGATGACATTGACAAATACAAATTTGATGCAAAGTGCTCTAACTTGATTTGCTCATTTAATTTGTTTAAAATACTTGAATTTAACATGGATTTAAATTTTAATTGAATATAAATTTTGGTTATCAATAATCACTCAAGAAAAGAAATCAAGAATGATTTATTTGGAATAAATATAAATAGAATTATATTCATATCAAATATCCTCTCAAATTTAAATCCCCTCACTATACTAAGGCATGATCATTTATTTCCTCATATCAAGAGTTGTCACATGGTATTTTTTTTGTTAAAAAAAGATTAGTGAAACATTTAGCACACCTCCTGACAAGAGCTTATAAATCATGACACATAGACATAGGAATCGTTTCGAACCAAAAAAAAGTCAACAACAGTTCACTTCAATTGGTTTGGATTTATTTTTTCTGTAGTCGAAAACCATAGGTTTTGCTTGGGCTAAATATGATTATATCATTAAATATAATTATTTATGATTATGTTTTTATCAACAAGATTATGATGAAAAGTATTTATTGAATATAAAAATGAAACGAGCAAGAACTCTTCTTTACAGGCAAAAGAAGTTCGTATGGAGAAATTCGGCACAATACCTACCAATCAATTTTACCATGCAGGTGGCCCTGCATTAGTTTTTCTACCTCGGCAATGCTGGCCAGGTTTACATCGCCGTATACGGTATGTTTGATACAGGAAGCTGCTACTGCAAAATCGATAATTTGCTGGTCGTTTTCAGGATAATTCAGGAATCCGTAAATGAGTCCAGCCATTAAGGAATCGCCTCCTCCCACTCTATCTACAATATGAGTCATTTGATAGACTGGCGATTGCAAAACCTGCTTTCCCTCTGAAATAATGCCCAGCCAGCTGTTGTGGTTGGCACTAATTGTACCTCTCCTGGTGGTAATTATCTTTTTCACCCTGGGGTATTTTTTCATGAGCTCTCGTGTTGTTTCCAAAAAGCTTTGATTGGTAAATTCGCCTTTTGCCACAATATCGGTATCAACACCCAGCACTTTTTCGGCATCGAATTCGTTCCCGATTAGAATATCGGTTTTGGCAATGAGTTTGGGCATAATCTCTTCTGCCTTTGCACCCTCGCGCCAAAGTTTACTTCTGTAATTCACATCACAGGAAACTGTAATGCCATAAGATTCTGCTTTTTCCAAAGCTTCGAACAATACCTCTGTTGCTCCTTCGGATATGGCAGGAATAATTCCGGTCCAATGAAACCAGTTGGCGTCTGCAAAAACCTCATTCCAGTTGATATCGCCTTTTTTGAGCTGGCTAAAGGCCGAATTGGCCCTGTCGTATACAACTTTTGAGCCTCGAGAAACGGCACCTGTCTCCAGGAAATAAATTCCCAACCTTTCACCCCCAAAGCTGATATGATTGGTTTCGACTCCCAATTCGTTCAAGCTTTGCTGACAGGCCTTCCCGATATCGTTATTCGGCAGTTGGGTAACAAAGGAAGTGGGGATTCCAAAATTGGCCAGGGAAACAGAAACATTCACCTCTCCACCTCCAAAAGTGCCGCCAAATTTATGGGTCTGCGAAAATCTTTTGTATTCGGGTGTTGCCAATCGCAGCATTACTTCTCCAAATGTTATTACTTTCTTACTCATATCAGAATATCTTAAGCTTAGGAAATACAGACTAAAAAAACCACAATTTAATGGCAAGGGCCACTATCGTTACAAGGAGAATGCCTTTGATCCACCCATCGCCTTTTTTAACAGAAAAAACAGAGCCCAGGTAGCCACCCAGGGAATTTCCTGTAGCAAGAATGAGTGCATACTTCCAGCTAATGGCATCTTTATACACAAAAACAGCCACTGCAGCTATTGTATACACCAAGGCTACGGTTACCTTAATGCTGTTGGTTTTTACCAGGGAAAAGCCGTTGAGTTTGGTCAGTGCCAAAATGATGATAAAGCCAATTCCGGCATGTAGGAATCCGCCATATATGCCAATAAAAAAGAAGCTGATTACGCCCCACAACTGGTTTTTAAAGGCCATTTTTTCACCCTTTACCAGGTTGGCAGCTTTGCTATTGAAAAATAGTAATGCAGCTACGCCAATCATCACGATAGACAGAATTCGTTTGAACAGTTGTTCGTCGAGATCGACCACCAGGAGGGCACCCAATACAGATCCGGACAAAGCCGATAAACCCAGGTAAATACTATAGGGATAAGAGCTTACACCATCTTTGTTGAATTTGGCCACCGCAAAAGAGTTTTGCGCCAGAATTGCAATTCGGTTGGTTCCGTTGGCTATGGTGGGCGGAAGCCCTAAAAAGATGAGCAATGGCAAAGTAATTAAGGAACCTCCACCTGCTACAACATTCAAAAAGCCGGCAAATATACCGGCAACAACAATAAAAATTGGTTCAAAATACTCCATTACTTATTCCATATCATTTGCAGAAATACAAGTGCAGACCATGCCTTGTACCACTAGTTACAAGTACACAAGCGCTTTTTCAAAAGTTGAAAAATGCTTATTACAATCAATTTAATAGTGAAGCAGGATCAGTTTAGCTGATCTTGTAATGGAAAGTATATCAGATCAAATAAATGTATGGAATTGTTTTATTTGAAGACTTAGTGCGCATTACACGCACCAGTCATTTGTTATAAAATTCTTTTGCTGAACTCAAGAACATCACTCAAATGGTTCTTCATCAATTCAGCTGCCTTTTCGGAATCTTGATTTTTAATGGCATCCAAAATTTCACGATGCTCTTTTAAGGTTTTCGCAAAAGCATCTTTGGTACACACTTTTTCGCGACGATAAATTGCCAGGATATCCGGCAGGATAATCAACATCATGGTTTTTATCACCGAATTATGAGATGCCTCGGCAATTTTCAGATGGAACAAAAAATCTTCGTTTTCCGCAGGAATATTGCTGTTGATTTTCTTCTCATATTCAAGCAATGCCTCTTCAATAATTTTCAGATCCTCTTCGGTTCTTCTTTCGGCAGCTTTTCTTACCGAGAAAATTTCCATGGTCACCCTGGTCTCTACAAGAGAAGCAAAATCGGGACGTTCAATTTTCATGATATTCGAGAACAATCCTTCCATTGCCGTGATATCGGTTCCATTCACAACCACACCACTTTGCGGATGAGTGGTTAAAATTCCAAAGAATTCCAATTTTTTGATGGCATCGCGGATGTAGGTTCTTCCAACACCTAATTTTTCAGATAACTTTCTTTCCGAAGGCAATTTATCTCCCGGATTCAAGTATCCTGAAACGATCAGACTTCTAATTTGTCTTATAATTTTATCAACGGGTGTTTCAACCTCGATTGCTTTAAAATTATCTAGTAATTCCATACAATAACTAATTTTATCTCTCAAACCAGCTTAAAACATTCATACTGGTAGGACAAATTTAGCTACTTTTAAGCTGTTTGCCAATTATTATCAGGCTTAATACACTTTTCCACACAAAAGCAAGGTTAAATCCCAGATTTAAGGAATTTTGAAAACAGTAATACATGATCTAATTTCAATGATTTTGTTAACCTAAACCAAATATAACACACTAACAATTAACAATTGGTTTACCACTTTCAACAATCAATTCCTTAAACCAGGATCAACCTATCACATCACACTACTTCATATCTTTTAATTCCTTCACAATTTCGATGGCATTGGCCACAGATTTTGTTAAAGCATCGTAATTTTCATTTTCAATGATATCCTTTCCAATTAATTGCGATCCCATACCAACACAAGTTACGCCGGCATTGAACCATTTTGTAAGGTTATCTTTATCAGGGGTAACACCTCCGGTAGGCATAATGGAAGACCACGGGCACGGCCCTTTAATGGCCTTAACAAATTCTGCACCTCCTACCGACGAACCCGGGAAAATTTTACAAACCTCTGCTCCCAACTCTTCGGCATAGTTAATTTCACTTAGAGTGCCACAGCCTGGCGACCATGAAACTTTTCGCCTGTTACACACTTTGGCCATATCGGCATTTAGCACAGGTGAAACCACAAAGTTTGCCCCCAGCTGAATGTACAGAGAAGTGGTTCCTGCGTCTACAATCGAGCCAATACCAATAATCATTTCAGGTGTATTTTGCTCCGCCCATTTGATCAATTCAGCAAACACTTCATGAGCAAAATCTCCCCTGTTTGTGAATTCAAAAACGCGAACTCCTCCATCGTAACAAGCCTTTACAACCTTTTTACAAATCTCAATATCCTGATGAAAAAACACGGGAACAATCCCTGTTTCTGCCATTTTTAAAGCGACTTCAATTCGAGAAAATCTTGCCATTATTTTTCTATTATGAATTACAATTCAATTATCTTGCTACTCTTCCCGAAGCATCTCCGGTCATTAGTTTTTCAACTTCTTCGACACTTACCTGGTTAAAATCACCATAAATGGTATGTTTTAGACAGGAAGCAGCCACGGCAAAATTCAATGCCTTCTGATCATCCTCGGGCCATGTAAGCAATCCGTAAATTAAGCCGCCCATGAATGAATCGCCGCCACCCACTCTGTCAACAATATGGGTAATCTGGTAGGTAGGAGATTCGAACAGTGTTTCCCCATCCCAAAGCACACCTGCCCAGGAATTGTGATTGGCGTTAATCGATCCGCGAAGGGTGGTAATCACCTTCTTGCATCGTGGGTATTGCGCCATAATTTGTTTCGAAACCGATTCGTAAGCCTTGCCTTCCACATGACCACCAGTTACGTCAACTCCTTCGGGTTTAATGCCCAATACCTTTTCTGCATCTTCTTCGTTTCCAAGAACGATATCGGTACCAGCAACCAGTTCAGGCATTACTTCGCCTGCCGTTTTACCGTACTTCCAAAGGTTTTTGCGGTAGTTCAAATCGCATGAAACGGTAATGCCTTTTTCGTTGGCTTTTCTAATGGCTTCCAAACAAACATCGGCAGCTCCTTGCGAAATGGCCGGAGTAATCCCTGTCCAGTGAAACCAGGTCACGCCTTCAAACACTTTGTCCCAGTCAATCATTCCGGTTTCGATTTCCGATATGGCCGAATGAGCCCTGTCGTACACCACTTTACTCCCCCTGCTTACCGCACCGGTTTCCAGGAAATAAATTCCCAAACGATCGCCTCCATACACAATCTGGTCGATACCAACACCATATTTTCTAAGTTCCATGGCACAAGTACGTCCAATATCATTCTTAGGAAGTCTTGTTACAAATTCGGATTGAATGCCGTAATTTGCCAATGAAACAGCAACATTCGCTTCTCCACCACCATAAGTGGCAGTAAATTCTGCCGCTTGATTAAATCGCTGGTAGCCAGGAGTTGCCAACCTCAACATTATTTCTCCAAAGCTTACTACTTTTTGACTCATGACTCTTTTTTGTTTTGCTAATTTGAATATCCGGGAAGGGATTGGGAATTCAAACCTCCCCGGAATCCGCTAACCAAAGGATTTATGAGAAGGCCTGGCCTTCCTTTTAATCATTTTTACTACTTAAATTCCCAAAGCTTGTCCGCCACCAATCTGAATGGTTTCGGCAGTAATAAAAGATGCATCTTTACTTGCCAGGAAGGATACAACAGAAGCAACTTCTTCTGGCTGACCCAATCTGCCCAACAAAATGTTGTTTTTCCAGGATGCAAAAACTTCAGGTTTTGTAGATTTAATCTGAGCATGGAATGGTGTATCGATTGTACCCGGAGATACTGCATTTACACGAATTCCATATTCTGCCAAATCTTTTGCCAATGCTCTTGTAATGGCATGAACACCCGCTTTCGAAGTGCCATAAATTCCTGCACCCGGTCCGCCTGCGTTCCAACCTGCATTCGACGTATAATTAATAATAGAGCCATTTTCCGATTTTTTTAAGAATGGAATGGCTGCTCGCGAAGCAAAGAATACCGAATCAAGATTCAATGCCATCACAAATCGGTAGAATTCGGTAGTCATCTCCTCGAATCTCGATCTACCACCTAATCCTCCTGCATTGTTCACAAGAACATCAATCTGGCCATATTTTTCGCCAATTGCAGTGATATTTGAAGTTACAGCTTCGTCGTTTGTTACATCGAATCTGTAATATTCAGCAGTAATTCCCTCTGCACTTAGCTCTTCAACTCTTTTTGCTCCTGCTTCATCTTCAATACCGTTTAGAATCACAGTATATCCGTCTTTACCTAATCGTTTTGCCACCTCGAAACCAATTCCTCCTGTTGCACCGGTTACTACAGCTACTTTTTTATCTAAACCCATTTTCTTTGTTTTATTATTGTTTATTAGACTATTTTTCTACTGATTTAATGTTTCTTGCGAAATAATAGATCGCACCTACTCCTAGAGGCACAAATACAGCAATCGCAATAAATATTGGGGTGTATGAAAGTTTATCAACCACTACAGGAACCAGGAAGTTCATGATGATTACCGAAAATACACCAATCATGCCACCTAATCCTGCCAATGATCCTACCGACTTGCCGCCAAAGAAATCACTCGGAAGTGTTTGTACATTGCTAATGGCAAACTGGAACCCAAACAGTACGAAGAAGACAATGGCCACAAATTTCTCTGCTGTATCGCCTATAAGAACGGTTGCAATCAGACCCAAAAGCATGATAATTCCACCAATCAGAATGGTTGTTTTTCTTCCTTTATCAATAGAGTTGGTTTTGGCAATAATTCTTCCGGAAACAAATCCGCCGGCAATACTACCAACCGCTGCACCTACATAAGGCACCCAAAGGAACATCCCTACTTCTTTTACATCAAATCCGTAAACATCGAAGAGGTAAATTGGCATCCATCCTACAAATAACCACCAGATTGGCTCTAAGAAGAAACGACCAACAACAACTGCCCATGATTCTTTGTGAGATAAAATTTCTCTTAATGATTTTCCTTTTACATCATCTGTGTCTTTCTGATCGGCTTCACTCTGACCTTCCAGAATGTATTTTTTCTCTTTCTCGGTAATCCAAGGGTGTTTTTTCGGTCCTGCTTTGTTAATTAGCAACCATGGAATGATCCAAACAATACCGAATGAACCAATCACCATAAAGGTTACTTTCCACCCAAAGGCTACAAACAGTGCTGCAATAAGTGGAGGTGCAATTACCGACCCAATAGATGCACCGGCATTGAATAATCCCTGCGCAATGGCTCGTTCCTTAATTGGAAACCATTCAGCATTACTTTTTACTGCTCCTGGCCAGTTACCTGCTTCAGAAAATCCCAACAAACTACGGAATATACTAAGTGACAAAAAGCCACGAGCCGTTGAATGCAAGAAAGAAGAAAGCCCCCAAATCCCAATTGATAATACATATCCGATACGAGTTCCTACTTTATCAAATATCTTACCTGTAAACAGCTGCCCCAAGGCGTAAGCCACCATAAAGATGTTCAGGATGTAGCTATAGTCATTTTTGCTTAATCCCAACGACTGAGAAATCGATCCATCCAGATCTTCACTTCCCCACATAATTCCCAAAGCACTTCTATCTATGTAATTGATAACTGTTGCAATAAAAATCAATGCAATAATTACCCATCTTAATCCTTTTACTTTCATAGTTTTAGTATTTAGATTTCACGATTATTTACCGAAATAAGAAACACCACTCCCATCAAGAAAATCTTCTCTTACCGGACTAAAAACATCAATAAGAATGCCTTCTTCCAGGCAAATTGCGCTGTGTAATAGATTTGGCGAGATGTATACACCGTCTCCGGCTTCTACAATTTTCTTTTCTCCATCGATGGTAAATTCGAACTTACCGCTTGCACAATAGGTAGACTGAGTATGAAAATGCTCGTGTGGTGCACCTTCTGCTCCCTTGTCAAATTTCACTTTCACCATCATAATTTGGTTGTCGTACCCAAGAAACTGGCGCTGAACACCACCACCAAGATCTTCCCATTTCATCTCTTTCGACGTAAAGTATTTTTGTCTTACATTTTCCATGATTAGCTATATTTTTTTTAGTACATATTTTAATTTCTGAGAGCCTGTGCCCTCTTCCCATTTTTATTACTGCTTAATACATTAACTTTTGAGTTAGAAACTCTTCTGTTACAATCTTCGAATTTCCTTGAATTACATTCCCACTTTCAAGATTGTTTTTCTCACCCCATAATTTCGCTACCATTCCTGATTTTATGGAACTGAAATTGTTATCTAAAATGTGAACGTTTATAATTCCATGCGTTTGTAGCAAAATCTCTTTAGAACCGGTTTTTCCTGCGTTTTTAACCTTATTGTTTTCAAACACAAAGTTTCCACCAATAGTAGATTCATCGTATCCACCTCTATAGAAATCAACAAACTCGTTTTTAATATTATCGATTTGATTGTTCTTTAAAATCAGGAATTCTACATTGTAATCACCTTTGGCATCTACCTCCGAATTCACAATAAATCCACTGCTTAAATTGCTCATCGATGAGTTAAGCACTTGAATTTTATCAGCAAATGATCCTTTTATAGATTTATAAATCGATTTGAAATCCTGGATCTCGCAATTCTCTACAAATACATTTGATGCAATTGACATATTGTGCATATCCGGCATCATACAATTCATATTTTTGTTCCCTTTCAGACTTACATTTTTAAGATGTAAATCAACACCTGGTCCTAAAATCAATGCAGTTTCAATATCGCTGGCCACAAATGTTACATTCGATTTATTTTCTGATGGAGAAGCAATAACTACACTCTTTACAATCTCTAATGGTTTTTCCAACTCGAAAACTTCAGCATCCAATAAAATCGTATCGCCATTGTTAGTATTAGCAAGAGCTTCGTATAATTCTTTTGAAGATTTTACTGTAATTTTATTTGCCTTATGATTCTTATTATTAGGAGAAAACCAGGAAGCGCCGTATTTATTAAAATCAAACACTTGCATAACATCGAATTGCTCAGAGCAAATTGCGCCTGCTTGATTCTTACTTCTACCATTTGAAAAAATATCAGTCTTTATTGATGCAAAGTTGAATCCATCAAACAAGTCAGCACTTTTATCTTTCATACCAACTAATGGCACCAAAGCTTTATCATTTTCAACTTGAATTTCAGAAGCTATAAATCCCTTAAAGTTTACTTCAGCATTTACATAGTTGTTTTGGAATAGAATATCTCCTTGCTTGTCGTGAAACTTAAGCACATCGCTACCAGAACCATAAATAATATTGTTGGCAATTGTAGTTCTAATTGGAAGAGCCGATCTAATTTCAGACTTTGGCAAAACATCTATTTTGTCAACATTAGAACCTACACTAAACTGTAAAGGTGTTTCACAATTCATCCAGGTATTGTGAGCCACAACAACATCGGTTACCTGATTGTATCTGTTTTGTGGAGATTTTGGAATTCCGTTCATAACAGCCAAAGGACTACGAAACTCTTTGCCTTTCAGATTGTAGAAATAGTTATTTGTAATCCAGTGTCCCGTATTTATTACCCTTATGCCACCTATATTATTCGAGTTATCATCGCCGATAAACCAATTTGAATCTATGCTAGCATAATTACCATGCCTAAGAACCAATGATCCTTCGCACTTGTAAAAAACATTGTTGCTAAAACTGTTGTAATTGGTCTTGCTCGAAATAATCTCAACCTCGCCATTACATTCATAAAACAAATTGTTTTTTACCTGGATATACGATGGAACCATAGACGTATAGCTATCGCCCAATTGCATGGTTTCACCTCTTGGTCCTCCACGACGCGGACGAGGTCCGAAATAATTATCGGCAATAACGTGATAACAATTGGCATGTTGATTTCCTTTGAGTTCAGCTCTAACTGTAGGACCGTTATTCGATTTTCCAGCAATATAGCATGAACGCAATTCGTTACGTTGTCCCCAAAATTCAACCCAATGATCTTTTTTGGTTCTGTCTAACTGTGTAAAGTTTTCAATTACACAATTGATTACCTTACAATCGTAAGCAGCATTCTTTTTATCTTTTTTAAACTGAATTACACTGTTAATTGGCGTATACCCATTTTTAAAATACAAATCGCGAACCTCTAAAAACTGACCTGCAATTTTCAGATACGACTGTCCCTCAATACTAACTTCTCCGGCGGTTTCGGCCTTTAATACAATCGGATTGTTAGCCAAACCATTTGCCACAAATTCAATTTCAGCATTTTTCCAAACACCATTTGACATTACAATTACATCACCTGGCTGAGCATTATCAATAGCCGAAGCGAGTTCGGTCATATCTTTTACCTTTACTTCCGAGCTGGTTTCTGCACAAGAAGTAAGAATAAATCCTACAAACAATAGTAATGTGAGAGGTTTAAACAATTTCATGGTTTTCGTTTTTATTAATCAGTTTTGACTTGTATTCCTTATTGGGCAGGCACATAATGGTATGCACCAGTCCACTCATAATCAGTTTTATTTATTCTAAGCTGATGTTTCGACTTTTTGCCAGCATCTCTATTGGCAAGAATCAACATCCATTTGTTGTTCTTTTTATCCTCGAAGGAAACAGCCGTATAATCATCACTATTCAATAGCAATTCAACTTGTGATATGCTGCTGAATGCGTTATCAGCAAATTCGGTCACCCTGTCGTATTTTCCATGCGATTCAATCAGCGTTACAAACACTGCCTCTTTTTGCTGATTTTTTTGCACAATAAAGGCTGGATCTCTTCTAAGATTGAAATTTGGATCTTCAGCACCAGAACGAACCAGTAATAATTTATCTTCAGAATTTACAGCGCTTGTAATGGAATAGAATCGGTCGTTTACAAACCACGATAGCTTGGCACTTCCCTCATCAGTTAGTCCTTCGGCTTCCAGGCGCAAGTGCTGGTATCCATATGCATCTCCCATTTTTGTAAGAGGTTCTGCTACCTGATATTCGCAATTGGTAGAAATAATTTGCCCAAAGAAATGATAAGGCAGCTCCAATTGTTTTTCCTCATCAGATTTCACCTTAAACACATCCAAAACCAGCGGCTTCTCAAACTTATCATCCGATATCAGAGCTAAAGTTCTGTGCATTTCTGTTCCAGGATATGCATTCCTTTCTTTAGCACTCACAATTTGAATCTGCTCATTGCCTGCATCAAACAAATAAGGTTCAGAATGGTATTTATTGCCAGTATCTGTGCTTCCTTTGAAGTGTGAAATTCGATCTACCACAAGCGTATTATGAGCAACTGTTTGTTTCGCCCAACTTTTGTTCTCTTTTAGGTAACCACCGCCAAATTTTTGTTCGATATTTACAAATCGTGCAGCTCCGTAATCCTGCAAAACCTCACCTTTATTGTCGTATAAGGAGAAGGACAGCTTGTCGAAATGACCATGCCCCATTCCTTGCGAGCTGTTCTTCATCACCAAACAAAGTTCTGCATCGGCTTTGCCTGCACGAAGAATCCCCAATGCGCCTTCTTCTCCCGAAGCTCCATCGCCATAATTGGCTGATTTTTTCTGATAGGCTCTTTGCTTCCCCTCTTTAATAGCTTTGGCTACCGATAAACCTGTATCGTCCAGCATCACTTCTCCTTGCTTTTCGGCCACCGACAACAATCCTGGATCTTCACCTCCAAAATGGTATACTATATTCACCGACGACACCAACTCTCTCGACAAATAAGACATGCCTTTTTGAGCATCGTTAATTGGAAAAAACAATCCATTTACATCGGTAAGGTTGAGTAAGGTTTGAACCGCTTTTACCAAAAGAGAATCGCGATATTCGAAGATTTTTACATCGGGACGGCAATTCTCAATTGCTTCAGCAAACATTACGAAAGGATACATTGCGTAACGCTGGTAATATGGTCCTTCGGTATAATATCCGTCAGGCGAAAACAGGTGATCCAACTGGGCAAAAAATCCAGCTTTTCCATCTCCTTGCATCTTAATTAGTCCGCCATCGTTGTCTTTTTGGTCTTCTTTAATGTTATCCGATTTCAATCCGTAAAATGCACGATCGATTAGCTCTTGATCATTCATCACAAAACCAATCATTCCAACCGCTGCATTTCCCCAGGTACTGTGGTTGTGTACCCTGTTGTAGAATTGAGGAGAATCAACCGAAAGGTGATCTGCAAAGGGACGGAAAAGGTCTTTTTCCAGGGTTTTCCTCTCTTTGGCCGACAAGAAATCGTAAACACAATCGTAAGCCTGGCTTGTATACACCAACCAGTTTGCATCGTTCAGGTTTTGCCAAAATATTTTACCAGGAGCATAAGAGCGTTTCACAGGATGCACATCAAGTGTTGGGTACATCTTTGCATATTCCAATAACATATCGCGCACAAAAAGCGCGTATTTCTCTTCCTGCGTAATCTGGAACAACACGCCAGCCTTTTGCATCAGCATGTAGTTTTTCTTATGGCGATTGTGGGTATAACCGCCAGCCATATCTTTGGGTACAGGAACATCAATCCCTTTTGCCATTTCCTGATCAACAAAAGCTCTTGCCTTATCCAGCGATGACTGCATAAGTGGCAATTGATCAATTTGCGCCCTAATTTCTTTGACTCCTTTTTGCGTCAAAATTAATTTAGGATGAGATTGTGAATGTGCCCAATTGCCAATGGCAATGAACATGAATAAGAGAATGTATGTTTTTACGTTTTGCATTGTATGTTAATCCTTATAATTCAATTCGAACTGATTTTCCTGATAGCAATTCAACTGCATGATCGCCTATGCTTAATTTTATTCTTGAAATCCCACAATTAGCAATTTCCCATTCTACACCATTTTTCTTAATCAGTAAATCTGATGGATTGCTCAATAAAATTTCCGTATTCTGAATCTTAAGTTGCGAACAATCAAAAAGTAATGTTATGCCATTTTTACTTAGGCCGGTTTTACAATTACAATCAATTCCTTGACGCTCTGGTTTACTAAAAAAATGCCAACCTGCTAATTGTAAATCATCATATTTTGAGTTCGCATGTATTCTATTTTCAAAATCCTTAAATGGATACAGTAAACTTGTAAAGCTTGTATTCTTCTGATTTTCTGCTTCGAATACTATTCTCCCTTTACCTCGAGCAGATTTTTTTCTTAAAAAATCAGGTCGGTGCCCCAATTGTATAATTTCCAAACCAGCGCCATTCGGAAACACCGACCTAACATGAATATCGTTTTCAGCATCGTAATGTCCTTGCCAAACTTGCTGATAAGTATGTTTATCTTCCTTAGATTTATAATGATCTCTAACAATCCAGAAACCATCTTTAATAAAAAACACTTGTCTGTAAGTATCTACATTTAGGTCGCGGTATCCATCATGTGAACCAATGAAAATATCCATTTCATCAGTTGTTGTCCAATTGATAAGTTTAGGGGTAGGTAACTTTCCCCATTTGCCAAATCCACTACCACCTTTATTTCCTTTCCATTCCCTGCCATGAAGAACCGAATCAACTACAGCAACACTTTTCGTCCATGAATTTTTAAACTCTTCCAAATCATTCAAATAATATCTTACCTGGTAATTTGGTAAAAGCATATTCCCATAAGCATAGGCTTGCACTCCCAACATATCACCATGCTGATGATCTGGTTTTTCCTCCGATAGTCCTGCACTTATTACCATATACAGATTCTGTTCTTTCCAGCTGTTACGCATTACGTAATAACCTGTATATGGCAAGTCTGTACTACTCATTTTTGGTTTACTTGCTTTTGCCGTTTTGTACTTTTCTACTTGCTCGGTACTTAACAACCAATAATACTTTGATGGTATTTTTTTGCCTGCAAAATATTTTAAGTTTTTATCCCCAAACAAAGCTGAGCCTAAAGCCATAATATCTCCTACCTTATTTACTTCTGCCCAGGGATCTTTTGTATCATCTTGTAGAACAGGCAAGTTCTTGTTTGGCATTGCCAACTGCAACATTGCATTAAACATGCCTTTTAATCTATTATCCCAAATCGGGTTCAATTCTATTCCATTAATTTTGGCTAACTGATATGGATAGAAATAGTTGTCAATATCATCGATATGGTAGTGAACCGATCTTTCGAACTGAAAACCATCGGGATAAATTTCCTTTTCAAGATGCTCTTCCAACCTGGCAATTGCTGTTTGCTGCCACTGGTCTACTCCTATAAATTCTCTAAATAAAATGGCGAGCATACTCAGGGCGCTCATTCCCCTGGTTTGATGATTTCCTTCTTTATATTTCTGGTTGTGAACATTTAATTTCGCACCGGTGTGCAAAAAGGTCTTTATCATTGTTAACTGTTCATTCCAGCTGTATTTTTCGGAGGCTAACAAACAATGGTGCACAAACAACCAGTTGTACATCCTGTTTCCTGCCCTGTAAGCTTCGTAAACACCATTTCCATCCTCTATCGTTTCAAACTGCTTGTTTTCGAATGCCTCATTTAGCGATTCGGCTTGTTTTGGGATATAGTGTAAATAGCTTTCGTTTTCGGTATAATGAAAAAGCAAAGCAATATCTCCAGCTTTATGCTGTCTTGTTAAATGCCTGTACGGATACGAGCTAACCTGCTCCCCTTTTAAATTGGTAAATGGAATTTTCCAATGGGTTTTGGCAGGGTACAAATCAAGATGTTGCTTTGCTTTCTTTTGATGATACTCTTTTCTGCCGGAGTACATTTTGTTGTACATCTCAAATCGCTGACCAAAATTTTTCCAACTGAAAAAGTAACGATCCGATAATTTTTCCTTAAAATATTCAGTCAAAGCTTGCAATGCCTTCTCTTTCCGACCAGATTGATAATCTGATTGAATTCTTCTCAGTTTGGCATCGGCATCTACATCTAAAAGTTCAATGATCTCATCATTCCCTAGTATTCGATCATAAGGAACTTTCGACTCTTGAGCTGATAGCCTAAGAGAAAATAGAATAAAGAATATGCAAATAATTCTAGTCATGCGATTCGGACAGCTTGAGTACTAATTTCTACTTTTTTAGACTTAGCCTGGTGAAGAGTCCGCATATTACAGTACGGACTCTTGTGTTCACTGCTAACTTCTAAACTACTAATCTAATATGCTGTAAACTGTATTGTTACATCATTACCAGGCTCGATCCAAGCTTTAGGACTGAGACCTGCAGTAAAGAATTCATCATCGATTAATGACTTACTTCCAAGTCAAAATATTTTACTGTTGAGTAAGCATTTTCATCGAGTGATATCAGGTAATTCCCTGCTTTAAAGTAATTTTCGAACACTCCCCATTTTTCAATGTGGATATCATCGTATACAACCGATTCCTTATCGTTCAGAATGACTTCCATTCTTCCATCGGATACCTTCACTTCCAAAGTGAATTTCCCAAAGCCAACAGCTTCTGAAAAGGTATAGCCTTCATCATCGCCCCAGGCATCTGTTTCGAGCAGCTCTTCGTATGAATCATTAAGATTTTTAAGCACCTTCGTCTTTACTCTAACTTCTCCGTTGGTCCAGTATATTTTTAGCATTGGTGGAGCATTGTTATCCTTGGCGCCGATTAAATCTCTCTGCTCATCTGTTAGTCTGCCATGAATTTGCATGATAATCACCCTGTGGTATTTATCATTCTCATCTTTCGAAATACCTCCCATGGCTAAAGTTCCTTTCATGTATCCACCCTGGGCAAATGTCCAGTTTGTTTTCCCTTTATCCTCCGGATTCATCAACTCTCTTAATTCAGTTCTCGAATAAGAAGAGTTAGCAGTTGATGCCTCGGGATAGGTATAAAAAACCAGTGCTCCTTCGATAGAATCGTTGTACATGAATGGCTTTAAGGATTCGTTGTTTGCATAGTTTAATATCTCGGGAGGTAGCACTTCCGAAGGATTTCCAATCGGAAGTGTTACTTTCCAGTTACTTAAATCAATATCTGGCAATTTGAAATCATCCTCTTTTTCTTCAGGAGTAATGATTTCAGGTATCTCATCAGATGGATCATCAGATGAACCCTGACAGCTAATAATTGTAATTGTCAAAAACAAACTAAGTACTATAGAAATGATCTGTTTTACTGATTTAAGCATTTGATATCAGTTTTATAGTGCCACTTCAATTTCCAATAAATCTGCTCTACACTCAACACCTTCGTTGGTAATCAGGATAGCCACTGTTCCGTTGGTTCCGGTATTAAATGGAACTGAAACTTTCACATAGGTATCCGGATCGGAAGTATCTGTACCAACATGCTCACCTAAAGTAGCAGCATCTGCCTCAGATAAATCGCTAATTGTTCCACCCAAAACCTTAACCGTTAAATTACCAGTACCAGATTTCATGGTGTAGTAATAGGTAAGAATGTAGTCGGTATTAGGAGACACAGCAATACCATCCTGGTAAGCTACTCTATCGCCAGCTGAAGGGAATTTTGCTGCCTGCGATCCATCATATACCGGACTGCCGGTAATTTGAATTACGCCACCAAAATCATTTCTCCATGAATCTCTACCATCACCTGTACCATCAGGCAAAGTCAAGTCTTCAAAACTGTTCTCTAAAATCACAGGAACAATTGCTTCCGGCTCTTCTGGTTTAACCACTTCTATGGTTTCTGAGTAAGTGCTGCTTGCCCCAAGTTTATCAGAAGCTGTAAGCGTTACCGTATAGGTTCCTTCACCTGCATAGGTGTTTTTCCCATCTTTATCGGTTGATGTATTACCATCTCCGAAATCCCAGGCATAGTCTGTTGCACTATTGGATAAATTCGAAAAAGTATAATCTTTCCATTCCTCTTCGGTACCCTGTCCTTGTGCATAAGTAAAATATGCACTAGGTGGTGTTTCATCTGCCTTCGATCCTTCTTCCGGCAAGTCGTATTCAAAATCACAAGCTGTAACAGAAAGTGCGAATACCAAGATCATCAACTTCCAAACAGAACTTTGATTTAGCTTTAAATTCAATATGTTATTTTTCATTTTAAATCAAATTAATCGTTAAACAAATCTTAGTATCCAGGATTTTGTGTTAGCAAGCCATTACTCAAGTTAATTTCTCTTTGAGGGATTGGTAACAATAAATCAGTTGATGAAAAGCTTCCGCCTGTTTCAGCAGAAAATGCTGATAAAATATCCTGAGCCATTCCGAAGCGCACCAAATCAAAGAATCTGTGATTTTCGAATGCCAGCTCAACTCTTCTTTCGTTTAACAACTCTTCTTTTGTAATCGAGCTCACCATATCAGTGATTCCTGCCCTGTTTCTTACTTCCATGAAAGAGCTAATTGCTGTAGAGCTTGAAGTTTCGTTCGTTCCAGCCATAATTGCTTCAACATGCATTAACAAAACATCTGCATAACGCAATACAATCCAGTCGTTTCCTGCTCTCTGAGGATCACCTGAAGTAGGATCGATACCTAAATTACTATCCCCGTTAGGAAGGTATTTAACCACCTGGTATTTTTCAGTTTGCAATGCATCCTGACGGTATGAGTACATGGTTCTGTCTCCACCCATTGCATCTAAAGCTTCACGAGCATCGGCAGTTACATAGTTTACACCACTGGTTCTACCTACTGCATTTAACCATTCAGCCGAAAAGTTCTGACTATCATCCACGATATCGCCAATGTATTCAATCGCGAAAATGATTTCGTCGTTCAATTCATTGTAGAAAACATCTTTGAAATTAGATTCCAAAGCAAAACCACTACTCATTACGTCCTCACATAATCCTTGTGCCAGGTCGTAATTTTCACCCTGTGTTAAATATACTTTCGCCAATAATGCCTGGGCAGCAGCTTTTGAAGCTCTCCCTTTGTAGGTATTATCAAGATTTGCTACTGCTGTTTGCAAATCAGATTCAATTAAATCATAAATTGTTGCAGTAGCTACACGAGTGTAGGCTGTTTCAGCATCCGATGGACTAATTACCTTATCTACCAAAGGAATATCGCCAAACAATCTTACCAGGTTGAAATATGCATAAGCCCTTACAAACTTTGCTTCACCTTCAAAAGCGCCTTTGGCATCTTCAGAAGCCACTCCAAGATTTTCCAAAACCAGGTTTGCTCTGTAAATAATATTGTAATAACTATCGTAATAATCAGCAACTCTACCATTTGTAGCTTCTACAGTAAAACTTTCAAATTGTGCATCTTCACCTTCACTACTCTTGGTTTGGGTATTGTCACTTCTCATTTCGGTGATATAAAACTCATACATTACACCATGATTATCGCTGGTACTTGTAGAGTTTACGCCTTGTATCCCATCATACATATTAATGATGGCGGCTTCTAATTCTGTATCATCCGAAAAGAAGTTTGAAGAGGTAATCACCCCCGTAGGGTCTGGGCTCAAAAAAGTGTCTTCACAAGCGGTAAATACTACCATTAACAGAAGCACTGCTATTTTGCTTATATATTTGATCATGTCTATCATCATTTTTTAGATTAAAAATCTACATTTACACCTACACTAATTGTTCTGTAAACCGGAGAACCTGCTCTCTGGTAACCATAGGTTGTTGGAGAGGTATTGTCAATAGACTCAGGGTTAAAACCGGTATAATCGTCTGCTTTTAAGTAAAGTAAGTTTTGTGCAGATACATAAATTCTTGCCTTTTCGATGAATGTTTTACCTAACAATCCTTTTCCGAAAGTGTATCCAAGATTTATATTTCTTAATGAGATGTAAGAAGCATCCTGAATAATATCATCTGTGAAAATTTTTGCTTTAATAAATTCCTGATCAGGTGTGATTGCTGGATCGAAATCCTGGCTGCTGTTAAACTGATTGAAGATGTACTGGTCTCCCATATTTCTCACCTCTGCACCGTGTGATCCCTGGAACATGAAGCTGAAATCGAAGTTTTTATAATTGAACTCACTTGAGAAACTCCAAATCAATTCAGGATAAGGGTTACCAAGAACGGCTTTATCTTCATCATCAATAATACCATCACCATTTAAATCTTTCACATAAACATCCTGTGCTTCTCCACCTACCGGATGGTAAGGATTTTTGATATACTCCAGTGGAATATCTCTATCTACAACCCAACCGTAGAATGATGAAATTGGAAGGCCTTCCATGTTAATCCATTCTGCTGCACGCTTAGAATCAACACTTTGAATCTGGCCATTTGATTCAGCAAAATCGTTCAACTTGTTTTTGTTCTTCGAAGCCAATAAAGTACCTGTCCAGGTTAAATCGTTGGTAATTTTCACTCTCGATCTTAACTCCAGCTCAATACCACTATTTTGTACTTCACCTCGGTTAATTAATGCTGCATCGAAACCTGTAGTTGAAGAAACCGGGTTTTCCAAAATCAGGTTATCACTGGTTCTTTTATAATACTCGAACGAACCTGAAAGCACGCCATTGAATAACATGAAGTCAATACCAGGGTTAATTTCTACCGATTTCTCCCATCCTAAATCAGGGTTGGCAATATTCAAGGCATTAAAACCTGTTACTGCTGAACCATTTACAACAGATGTAGAGGTTTCCAGCAATGCCAAATAAGGATAATGCTCTTCATATACTGTGCTTGCATCAATTGCATTGTTACCCGTTACACCATAACTAAATCTAAGTTTCAGGTTATCGATAACAGAACTGTTCTTTAAGAAATCTTCTTCGCTTAGTCTCCAACCCAATGAGAATGCGCTAAAATTACCATACTTCGTATCCGAACCAAAGCGTGAACTACCATCGCGTCTGAAACTAGCCGATACCAAATACTTGTCTTTATATGCATAATTTACCCTACTTGTGAAAGACAGTAAACGTTCTTCATATTTTCCCGATTCAGCCGCACTAATTGTACCTGCTGCACTCATATTTTGAATGTAGTCGAATGCATAATCTGTACCCGACATACTTGAAAATTCAGTTTCCCAGGCTTCAACCGACATCCCTAAAATTGCACTAATATCGTGGTCACCAAATCTTCTGTTGAAGTTAAAGAAGTTGTCATTTACGATATGGAATCTGTTTTGAGCTGACTCAAACAACTGAGTGTTGTCTGCACCATTTCTGTGTGCCTTTGGTCCTTGCCATCTTCGAACATCTGTATTCTGGAATGAACCACCAACCGAAGTTTTAAAGCTTAATCCTTTTGTGAATTTATACTTGGCATAAAGACTACCATACATTTTAAACTTCTTGTAGGTATAATCTCTTTCCAAAACTTTCGCTGCCGGATTCACATTCGAAGTATTACTAATGTCTACTTCCTGACCATCCAGGATGTAATTGTCAAAATGACGTTGATTGGCGTAATCACCTACCTGTACATCAGGGTAATTGTTTCGATCAACAAACTGAATGGTATGCTCGTCGTGATAAACTGGCAACCAAGGAGTTTGACGCAGGATATCATGAGTAGAACCATCGAATCTTCTTCTGTTTGAAAATGAAGGAGACAAATTCACTCCTAAAGAGAAGTTTTTAGAAATTTTTGTATCCAGTTTTAATTTTAAACTGTACTTTTTGTAATCATCGGTTAAAAGAACACCTTCATCATGCAAATAGTTTAATGAAGTACTAAATTTCGTACTCTCACTTCCACCTCTTGCACTAAACGAGTGATTTTGAATTGTACCACCATCAAAAATCACATCCTGCCAGTCTCTGTCAACACCAATCATTTGCTTGTACTGAGTTTTTGCAGAAAGTGCACCTGTAGCAGCCAATTCGGCAGCTGCAGTTTCGGCAACTGTAAAGTAATAATCATCACTTTGGTGAGCCTCTTTAAAACCGATATAAGAGTTGTAGTTGAATTTGGTTTTTCCTTCTTTACCTTGCTTCGATGTAATCATGATTACACCATTTGCACCCCTGGAACCGTAAATTGCAGCCGAAGCAGCATCTTTTAATACCTCAAACGACTCAACATCGTTCATATCCAGGTTGCCCAGGTAATCAGAATCAACAACGATACCATCAACAACAATTAGCGGATCGGAGCTTCCACTAATCGATCCTGTACCTCTAATTCTAATGGTTGGTGCTGTACCTGCCCCACCATCGGTTGCCTGAATGTTTACACCAGAAACTTTTCCAACCAAAGCGTCATCAACACGAGCTACTGCAACTTGCTCCATGTCATCGTTCACAACTTTCGAAATTGCCCCGGTAAGGTGTGATTTCTTTTGGGTACCGTACCCAATTACCACCACTTCTTCCAAACTTTCGGCATCAACACCCATTACAATATTAATAGCTGTTTCCGATCCTACAAGCTTTTCTATTGTTTCATAACCTACAAATGAATATACCAAAACACTCTCTGCTCCGGCAACACTTATTGTGTAGTTTCCATTATAATCAGTAACAGTACCATTTGTTGTACCCTTTTCGTATATACTCACACCTATTAAAGGTGAGTTATCTGTTTTATCAACAATATTCCCCGTAATCGTTTGCTGGGCAAACAAATAAGAGGAGAACCCTGTTAATAAAGCTATTAGCATTAGGATTTTTCTTTTCATTTCACTTTAATTTAGTAAAATTAGTTAGTTATTAGGTTCTATAGATCAATACTTTTTCCGACTCAGCTAATCATCCAGGGCCCAATCTGATAATTAAAAAGCTTAAAAAGCATTTGAAATTAAATTGATTAATATCCAATCGCATCGTTCCTGCTTAGAGGAGCAACAGGATTAGTTTTGTTTACACACTTATTTTTTTCCTACTAAAATCGAGCACATCCTGTAAGTGCTCTTCCATATATCTGGCAGCCAGGTCAGAATCCTTCTGTCTGATCGCCCTTAAAATGCCTTCATGTTCTGCCAGTGATTTTTTTAAACCATCACCAGTACATACATTCTCTTTTCTATAAATTTCAAGAATATCAGGCAAGACAATTAACATGAGAGTTTTAATCACAGAATTATGACTTGCTTCTGCAATTTTTAGGTGGAACAAGAAATCCTCATTCTCGGCAGGCAAGTCATTATCTATCTTTTCTTTTAAGGCAAGGTGAGCTTTCTCCAAATTTTCAAGATCCTCTTCGCTTCTTCTTACTGCAGCTTGCTGAACCGAAAATATCTCCATGAAACACCTGGTTTCTACCAGTGAGAAAAAGTCTGGGCGCTCAATTTTCATGACATTGGTAATGAGTCCTTCCATGGCACCAAGGTCTGCCCCATTTACAACAACACCACTTTGTGGATGAGTGGTTAGAATTCCATAGAACTCTAATTTCTTAATGGCATTACGGATATGAGTTCTACCAATGCCAAATTTTTCAGACAATTTTCTCTCGGAAGGTAATTTGTCTCCTGTTCTTAAATAACCAGCAACGATCAAATCTCTAATCTGACGGATGATCTTGTCAACCGGACTATCAATTTCAATCGTTTTAAAACTTTCTAATATTTCCATATCTAAAAACTACTCGACTAACGTCTGTTCGTCCACTAATTGGTTGACCAAATATACGGACTATTTTTTTATTTCAAAATATCACACCTTCACAAAGTCTATTTCAACACGCTCCAACAGGCTTGAATATTAGCAGATACAACACTTTCCGGCAATCGATTTTTTTTTCATTTTTTTTTCATGATTTGGCATAATTTTGGAGAATCACAATCCTTTTCGACTGGTCGACCAATTTTAAATCAATCCAAAAATTACCATTTTACAGCTTCAAAATTGATTGCCTGACCACTTCAGACCACAAGATTTAGTCTTTGATTTGAAATTTTGTGAAGCATGACATTCAACATCTTTCCTGTCGGCGATATTCTTTATCTTGTGCATGAATTAAAACCCGAACAAAAACACTATATCATGAAAAAAATTATCGCATTTGCTTTGTTATTGGTGAGCCTTTCATTTGTAGCACAAGCACAATATGCAGACTACTTTACCAACGCAACCATGCGTTTAGACTACAGTCATATTGGTAATGCCAACGAAGAACACTTTGCCTTCGACCAAATGGTAAACGATGGCGAATGGGCAGGAAGCAAAACAGCTTTGCTGGATGAACTAAACCTTGGAAAGTATTTCTTTGAAATTAAAGATCCTAAAACCGGCAAATTGCTTTACTCAAGAGGTTACTCGAGCATTTATGGCGAATGGGAAACCACTCCTGAGGCTGAAAAAGAATGGGGAAGCTTTCACGAATCGGTACGTTTTCCATGGCCTAAACAAAAGGTAGAATTAACCATTCTAAAGAGAAACATTAAAAATGGTTTCGATCCGGTATGGACTTATATGGTTGATCCTAAGCACCACAGGGCATTCCCTTCTGCAGTTAAAAATCATTACAATACCATTGATATTGTTGTGAATGGTGCTCCTGAAAAGCAAGTGGACATCGTTGTGTTAGGTGAAGGTTATGCGAAAGAAGATATGCCAAAATTCAAGAAAGATGCAGAGCGATTTGCCGAAGTTCTTTTAAACACTGAGCCTTTCGCTGCATTTAAGGATAAATTTTCGATCAGAGCAGTAGAAACACCTTCTCCTGATTCTGGCGTAAACCACCCTCACCAGGATATTTACACACGATCGGCTCTATCGGTTACCTACGGAGCTTTTGGTTCGGAGCGTTATGCTTTGGGTTACGACAATAAAAAAATTAGAGATGCTGCAGCTGCTGTTCCTTACGAGTTTACTGCCATTTTAATGAACGATTCAATTTATGGTGGTGGCGGTATATACAACTTGTACATTACTGCTGCGGTTGATAATGCATTCCAGGAGTATTTGTTTGTTCACGAGTTTGGTCATCATTTTGCCGATTTGGCTGATGAGTATTACACCTCGGCAACGGCATACGAAATGGATGCTGAACACCTTGAGCCATGGGAATTGAATGTGACTGCTAACACCGATCCGGAAACCATTAAATGGAAAGACATTCTAACACCTGGCACTCCGATGCCAACGCCTTGGGAAAAAGAAAAGTACGACAAACACAGTATCGAAGTACAGAAAAAACGTGTTGAAATGCGTAAGGCTAAGGTTGAAGAAAAGGTGATGGAGGAATTCTTTATCAAGAAGCGCGCCTGGGATACTGAACTACTGTCGAATATGGAACACAGTGGTAAAGTTGGTGCTTTTGAAGGTGCACAGTACAAATCGAAAGGTTTATATCGAAGTGCTGCCAACTGTATCATGTTTACACGTCACAACCAATTCTGCCCGGCTTGCCAAAGAGCAGTGAAATTGATTATCGATCAGACCACAAAATAAGCGCTTAGCTTAAAACCTGAGTTCGATTAAAACATATAAACGGTTGTAAGTTGATGCTTACAGCCGTTTTTTTTTGACAGCAAAAAACCCAAAGATCAGAATGCATCTTCTCTTTGGGTGTAAAAATTATCACTTAAAACAAACTATTTTTTCTCTTCATCCATTTTCTCATCGGTCCAGGGAACCAATTTAGACTGATAGTAATTGATATCCTGAAGCTCAAATCTTGTTTTTTGTTTTCCCAGGCGAACTTTGTATTCATCCCATGAATTGTTTTGATCAGGCGACCAGCCCAATTCTGCATATCCCAACAAGCGAGGGAAAATCAGGTATTCAATATCGTCCATGGTCTCGATGGTTTCAGCCCAAAGCGGAGCTTCAATTCCTAGAATATCTTCCTTGTCAATGCCTTCTACATTGCCTTCCAATGTCCAATTGTAAGCTTTATCAACTTCAAGGTAACCTGCCCAATGTAATCCTAGCGGAGAAATGGAATCGTACTGCATATCCATGTATGCACGAGTTGCCGGCGACATTAATATTTTTACATTTTGCTCAACTGCTTTTAGTGCATTTGTAGGTTTGGTTTGCCAGAACTGCGCAACTGCTGTTTCGTTTAATTTCGCTGCCGCGATATCGGCCCAACCCATTACTTTTTTGTCGTGAGCTTCAACAATTTTCTGTACTCGTTCTACAAACTTGATGTAATCCTTCTTTTTGGTTACATGCGATTCATCTCCACCAATATGAATGTACTCACCTGGTGTTAAGGCAGCCAATTCTCGAATTACATCATCGATAAATTGGTAGGTAATTTCTTTATTGGTAGCCAAAGTACTGAAACCAACCTTTGTTCCGGTATATGGCTTTCTTGCTTTTCCATCGGCATTTAATTCGGCATAAGAAACCAAAGCTGCATTGGTATGGCCCGGCATATCTATTTCAGGTACAATGGTAATAAATCGGTCGGCAGCATATTGCACAATCTCTTTGTATTGCTCCTGTGTGTAGAATCCTCCTTCTCCTCCACCTACTTCAGTTTTTCCACCAATTTCAGTTAGTTTAGGCCACGATTTAATCTCAATTCTCCATCCCTGGTCATCGGTTAAATGCAAATGCAAAACATTCATTTTATAAGCTGCCAGGTAATCAATGTATTGCTTCACCTCATCTACATCGAAAAAATGGCGAACTACGTCCAACATCGCACCACGATATCCATACTGAGGATGGTCTTCGATTGTTCCACTGGCAATTAGCCATGGACCTTCTTGTGTTTCTTTTGCCTCAATTTTTGCCGGCAACAACTGACGAAGGGTCTGAATTCCCCTGAACAAACCTTCTGCAGTAAACGCCTGTAATGAAATTTTTCGGGCATCAATCATTAAATGATACCCCTCTTTTCCTAAGTTTTTATATTTTTCGTCAAGAATTAAGGAGATACCGCGACTTCCCAGTGGTGTTTTCAGCTCCTTAATTTTAGGTTGAAAACCAGTGGCTGGCTGAATCATTTCAATCAAATGATTGGCAATCTTTTTCGTTTCCTCATTTCCTTTTTGGATATGAATTTGAGTATTCTTCGTCCATTCGAATGAGCTTCCTGTAGCTTCTAGTTTTACTGGCTTTGGAATCAAATTTTCTTTTGCTAAATCCATAGGAACCGGTTCTTTACAAGATGTAAACACCAATCCAATGAGCAGTGCAAACATCAAATGTTGTAGTTTAGTCATTTCCATGTGTTTTGGTAAGTATTTGTTTTGGTATTAAGTCTTTTTCAAGTGTCGATGTAATTTTTTCATCGTTCCAAATTATGGCTGCTGCTCCAAAAACCCCGGCATTATCGCCCAATTGTGATGGCAGCAATTTAATCTTATCCTTGTAAAGGAACAAGAGATTTTCTTCCATTACTTTTTGTACTGGTTCGAATAATAAATCTCCCGCTTTGGCCAATCCACCAAACAGAAAAATTGCCTCTGGTGCTGTTACCGACGCAACATTCGACAAAGCCTCTCCCAACATCTTGCCCGTATATTTGAAAGTTTCCAAAGCAACCAAATCGCCTTTATTGGCAGCATCGGCAACCATTTTTGCATTCAGATCATTGAAAGGAATATCACGCAAAGTGCTATCTCCTAAATGTTTTGCCAACAATTTGTAAACGGTTCTTTTTACACCGGTAGCCGACACATAGGTTTCCAGGCAGCCTTTTCTGCCACATGCGCACTCCCTGCCTCCCGGACGAACAATTACATGGCCTACCTCGCCTGCAAAACCTTCGTATCCGTATAGCAAATCACCATTCACAACTATACCACTACCCAATCCGGTTCCAAGGGTAATTACCATGAAATCGGACATCTCTTTTGCGCCACCAAATATTCTTTCGCCCAATGCTGCAGCATTTGCATCGTTGGTAACCTTTACCGGAACATTCAATTTTTCCGCAATTAATTGTGCAATTGGAAGGCTTCCTTTCCATCTTAAATTTGCAGCATTTTCAATTGTTCCAGCCCTGTAACTTCCATTTGGTGCTCCCAGTCCAACTCCTACAATTTTTACCTCCTGCTTCGATTGGTCAATGGAAGTGCGAATTGCAGCAATCAAATCTTCAATATAATCTTCGAAATCTTCCCTTGTCTGAGTTGGAATACTTCCTTCCGCCACTATATTTCCCAACGAATCGATACAGGCAAACACCGTATTTGTACCTCCTATATCTATTCCAATTGCTAATTCAGTCATTCTCTTTCTATCTTATTCTGCAAACAGTGATTGTCAATTTTACTTCTCCAGATTTAAAACTCCAAACGATGAAGGAATATGAAAATCTGGCTTGGCGGAATCTGGTTTCACCCACGAAATCCACTTGAATCCTGCTCCTCTATTTTTATCAGGCAGGTGAGTACAAAATCCTCTGTACAATCCTGCCTCTATCTTATTCTCTTTTAAAATCCCTAAATTCCTAAGCGATTGTAAACTTATCGCACCTTCTACCACATAGCCCTTACTGTTTTCAGATGCTTTCACATCCAAATCACCAGGCCAATTCCATTCATAATCGAAATCGCGATAGTAATTGGCTTCATAATCCAAAACCCTGCCTCTTGCATCCATTTCCAGGCAATAGTATGGTTTTAATTGATCATTCTTTCTAAAAAATATCTCTACCCGATCAGAATCAACTACTTCCAGCTTATGATCTTGTTCAATAAATGTCAGAACATGATCATCTTCAACATCAAACCTAAAAAAGAAATGTTGATCGTTGTACAAGGCTCTAAATTCGGTTGCTTGCGCATGCTCACTATTCCATGCTAAGGAAAAATCTGATAACACCTCTGCCTTGTCCCAAAACAAAGATCTTGCTTCCCCCTTAATTGCAAGTGTTTCTGTTATCTTGTTTACCTGATATTGTTTCATTAAAAAAGGTGGACCGAAGAGCCTAAACTCTCCGATCCTATGGTATTTATGTGTGGTACTAAAACGGATTTTCTTCTACTGCTTTCTCCAAATCTTTTGCCATTGCAACAAACTCTTCGGCAGTCATTTCTTTCATGTAAACCAAACCATGAGTTGCACGCACCAATGGATGATCGTTCTCGTAGAAGAAGTTTTTACCCAATAAAAGTTGAATTTGCTTTAATTGTTGAACCCAAACTTTCTGAGTCAATTCATTAAATTTCCCATCGTACTCGTAACTTGGGAAAGAAGCATTTACCTGGCTCATGTAACATTCGGTAAATGAATTTTCCAGTACATCAAGTGCATTTAGCGATACTGGTACAATATAATCGGCATCAGCCGGATGGTACTTGAACCAAACATTTCGGTAACCAATAATTCTAAGTTTGGAAAGATCTTCTTCTTCTCCCCACTCCTTAACGGCTCCGGCAATGGCCTGTAAAACCTTATAGTGAGTATCAGGACCACTTCCTTCAGGATCCATAGCCAAACTAATGGTACTTGGTTTGTATTTTCTAAACTCTTCCAAAACCGGAAGCATATCCCTGTTCTTTTCTGGCAGTTCGGTAAAAATGTCTCCTTTATAGAATCCCAGGCGCAGGTGATGAACATTACGAACAGGTATTCCAAAGTGAGCCCATACCAGTTCTTCTTCAAACTCGCGCACCATTCCCTTCATTTTCTGCACCTCAGGCGAATTCTTACCTCCATCGTACGAGCTTTCCAACTCACCAATTACACTGGCAATCACTTTATTCAGGTGATATCTGTCTTGTACTTTCCAGATTCCAACTACCGAACGAATTACACGGTGACAAAGTCCTCTGCGTTTTCCAATTTCATTGCGCTCTGCAACCGAATTCAGAAAGTGAGAAACATCTTTGTCCCATTTTTTGCTATATCCTTCCTCAAAGAAATCGGCATAATCGAGCATTTGAATTTCTCCTTGTGCAATGAAAGCCTGGCATTCTTTTAACACACCAATAATGAATCCGTTGGTCACGGCCGTAAAACCTGAAGTTAGCACCGAAAAGTGAATTTCATTGCTTGCCGAACGCATCTGGCGATTGGTGTATGGCATAATTCCCAACATGATGTCATCGTGGTGAGGTCCTGTATGGTAAATCACCTCATCATTGTCAGCCTTCATGCCTTTGTCAAGCTTTACTTTTATGGAATCAATTACTGTTTGTACTGTTCCTTCGTTCAAATTCGGGATCTGGCTGGTGTAAGGATCAGCCTTTAGGTCTTCCAATGTTAGATGATGACCGTATTTGTTGATTTTCTGACACAAATCAATAATCGATTTCTCGGTTTTTGTATGTGTCCAATCTCCGGTTTTATAGTATTGATTTACACTATCGGTAAGCTTACAAGCTGCACCTGTTGTCAGGTAAAAACGACTATTTTTCTGGCGCTGAAGTACCGAAGCCGGGTACACCGCATCGGGTTCTGTCTCCAGCGAACCTTTAACAATATCAGCTTTGGCTTCACCTGCTGCAAATATAATGGACACAGCATTTGGATCGTGAGTAATGGTATCCAAACCAATGGTAATTACCAGGCGGTTTCTCGACACTTCGATTCCTCCCAAATCTCCTGCTGCTACAGCCTGGGTTTCGAAATTTGTTTTGGTTAATCGTGTGGTGGAATAATGATCCGATCCTCGAGTATTAAAGGCAATGTGACCATCTGGGCCAATTCCTCCCAGGAAGAAACCAATGCCACCTTTTTCGCGAATCTTTTGTTCGTATTGCGTACACCAATTGTCAATCATAAAGATCGATTCCTGCTGCATTTTCTCAACTTCACTTGTTGCTTCACGGTAACGAAGCGATAAATCGATATTGTAATCTGGAAAAACCTCCAGGAATGTTTTGTTGTCGGCCAATGGAATTTCATCGGAGTTGATTAGCAAAGCATTCTCTTTTTTCAAACCAAATCCTTCGATGTAATATTTCATCACATAGTTGTAGAAACTATTGTGCTGGCGTGGATCAATTGGATAAAACTCATCGATTTGAACAAATTGCAATCCGCTCAAATCTGGCTTGGCCATTTCACCTAAACCATATTGTTCACGAATTTCAATTCCTTTTTTATTGTCCCAGTTCTCTAATAAAAACTGCGTATACTTGATAAAATATTCAGGAGTTTTACCCGTAGGCAAACTAATTACTCCCTGAGGGTTTTGCTCCGCCCATTCCAGGAAACGAAGCGATGTCAATAATCCTAATTTTGGGAAATTATCAACCGTAACGTAAGGAATTTTGCTTGTAATTTCCTGCACTCCCGATAATTCATAGAATGCTTGCTCTACTCTTGATTCGAATCTTTTTTCCATTTCTCTCTTTAAAATCTTTTTCGGCTGAATCTCCACCACACAAGGAGAAAAAGCTCGTTATCTATGAGTTAGCTTTATTATTTTACACATTTTTTAGGCCGACAATTCTTTGCAAAACTGCATTACCTCTTCATTCATCTGATCGAACTGATCTTCCATACTTCGCAATAATTTGTATTGAGCATGGGTTCTGATCAAATTGTGCTGAGGCGATTTGGTTTTGTAGTAATTGTCGCCATCTATATAATCCATAAGGAATCGTAAGACCTGTTCGAAAGTGATGTATCTTGCCGAAAAGGCCAGGTACTCAATTTCCTTTTCGGATAAGAATGCCATACTTTCCTCCAAATATCCTTTGGTATAGGCTTTAAACATTTCCATATCCATACTTACCTGTTCCAGGTTTTCATCATCTTCTAATCCGGTATTGGTATAAGATCTAATTGCGTCTCCAAAATCGTTTAGCACAGTGCTATTCAGAACTGTATCCAAATCAATAACGCAAAGATCTTTTCCATCCCTATCGAAAAGGATATTGTTGATTTTGGTATCGTTGTGAGTCACGCGTGCTGGAATTATTCCTTCTTCCACCAATTCCCAAAACTCCAGCATCTCGTTTCTTCTCTCTTCGATCCACGAAATTTCCTCTTCAAGGTCTTTCTTTCGCTTAAGCGGATCTCTATCCAAAACTTCATCCCATTGTTCGAAACGAAAACGGATATTGTGAAAGCCCGGAAGAATATCGGTAAGCGGCTCTTTCAAATCTGCCAACATGGCCTGGAATTTCCCGATTCCCTTACCGCCGGCATAGGCCAGTTTTGGACTATCCGCATCATCATAACTGATATTGTCCTTAATAAAAAGGCACAAGGTCCAGTAGTCATCCTTGCTATCTGTAAAGTATGGATTTCCTTCTTCAGAAAGTATAATCGTCATGGCTTCCCTGTTTGGATCGCCACCATTTTTCTTTATTTTTTCTTTCAGATGAGAAGTAACACTAATGATATTTTGCATCATTCCCGGAACATCTTTAAAGATGCTCTTGTTCTTTCTTTGCAGGAGATAATCTGGTGTACTTTCCAATTTGGTTTTTACCAGGAAGGTATCGTTGATAAAACCCTCTCCCAGCGGACGAACCGAAGCTATTTCTCCAACAATCTGAAATCTTGATGCAATGTTTCGTAATTCAAGTTCCATGATCAAAATTACTTGCTTGTTACCGTCTCTGCTTCAACACTCTTTGTTCCTGGTTTCCAGGATCTGATCTTGTATCCTCTTAATGCATAAAACAGGATAAACAGGTAACATGGCACCATGATCCAGTATGCTTGCTGAGTTGAGAATACATCAGACATTCTACCCCAAATTAGTGGTAAAATTGCCCCTCCCGAAATGGCCATAATTAACAAGGCTGAACCTGTGCTAATAAAGCTTCCCAAACCGGATAAAGCCAGCGGCCAGATTGCCGGCCAAACCAAAGCATTTGCCAAACCAAATAGTGCCACAAATATCACGGAAGTGATACCTGTTGTAAAAATGGCACCCATTGCGAAAACCAAACCCAGTATAGCCGATGCTTTTAATGCGAAACGTTGAGTAATTACGTTTGGAATTAATGCCACTCCTAACAAATACCCCACAACCATGGTTACCATTGTGTATGAAGTAAATGCCTTTGCTGTGTTCAGTTCAATGCCCAGTGACAATCCGTAGTTAATGATGGTATCGCCTGCAATTACCTCTGCTCCCACATAGAAGAAGAGTGCCAACACACCCAAAATAAGGTGAGGGAAATCGAAAATGCTCTTTTTAACTGTGGTGCTTTCTTCCACTTCGTTTTCTTCTTTGTCTGTATCAATTTCTGGTAGCGGCGCCAAACGAACACCAATTCCCATTAAAATCAGAACAACAGTCATCACAATGTATGGATTGATTACCCTGGCAGCCAATGAATCGAGTGCAGCCAATCTTGCTGTTGCATCCATTGCCTTCAAGCTTTCTACAAAGGCATCACCATCGTTCAGAATGTAGTAAGCAAGAATTAGTGGAGCCATTGCACCTGCAAACTTGTTACAAATTCCGAGTATACTGATTCTGCGGGCAGCACTCTCTTTTGGCCCAATAATAGTTACATACGGATTGGATGCAGTTTGCAACAAGGCCAATCCAGTACCCATTACAAATAAACCGGTTAAGAACACTGCGTAAGTTCTCGACATTGCTGCCGGAATGAAAATAATGGTCCCGATGGCCATTACCCACAAACCTACCATCATTCCATTTTTAAATCCTGTCTTTTTTAATACCCAGGCCGATGGCAAAGCCATTACCGTATAGGCAATGTAAAAAGCAAATGCTACAAACAGGGCTTGAAAATCTGTTAATTCGCAAGCTATTTTTAGGTAAGGAATTAAAATTCCATTCAACCACGTTACAAAACCAAATATGAAGAACAGTGCACCAATAATAATCATTGGTAAAATAAAGTTCTTAAACGAAGTTTTAGAAGTACTCATGTTGTCTTTTTTTTAGGTCATGAAATGTACAAACTGTATTTCATGATATGTTTCTTAGAAAATAGTTCGGTTTAACTCCACAAATTATTAGGATATTCTCCCTTATCAATCAACTGTTTTATGGCTTGTACAGCTTTTTCTTTATCCTCTTTATAAGTCACTCCAAACCATTGTGAATCGGATCGTAAAACTTTGAATTGTGTTTCGTCCTGATCAATCAGCTCTGCAACAACCGATGGGATATAAAACTCAGACTTTAATTCGCTTCCACTTTTGGCAAGGAAGGTTTTGAATTGAGTATTCAAATGCTCAAATACGTTTGGTGTAAATCCCCAAAAGTTCATCGATACCGTTGATTCATCGGCCAATGGATACCACTTCTCATCTTCGAGATAGGCAATATGTTCAGGCAACTTTTCGATATGCGTTCTTTCAACCACAGTAAGCAAATGGTCATTCTCGTTGGCAGTACAAATACCTCTCGAAACTGATCCGTTTTCCGAAATGGTGTTTTTCAGGAAGTAAGCCAACATGCAATTTTCTTTCTCACTGGCTCCATCTTTCAGGAAGTCTGCCATGGTTTTAAAAGCTGAGGCTCCATAAAAATCATCAGCATTAATCACAGCAAATGGTTCTTTAATGCAGTCTTTTGCCATTAATATTGCATGACCAGTTCCCCATGGTTTTTCTCTTTCGGGAGTGTAAACTGCTCCTTCAGGCACTTTAAAAATTTCCTGGTTCACAAACTCAAGTTCGATTTTGCCTTCCAGTTTTTCAACAAATCGCTTTTTAAAATCTGCTTCGAATTGTTCGCGAATCACGAATACAATTTTTCCAAAGCCGGCTTTTATTGCATCAAATATTGAGTAATCGATAATTGTCTCGCCCGATGGCCCTATTGGATCAACTTGTTTTAAGCCTCCATAACGGCTTCCCATTCCTGCTGCTAATACTAATAATGTTGGTTTCATGTGTCTGTCTTTAGTATTTGTTATCTAATCGTTCACCTATAAGAAGAAATTGATTCCCGCAAAACACTACTACTACAATTAAATATTGAACCAAAGTTCAACCATGCGGGAATCAATTATTCCTCTATTCATCTAAACTTAACACGCATTTCATTACATTGGCCATGGTTCCCATTAGGGCCGAATTATCCAGCAAATCGGAACAAACCAATTCGGTTTCTGAACTAATTCTACTCATGGCATATTTATTCATTGACATGGCAACCGGATCCAACACAATTTTCCCTGTATGTGCCAGTTTCCCTCCTATAATTACCATTTCCGGATTCAGCAAGTGAATCAGAGTTACCAGGCCTTTTCCCAAATATTCACACATTTGGTTCAGCTGGTCTATCGCAAATTGATCTCCGGCCTGTATGGCCTCAACCACTGCTCTCAAATCTATTTTTTTCCCTTCTTCGTGGTATTGTGCCAATATGGTAGGTTGTCCATTTTCAATGGCCTTCTTCACATTTCTTACCAGGATTTTACCAGAGGTAAGCGTTTCCAGGCAACCAATTTTACCACAATGGCAAAGCTCTCCTTTTGGATCGATAAGAATGTGTCCAAACTCACCGGCAAATCCATTTTTTCCGGAGTGAAGCTCACCATTCAAAATCATTCCCAAACCAATACCATTACTTAGGTTCAAACAAAGTACATTTTCCTTGTCTATGGCTTTCCCGAATGCCTTCTCTCCCAATGCCATAATCCTGGCATCATTGTCGAGCTGCACACTCATTCCCAGTTTTTCGCTTAAGTATTGAGCCAATCCATTTTCCGCAACCGAAAGGTGGGTATGACTTAAACCATGCCTGGCATCAACCAAACCGGGTATCGAAATTCCAACAGAAAGATATTTTTCGCGCGCTATTCCCAATCGGGAAATCATTCGTTCGATTTTCTCCAGTAGAGCCGTTAGGTATTCTTCACTATTTTCAAGGTCGAAGTATTTAATTTCTTCCCTGTGAATCTGTTTGTTCGACAGATCAAAAACTGCCAGGTTCAAGGAATGTAAATTGATATCAACACCTATTACATACTGATATTCGGGATTGATACAAAACAGATTCGGGCGTCGTCCACCTATCGACTCTCCAATACCATTGTCCAGCAGCATTCCATAGCCCATTAAATCATCGACCAAAGAAGCAACAAGCGGTTGGCTAATTTTTACTGCTTTTACAATTTCGGCAATCGATGCTGCTCCATTGTAATATAGGTGTCGAACAATTTTAAGATATTGTTCTTGTTTCCTCTTTACAGAGTTTGCTACACCTGTAAGATTCTTTTCGTATAGAAATTGAGTTCTCAAACGTTTCTCTTCTAGTTAGTTTTTTGTATTACGAATGTAAAATTAAAATATTTTTTCTTTTTACCGAATACTTTTATAATATTTTTTAAAAGATTATTCATTCTGATTTTCTGACTGAAATGCATACTGCTAAAATACCGGCTGAATGCTAAAAGAAAACTGGTAGTTTTTAGCAGGTAAACTGTATTGTTTATAAGGTTTTGCTCCCCAGGAATTGTCTCCTGCAACTCCCATTTGTTTCAAATCAAAAGTCACAAAAACACCATCTTTTTTTACAATGTCATTGGTATGGCGAAAATCCTGATGCGTGATCTGATCAAAATCCTCTACAGGATTGTGAAGTGCCGAAAATCCAAGTCTTGGCAGACCAGAAATGCGCAGTCCAAAACCCTTTTCGTTTCTCAACTCAAACCACCTAACATCCGTTTTATAGCCATTCTCTTGTGGACGAACATATTTGAAATACTGGTCTTTTACCTTGCTACTGTATTTTCCCACAAATGCGCTTCTATTTCTATCGCAATAATTCTCGTGCGGACCACGTCCAAAATATTCCAACTGATCGAAATTCACAGGCAGTTGGCAACGCATGCCAAAGCGCGGTAAATCGGGCAAGTCATCTTCTCCTTTATGGAAAGAGCTCAACATTTCAATCTTTCCGTTTCCATCAATTTTATAGCTTACACTTTGCGTGGATTTTACGGCTGGAAGGTCATAATTTACAAACAATTCTATTGCTCTCTCATTCTTTTGCTCCACCTTACAATCAGTTAGTTTTATCGATTTTGAAACTTCTCTCCAAACTCCAAGGCGTTTGATCATATTGCTTCCTTTATCATTATCGTTACAAGGACGCCAGAAGTTCACCTGTAAACCTTTTTGAAACAGTTCCATGCCATTCACCTGGTAAGATGAAATCTGGCCATTGGTCTTGTCGAAACGAATCACAAAATTTTTACCAGAGATTTTTATTTTACCATCGTCTTCATGCAGGTATAAGTTTGCCGCAACACTCTCTTTTTTGCGTTTTTTGTAAACCGGAAGTTGAAATTGTTCGTGTGCCACTTCAAAACCTTGCTTTAAAAATGGCTCACTCTCTTTTAACACCACCGAAAAATCGATAAAATACTCCACTTCCGCCATTGGTTCAAAAGTTTGAATGGCTAATGTCACCAACTTACTCTCTTGTGCTTGCAGATTAAAATCACGGAGTTTTCCTTTTTGAATGGTCTTTCCATTGCCCGATAAGGTCCACAGAATATCATACTTGGCCAAATCAATAAAATCGTGAAAGTTCTTCACTTTAAATATTCCTTTTTCAAGATCTACAGCTTCGAATCGAACGTACTGATAAGCGTATTTTACTTCCCACATTGCCGGTTGTGGAGTGTAATCAGCTGAAATAATTCCATTCACCACAAAATTATTATCCGAAGGCATTCCCTTAGGTCCGTAATCGCCACCGTAAGCCCAAAATTCTTTTCCATCCTCATCTGTTTTCACCAATGCCTGGTCAATCCAATCCCAAATGTATCCTCCCTGCAACTGGGTGTTTTCCGCTTTGTAAATCACATCCCACAAATCTACCAGGTTGCCAGTGCTGTTTCCCATGGCATGCGAGTACTCGCTTATAATCATTGGCTTTGTTTGCTTTTGAGATGCATATTTTTCCAAATGCTTCACGCCCGGGTACTGCGGACAATACAAATCGGTATTATCGCCCATAATTGCACGCTCATAATGAATTGGGCGCGATGGGTCACGATCTTTTATCCATTTGTAAACAGCAGTAAAATTCTCACCATCGCCTGCTTCGTTTGCCATCGACCATACAATTACGCATGGATGATTTTTGTCGCGCTCTACCATTCGAATATTTCGGTCCAAATGAGCCTCTTTCCATTCCGGATTTTTAGCCAAAGAATGTTTACCATAGTACATTCCGTGCGATTCAATATTGGCTTCATTTGTTACGTACAATCCATACTGATCGCATAATTCGTAAAAACCTTCATCGCAAGGGTAATGACTGGTTCGCACCGCATTAATATTGAACTGTTTCATGAGCGCAATTTCTTTCAGCATATTTTCCTCGCTCACTACATGCCCTTTGTGCTGATCGTGCTCGTGGCGATTTACACCTTTTATCAAAACAGCCTTCCCATTAATATGAAAAACAGCATCTTTGATCTCGATTTTTCGAAAGCCCATTTTACAGGTCACCACCTCTTTTACCACATCCTTTTTATCCTTAAGTTGAATAATTAGCGTATATAAATTGGGTGTTTCGGCAGTCCATTTTTTAGGATTCTGAATCGTAGTGGAAAAATGCAATGAAAGATCCTTATTCTTGTGAATTTTAGCCGTTTGAACATCACTGGCAATCACTTTTCTTTGATCATCCAACAGCTTGTATTCAATTGAATAATTTCCAGATTTCAATTGTTGTGTATGATTTCTAAGATCTACATCTAACGAAAACAATCCATTTTGATATTGTGAATCCAGATCGGTTCTGGCAAAGAAATCGCGAATGCGAACTTTAGGTGTTGAGTAGAGGAAAACATCTCTTTCGATGCCACTGATTCTCCAAAAATCCTGGCATTCCAGGTAAGAGCCATCGCTCCAACGAAATACTTCTACTGCCAATATATTCTCGCCATTTTGCAGATATTTGGTAATGTCCCATTCGGCTGGTGTTTTGCTGCCTTGCGAGTAGCCTACTCTCTGGCCATTCACCCATAAAAACATGGCCGATTTTACAGCACCAAACTGAATAAAGATTTGTCTTCCATCCCAGGTATCAGGAATGGTAAAAATTTTTCTGTACGATCCAACCGGATTGTAGTCGTGTGGTATTTTTCCTGGATGCTTGGGGTAGATTTTCTCCACAAACCCAATTTCATCTGAAACGGGGGCTTTGTAATCAGCAAACTCGTACTGATGATTTACATAGATAGGAACTCCATAGCCTTCCAACTCCCAATTGGAAGGAACAGGAATCTCCTTCCAATTGGAATCATCATAGGAAGTTTTATAAAAATCTTTTGGACGATCGGCAGGTTTTCGCACCCAATTGAACTTCCAGTTTCCATTTAAGTTTTTGTAATATACCGACTCTTGTCTTTTCTTAGTCAGTGCAGCTTGTTCGCTTTTAAAGGGAATAAAGCTGGCATGTGCAGCCTCTTTATTCTGATCGAACATTTTTGGATTTTCTAAAAACGACAAGTCGCTTTCTTGATTCTGAGCCACAGTTTCAAAACCCTTTACACAACACAGTAAGATTAAAATCAAGGGAAACAGTTTTATCATTTTCATGGATATTGTTCTCATTTTTTTCAAAAATTCAAATGCTCTTCGTAATCCTCACTCCTACCGTTCCCCTCTCACAAAAAGTAATCTTAAAAATTTTTCAGATTTACCTGCCACTTCCAGGCCGAAAGTAAAGTTTCATCCAGGCTGCTCTCTGCCTTCCAATTCAATTCCTGGTTGGCATATGCGGTATCGGCATATATCTGTTCAATATCGCCCTCTCTTCTGCCAGTGATTTTGTGAGGCACTTTTTCTCCCGTCGATCTTTCAAAAGAATTGATAATTTCCAATACCGACACTCCATTCCCTGTTCCAACATTAAAGAACTCACAGTTTTCTTTGTTTTGATTATCGAGCAATCGTTCTATGGCAACAACATGTGCTTTTGCCAAATCAACCACATGAATGTAATCGCGAATGGCCGAACCATCTGGCGTATTGTAATCGTCGCCAAACACACTTAATTCTTTACGGATACCTGCAACGGTTTGGGTAAGGAATGGAATCAGGTTGTTTGGAACACCCAAAGGCAACTCGCCAATCAAAGCACTTTCGTGAGCTCCAATTGGATTAAAATATCTAAGGGCAATTCCCTTCAGTTGTGGATTTGCCTTGCACACATCGCGAATGATATCTTCACAAATGCTTTTGGTATTTCCGTAAGGCGATTCAGCCTCTTTTCTTGGCGTTTGTTCGGTTACAGGCAATTGGTCTGGCTGACCGTAAACTGTACACGATGAAGAGAATACCAAATTCTGCACATCAAATTCCTGCATGCATTCCATCAAATTCATTAAAGAATTCAAGTTATTGTGGTAATACATCAATGGTTTTTCAACCGATTCCCCAACAGCTTTCGATGCGGCAAAATGGATAATAGCCTCTAGTTTTTCCTGCTTCTCAAAAAATTGTATTGTTTTTTGCCTGTCGGTTAAATCGAAACACTCAAATTCGGGTTTTGTTCCTGTAATCTTCTCGATCTGATCCAACACCTCCACTTTCGAATTCGAAAGGTTATCTACAATTACCACATCAAATCCGTTATTCTGTAATTCTACCACTGTATGCGAACCGATAAATCCTGTTCCGCCTGTTACCAAAATTTTCTTACTCATCACTTTTTTTCTTGAATTCATTTACGATAGATAAAATAATAGTGAAGATCGTTCGACTTAACGACATCTTCACTATTATGTACAACTACAAATGTATCTATTTTTTAATGAACATTCAACTGTCCCTTCGAATCTGCTTTTTTCAGGTTACGAACGCTTGTACTTCCTGCCCCTTCCATACTCAAATCGATTGGTTTGTTTGTTTTCCAGGCTCCTCTTGTAAAATCAGGAATATCGATTGGGCGAGACTTGTTGGCGATAGACCATTCGCTCAATGGCGTGATACAACTCCATGCTGCAGCATCGTATACATCCATATCCATTGGCAACCCATTTCTTAAACAGTCAATCAATCTCCAGTCCATCACGAAATCCATTCCTCCATGGCCTCCAACTTGCTTGGCCATTTCTCCAACTCGACGGATAATTTCCGGCGTGTATTTATCCTGCAATTCTTTAAACTGCGCCTCATCAATTACGTTGTGCCCAAATGCGATGTGCTGTTTCGGCCATTTCTGTGCGAAACATTTGGTTCCACTCAACATGTGAATTCTTGAGTATGGGCGAGGCGAACTGATATCGTGCTGAATCATGATGGTTCTTCCCTTGTTGGTACGAATCATTTGCATGTCCATATTACCACGCATTTCCCATCCTACAAACTGCTCGAAGAACGGATCTTCCTGAGCCATCTCCTTAATTCTGTGCTTTAAGGTGAAATCATCAGACATCATCGCCGTAAGGTAATCCATTTTATCGCCCCGGTTAATATCCATTGCCTGGCAAATTGGACCCAAACCATGTGTTGGATATACATTTGCCTTGCGTTTATTTTCGTGTAAGCGCCACATTTTTGTGTAAGCCCCATCGCTCATTTTATCATCTTTTGGCTTGTTGAAATGCCAGTAATCCAAATCGTGGATGTATGCTCCTTCGCCATGAACCAAATCTCCAAATACCCCTTGTTGCGCCATGCTAATGGTCAACATCTCGAAGAAATCGTAGCAACAGTTTTCAAGAATTACACAGTGCTTACGGGTTCTTTCCGAAGTTTCGACCATTTGCCAGCATTCATCCAATGTTTTTGCTGTTGATACCTCAACTGCTGTATGCTTATCGCCTTCCATAGCAGCAATGGCAACAGGTACGTGCCATTCCCAAGGTGTAGCAATGTATACCAAATCAACATCACCACTTTCGCAAAGGGCTTTAAAACCCAAATCTCCATTTACATACTCTTTGGCTTTTGGCAAACCAGCATCGGAAAGAATTTTCTGAGCGCCATCAACAGCTGCCTGACGGATATCGCAAAGGGCTGTTACTTCAACTCCTTCGATATAGGTCATTCTTCTGACTGCCCCTGAACCACGATCTCCAATTCCCACAAATCCTACACGTACAGTTTCCAATTTTGGAGCGGCATAACCACACATGTTGAAATTCATTTTTGGCAGTTTCCCAGCCAATTCTTTGATATGTGGTAGCGCACTTTCTTCCTTTGTTCCTGCACACGATGCCAGCGGTGCAGCTGCAAGTACTCCGGCACCCAGGGCCAGGTTACTTAAAAATGATCTTCTGTTAGTTGCCATTTATGAATGTTTTAATAGTCTGTTTTTCAATCTAGTTTTCTCGACTAAATTTAATCTTTTATTTTACATTTTGATTATCAAAACCACAATTAAAAAGAGGAGACACTCCTCCTTTTAACTATGGTAGATCGATAAAATCAATATCTGGTTGTGTTTGTGTTTTCTCTCTTTTATATTCGGTATCGAATTCCACTCTATCGCTAAAAAAGCCGCAATTTCTCAAGAAGAATTTTCCGTTTTGAATTCCTCCTGCATAATCTCTTCTTGCATCTTTTCTGGCTGTTGCATCAGCAGTAAATGTAGCTTCGTTTAGTTCGTACCAAACTCCATTTTTATCTATTACCCACTGATTGGTATAGTAGGCCATTCGATCGACCGGCCCCATCTCGGTCATAAAATTTTCCAAAAACGAATGTGGTCTTTTCAGATAAGTATCTGTTTTAGGTCGTCTGAAACTGGCAATTAATTCCCATTTGCCTTTTTCGGGAGCATAAAACCATGCCGTATAATCGGTGCAGTCGTCTTCTTCGGCAGGATGTCCTCTCAATAAAAATTTGTAAGTATTCCCTGCTTTCCAATTGTACACCTTATAACTCTGTCCTCCGGAACCTTCGTTTCCAAATTCACCGGTAGTAACGCCCTCTCCTTTTCGTAACAATTTAATCTTGTATTCATCCGGAATACTATTTGGATCATCGGTTTGATAAGGACTCCAAACCGAAAATAGAATCCTTCGTTCTGTTTCTGAATTTACCTGTATCCCAAAGTATCCTTCGGCAAATCCATTGGCCATAAAATAAGATCCCAATACATCCTGACCTTCAGGTACTGTGATCTCATTGTAAAACCACTCCACATCTTCAAGCTCTTCAGGAATTTTGTATCCCAAATGAACCGAAGGTCCTCTTCTTCCCCAATAAAAATCATCTTTCACACAAATTACTGGTTGAGCTGTAACTTCACCACCCAAAAGGATATCGCTAAATGAGCCAAAGCTTGAGGCTGTTTTTTCAATTCCTTGTGCTTGCAGGAAATAATATCCAGGTTTGGAAACCATAAAACTTCCAATTTCAATTTTAGATGCCGTAGCATTTGTCAGGTCTACATCAATATCTTGATTCTCGAATGTAAATCTGATTTTCGACTCCCCTTTCGAAACCTGTGCTTTTACACCGATATGAATTTCACCTGCCCGTTCAACCCAAAACCATGTTCTGATTACTGTTTCGGGATTGTTCCATTGGCTAATTCCATTTTCGCTAATCATTGTATGGTTTAACAATGGATTGTTTACCACCCACGAATTGCCGGCAACCGGTACTGAAACCGTATAGCTAATCGCTTTCTTTTTGATTTCTTCGCTATCGTTACTTTTACTACAAGCACTGGAAGAAAGCATAACGAAGCTTGTGCAAACCAATAATAATATGAATTGTTTTAGCATTTTTTTCTTGTTTAAACTTTGTGTCCTCGTTATTCATTCCCTATCTAACGAGGAACACAAAGCATTTGCCTTTTAATTGAATTCACCATTCATTGCATAATTAAATTCAAGGCTTTGTTAAAGGATAACCGCAGATGGAAACGGCTTAATTTACCAAATGTATGTACTGACTGTCTACTACTGAATACCAAAAACTGCCGTCTCCATCTAACTGTTAATCACTAACTATTAAGATTATGGATTTTGTTGTAAATCGATAGGATATGCATCAATTTCACGCTGTGGGATAAAACAAACCACTTCATCTGCAGTGTATGGCACTTCCAAACGAACAGCTGTTGCAGATCCTAAATCATGTGTTCCAGGATATCTTCTATTCAAAGTCAACTTATTACGGAAAACGTCATATTTTCTGTGTCCTTCATAAGCCAATTCAACTCTACGTTCCTGTAATACAATATCTAATAAACTCTTACCTGCAGGAATTGCAGTATAAGCAGGAATATTGGCACGTTCTCTTATCACATTAAGATCAGCCAAAGTATTGGCTTCATCATTTTTCTTTGCAAAACTTTCAGCACGATTCAGGTACATCTCTGCCAGGCGAGATACGATAGGCGACCAGTTTTGAGTCTTTCCTTCCTGACGTGAACACTTCACTACAAAGTATTTTGGATAACCGTTTCTGGCTTTCATTTGATAGGTCAACTCAACGTATTGCTTATCACTTCCTAACATGATATAATTGCGAGTAATATCACCATCAACTTCTGTTTCTACATAAGTTTTACTTCCATCTTCTTCGTAAAAGTATTTCATTGTACCGCTTACATCTTCTTGATCCACATCCTTAATCACATAACGATATCTTTCGTGTCCCTGATTGGCATCATCATATTCTTCAGCCCACTGAATGGTTCTTGTTTTATTACCATTTTCATCTTCTACAAACTGAGGCTCAATAAAAGCGTGACGTAAATCTTGTGGGTACTGCATCATTACATCTCTTAGTGATTTTGATGCGTACATCTCTCCCCATCCCATACCATCAATATGAGAGTACATCGCTCCAACGGTTAAATAAGCATTCCACTGTCCCCAACCTTGAGGCAAATCAATTTCTGTTAAGTGACGTAATGCGAAAATAGTTTCAGCATTATCCTCAGGTAAATGTTGTGGATATTTTTGATAATAATCTCCTTCTACCAAATCATATCTGCCTGAGTTAATTACTTTATTTGAGTATTCAATACATTGATCATGATTCTCCATATAAAGGTAAACACGGGATAATAAAGCCTGGGCTACTTGCTTGGATGCATAAGCCGAATTTTTAACTTCTCCTAACAAAGCTTCAGCTTTTAAAAGATCTGCTTCAATTTGAGCATACACTTCAGAAACCTTAGCTCTTGGTGGAAATTCATCCACATTCGAACTTGTTTTCAAAGGTACACCAAGGCTTGCTCCACCATCCTGTGCGTATGGTCTACCAAAAGCATTTACCATAGTGAAATAAAGGAAAGCTCTTAAGTAATAGTTTTCACCGATAAGGTTGTCCATTTCTTCAGATCGTCCTTCCTCAGCTTTCTCGATCACCTTATTACATGCAATGATCACCTTAAAAGAGTTGGCCCAAAGACCCGACAAATGATAGTTATCTTTGTTACGCTGTAGGTTGTACAGATAGAACAATCCATCTGTTGTAGATCCACTCAAAGCAACATTATCGCTACCAAATTCAGGGATATAGTGGAATGGTTTCACAAAATACTCTGATTTAAGGAAAGAGTAGTTCCCCAGTGTTGCAGCATAAAGACCTTCTTCGGTACTTAAAGCTACTTCATCGTTCATCGACTCGTATGGCATTTTCTCCAAATCGCATGAAGACAGAATACCAAGCGTCATTAACGACAATAATATATATGTAAGTTTTTTCATTATATTTTTCTTTATTGATTAAAACTGAACGTTAACTCCGAATAAGAATTTGCGAGACATTGGATACAAAGCTCCAGCAGTACCTTCTGAATAATAAGCACCTGAATTATTTCCTGTTTCTCCAACAACAGCCACTTCAGGATCCGTACCAGAGAAATCGGTCCATGTATAAAGGTTTTCCCCAGTCACGAAGAACTTAACTGAATTCAACTTTATTTTTTCTAATACTGATTCTGGCAAGTTGTAGCTCAGTGTTACATTACGCAATTTCAGATAAGAACCATCCTCCAAATATCTTGAAGAAGGTTTGTATGCCTGGTTGTTACCACCTTCAATTGCTTTTGGATGAGTAGCCTTATCTCCTGGATTTTCCCATCTTGACCATCCATCATGCATTTTCATATTGTTAAAGGTTGGGTAACCTCCATCACTATCAAAGGTTTCACGAGCACTGTGATAAATGTAGTTACCATAAGCGTAACCAAAGTTAGCAGATAAGCTTATATTCTTATAACTCAGAGAAGTAGAGAAACCACCAAAGAAGTCAGGAGCTGAAGATTTATCTAATAATTCACGAGTTGCACTTGCATAGTCACTTGTCGTTTCCTTTGTTCCATCTTCATTGTGAATGTACCACAAAGGAGCACCTGTAGCTTCATCAACTCCTGCCCACTCTCTCATGAACCATTCATTCATGTCATGTCCTTCAGTATACTTCTTCTTCCCAATAATCTGCGGTTGCCCATTGTACATTTCTTTGATTTCATTCTTATTGAAACCAATATTGAAATCGAAATCCCAGTTGAAATCATCTCCTCGAACGATATCAGTATTTAAACTAATTTCAATACCACGGTTATTTAATTCACCAACATTTTGCCATTGGCCTTCAACTCCTGTTATCGATGTTAATGGCACGTAATACAACAAGTCAGAAGTATTCTTATCGTACAGGTCAATGCTTAGATTTACACGATTAAACAAACGAGCATCGATAGCAAAGTTGCTCATGTATGATTTTTCCCATGTTAAATCCTTATTTTCCAATTGTGATGGAAATGCCGCTGGAATACCTACATAATGGCGATTGATAGCGTACAATCCGTAAGCACCATAATAAGATGTTGGCATATTACCAACCGAACCATAACTTGCTCTCACCTTCAAGGTATTCAACCAGTGAAGATCTTCCATAAAACTTTCTTCATGAACAGACCATCCACCACTAACGGTAAAGAAATTACCAAAACGTTTGTTCTCACCAAATCTTGATGAACCATCTCGACGGAAGGAGAATTGAGCCATATATCTGTTCTTGAAAATGTAGTTTGTATTGAACAAATAGGATTCCATCGCCCATTCTAATTTTGTCCCTTTCACTGATTTTGGCTCAGCTGCTACATTTAAGACTTCAGTTCCTTGAGGGATTCCTTTACCTACTGCTGAAGTGCTTTCGTATTTGTAGTCGGTATACTCATAACCTGCCAAAGCAGTTAAAACATGGTCATCACCAAAAGATTTGTTGAATTTCAACATTTGATTGGTAAATCTCTTGGTTACCGAAGAGTGACTATTACTCAAAGAACCTTTGTCTGATTCTCCTGAAGTAGATCTGGCATCAGTATAGCTCTCTCCAAAGTAATGCTTATAATTATAGTTATTCGTTGATTCAAAAGTCAAAAATGGAGCAATTTTGTACTCAAGGCCCATATTTACATCTCCTCCTACATTTCTTGATTGTGACCAGTTCCATTGAAGGTTATACATATAGTTTGAACCATCTCGACCAATCCAGAAATCACCATCAGTTCCATTTTCCAAACTTGCTGTTCCTTCATCACCTTTTCTAACCGAACCATCTAAGTTATATGGACTGTCCCAAGGCAGATAGTGATACATTGCATATACTGAATGTTGTTTACTATCGGTGGTACGAACAAAACCTGATAATTTGGTTTTCAATGTTAATTTATCGTTCACCTTATAATCAAGGTTTACTCGCATTGTGTATTTGTCCAGATCATAACCTTTAACAGAACCTGTTTCGGTATAGTAATCACCCATGATAAAAGTGCTTACTTTACCTGATGTCCCCGAATATGACATGTTATAATTCTGAACGGTTCCAGTTTGCGTTCCAAGGTCGAACCAATCAGTATCAGTTTCCAATAGCTTCTCAGAGAACCAAGGCTTGGTGTTCCAACTCTTGTGATAATCATACAATTCCTGAGAGTTCATTACCTCAAAATTCCCAAGCGATAGAATATTCACACCATAGTTAGCATTAACAGTAAGAACTTCTCTTCCCTTCTTGGCTGTTTTCGTTGTCACAATGATTACACCATTGGCCCCACGCGAACCGTACAATGCCGTTGCTGAAGCATCTTTTAAAATAGAGATGTTTTCAATTTCATTTGGACTAATCGCAGATCCGTCCGCTCCAACAACACCATCAACAACCCAAAGTGGATCTACTTCGGAACTTAATGACCCTTTACCTCGAATACGAATTTTTGCCTTACTACCAGGTTGACCACTGGCGGTTGAAACATATACACCAGAAGCTTTCCCCTGTAGTAGATTTTCAACTCGAGGAGTTGTCACATCTTTTAACTTATCACCTTTAACGGAAGCAACAGATCCTGTAAGGTTCGACTTTTTCTGAGTTCCATAGGCAACAATCACCACCTCATCCAAACTCTCAGTATCCGATTCTAATTTAAAATCGATAAGGGTTTGGTTCGCAACTGTAATTTCCTGTGATTGATATCCAATAAACGAAACAACCAATACATCCGATTCTTTTTCGGATTCGATACTATATTTACCATTAAAATCGGTAGTGGTACCAATAGTTGTTCCTTTAATCCACAGGTTTGCACCAATAATGGTTTCGCCCGATGCAGCATCGGTTACAATACCTGTAATCGTCTTTTTGTTGCCACTCTGTGCGACCGCTGTTGCCGCAAACAGAACAAGAACCAGTGCAATACTTAATACTCGACTAAGATTCTTACACGTTTTCTTCATGTTTTTCATTAGCATTTTTCCTTAGATTAGTTATTAAAACGGGTTAAATGATTCTCATTTATCAAAACTTCTATAATACTTATCGGAACTTTTATAATATTTTTTAAAACAATTATAGTCTACTTCATCGGTTCCGATCCTGAATCACTTCAAATTTGTAAAATCCCAACATGAATGAGGGGTAAATATTCTGCGATAAGGTGGAGATTTTACTTTGGGATAAGATTTCTGAAATTGTCGGTTTTACAGTACACACAGCTTAAATAGTCCCCGTGCAGCACGATTAGGGTAATATAGAAGGCTCTAAAAAATCATTTCAACTTCATTTTTGACTTATTTTTTCTCTTTTCACCCATTTGGTGGATATTTTAAGCAATTGGGTGCACTTTTTCTGCATTCTACTAACAACTAGGCAATTCCCTACCTGGGAATAGCAATTTAAATGTACCTTGTAATACTTTTTAAAAGTCTGCCCGAAAAAAGAGCACTTCAGGATTTGACAGGCTTTGCAGGGATACGTATTTTTGATAACAACTGAAGAAAGAGAAAGATTGATTATGTGCCTCATCAATAAATACAATTCTATCATTTTAGGTTTGATGTTACTCTTAACATCACTCCATGCATTGGCGGATGAAACCACAAATTTCATTCACATGCAAGCCAAGTTTGAAGGACAACAAACCAATGCAAACAATGTGGTTGAAGATTCGAAAGGTTATCTTTGGATTGAATCCTATTCAGGTTTGATTCGCTACGATGGATATGATTTTGAACCAATCATCAACTCCAAAATATTCTCGCAAAATGCGAATTCACAATCCTTATTTAAGTTGCTAAAGCAAAAAGATGAGAGCATTTGGGCTGTTTCCAGAAAAGGAGATATTTCAAAATTGCTTGAATCAGGTAAATTTCAGGATTACGCAGGTTCAAACATCAAACAAGGAGAGAATTTTCAGGTGCAGTCAGCGCACTTAACCGACACTACTATATGGATGGGCTCTAACAATGGAGCTGTTATTGGTCAATCAATCGTGTCAAAATCCTTCATACAGTTTGACATCGAATCCGAGGAAGATATCACCTCCATCTCGCAAGACAATAGAAACACAATTTGGTTCAGCACAAGCAGAGGGCGAATTTTTAAAGGCAATATCAAAAGCAAAGATCTGGAAGAAATCAAAGGCCCATTTAATAACCCGTTTAGCACAATTATTCTGAGCACCGACAATAACAATAACCTTTGGATAGGAACAGAATTGTCTGGTTTCTTTTTCTACAATACAAAAAACGGTGAGTACATTGACTATCGAGTAAGAAATGAGAAGCTTGACTTCGTACCTTCAAATATGATTATTCGGATTTTTAGAGATAGTCGTGGATTGATTTGGATGGGAACCGATGGCGGTGGTTTGTATAAAATAGATCCGAAAAGCAAGGAGGTGAAAAGATTCAACCATTCGAAAACCAACCGCTTTTCTCTTCAGAGTAAAACCATTATTGGCATAGGGGAAACCAACAACAAAGACATCTGGGTGTTTACCAATTATGGCAATATCAATATCATTCCAAATGAATCGAATACAGTTGGCTACCACAGTGGCAGCCTAGATGGCTCGCCAACAAGAGTTCTCTCCATACTCAAAGCCAAAGATGGAAAGCTCTGGATTGGAACCGATGGCGAAGGCCTAAGCATGCTTAATCGTAAAGGCGAAACCATTCAACAATTTATTGCCAACACAAAATCAGCCAAAGGCATTCCAGGCAACTACATTCAGGCCATAGCCGAAGATCAGAATGGGAATTTATGGATTGGAACTTACCTAAATGGATTGGCTTTTTATAATCAGAAAGAGAATCGTTTTCGCCGGATTAAAACATCAAACAAATATGTACAAAATGGTAGCGATATCCGATCGATTTACATTGATCGAAAAAATAGAATTTGGATTGGCAGCAATATCGGTTTATTCGTATTCAATACAGATGGTAGGCAGTTGGCCTACTTCCAACATAACAACCAGGATTTACAGGGCAGCATAGCCGAATTCTTTCTTGAAGACGAACTCGGTCAATTTTGGATTGGAATGTTTAATGGTGGAATCTGCTTGATGGAAGAAGCCGAAGATTTTCAGAATTCGAGGTTTATTACTTACAAGCTATCATCATCAAACAACATTTCGGAAAGTAGTGTTATTCACGGAACAAGCAATAATGATGGTTATTTGTACCTGGTAAACAGCTATTCGAAATTGGTGAAGTTCGATATAAAAAAGAAAGAAGTAGTGAGCATGTCTGGATTCACAGCTGATCAAATACATGGGTGTGTAGCTGTAATTTCAAGCGATCCAAACAATCTTTGGCTTTCCAAAAACAATGGAATAGCTCATCTGGATTTACAATCGAGAGAGGAATATTTTTACACCTGGAAAAATGGAACAATTAAAGGGAAATTCCTCTCTGGAAGTTCTTACCTTGATAAAAATGGCCTGATTTACTTTGGTGGCATAGAGGGTGTCAATTATTTCAATCCCAACAACATGCAAACTCAGAAAAAGGATCTAAACCTGTATATCAACCATATGGAAATTGTGAATCGGGATGCCGATGAAATTATTCCAGACCAACTCGTAAATGGAATTGAGCAAACCAGGCATTTGAAGCTGAATCACCATCAAACTTCATTCTCTTTTAAATTTGCCGTTGTTAACGATCACCTGGATCCCAATTACACCTACGCGTACCGATTGAAAGGTTTCAACCATAAGTGGATCAGTAGCACAAACAATCGAATTGCAACCTATACCAATATCCCTTACGGTGATTATACTTTTGAAGTAAAGGCCGGAACAAAGCTCAACGATTGGAATATTGATGCAAAATCGATTGAACTAAGCATTTTGCCACCATTTTGGAAAAGATGGTGGGCCTACACCATTTATGCCATCCTGTTTATTGTGATTGGCTTTTTTATTATCAGGTATTACCTGATGTGGGCAAGCTTGAAGAAAAAGCTATTGTTGGAAGAGTTACAAAACGAAAAAAACAAGGAATTGTATGCCATGAAAATGAATTTCTTTGCAAAAATGTCGCACGAAATTCAAACTCCGCTAACGCTCATTTTATCGCCTATCGATAATATGATTGAGCGGGCCGAAGGAAACCTTTTACTTTCGCAGCGTTTGCAGGTGATCAAAAACAATGCCACCCGCCTGTCGCGCATTGCCATGGAACTTATGACTGTTCGGAACAAAGAGATGGGTAAATTGAAAATCCGAGCCAGCGAAAATAATGTGGTAAATCACCTGAACCAGGTAGCCCTTTCCTTTATGGAGCAAGCACGATTTAAGCAAATCGATTTAATCCTGGAAAGTGAATCGAAAAAGATGATGCTTTGGTACGATCGCCAAAAGCTGGAGCATATCATATACAACCTATTGGCAAATGCATTTAAGTTTACGCCACGCGATGGGAGAATTACACTGGCAATAAAAGAGGATATTTCGGCACATAAGATATTAATTACAGTTTCGGATACCGGTATTGGCATTCCGAAATATGACCTTGAAAATATCTTTAATCTGTTTTATCAATCGAAAGATGGAAAGAGTGTGGGAGGAACCGGAATTGGTCTTGCACTCACCAAAGAACTCATCCTGCTGCACAAAGGCGATATTAAAGTAGCATCGGAAATCGACAAGGGAACAAGCTTCTCCATTTCGCTTCCATTGGGCAATAATCATTTTAAACAGGAAGAAATCCTTGTACAGGATATCGTTCAAAATAGAGAACCAGTTACAAAGCCTGATTCTATTGCTGAAAAGGAAATAAAGGAAGAGATTGTAAATGATGCCGATAATTTGAAAAAAACTTTACTGATTGTTGAGGATAATTACGAAATGTTAATGTTTTTGGAAGATAGTTTCAAAGCTCATTACCAGGTGATGACCGCACAAAACGGACAGGAAGCGATTGATAAAATCAAAGATCTAAAACCTGATATTATTCTGAGCGATGTAATGATGCCAATTATGGACGGAATAAGCCTTTGCAAACATCTTAAAGAAAAACGATCGACCCGACATATTCCTATTATTTTGCTAACCACCAAAAACGCTACTGCATCAAAGCTGGAAGGTCTTCAGTTTGGTGCAATCGAATATATAAACAAACCTTTCAATGTAAAGGAGCTTTTACTGAAAGTGAATAACATCCTGGATGCTCAGCAAAAATTAATTGAGCAATACAGGTCGGAAGTACTAACCGAAAGTAAGGAGATTGAGGTAAAATCGCCAGATGAGAAATTCATCGAATCAGTAATTGTTGAAATGGAACGAAATTTCGACAATCCTGATTTTAGACTGGAAGATTTGGCCGAACCATTAAACATGAGCTACTCCAATATTTACCGAAAATTCCAATCCTTAACCGATAAAACCCTGGTTGATTTCATGCGTAATTTCCGTTTAAAAAAGGCCATTCCGCTTTTAACGCATCACAATTTTACCATTTCGGAAATTGCCTACCAGGTTGGTTTTAACGATCCGAAGTATTTCTCGAAATGTTTCAAAAAGGAGTATGGACAAACACCAAAACAATACAAACAGCAAAACGAATCAAGAACCGATAAAACGATTGAAAATTCCCAATGAGTAAGTTAAAGAAATACAAATTCCCATTATTGATTCTGATTGCGTTCCTGTTTGCTTTTCTGTTTACATCTGGCTTAAAAGGCGTTGATAATTACACTTCCAAAGATGAATATTGCATGTCGTGTCATGTTCATACCGAAGCCGATAATTCCTGGAAGTATGCGAGTCATTACAACAACAAAAGTGGCGTAGTTGTGCATTGTGTCGATTGCCATTTGCCTCCTAAAAGTCACAGCAGTTACTGGCCACAGAAATTAAAGGCTGCTTCAAAAGATGTATATTCTTTCTATTTCAAGGATCATTCCGAAATCAATTGGAATGAGAAATCGAAGGCAAAACAGGCCAAAAACTTCACTTACAATGAATCATGTACCAACTGCCATGATAACTTATTTCCCCTACATCTTTCTAAAAAGGGCGATAAGGCCCACCTTTACTACAAAAACAACAAGGAAAAACTGGATTGCATCAACTGTCATTTAGATGTTGGGCATGGCGGAAAGAAAATGCATAAGCCTAATCAAATGTTTATGCGAAAAGTGAAGTCGGATGAGCTATTTACGAGCTCAACAAGAGTATCGAAATTCGAAAATTTCACAGAACAAATCCCAGGAACAGATGTCTCATTTGATCTAATGGCCATTCCAGCTACCGATTCTATCCCCCGTTTTTTTATGGGGAAAATTGAAGTTTCATGGAACGAATACAAAGCCTTTCTGGCCGAAACCGAATCGGAAGGAAGAGTAGAAAAGAACACAGAAGATCTTGATGCCATAAGTGGCGCAACACCTCCTTTCGGAGATCCTTCACAGGCATGGGGCATGGGAAAAAGACCAGCCATTACAATGACCTGGCATGCTGCCAACATCTATTGCAAATGGTTGTCTGAAAAAACGGGAAAAACCTATCGCCTTCCTACACAAAAAGAGTGGATGTATGCCTGCAATGCCAATGGCAAAGAAGATTTTTTCTTTGGTGGTAGTTTAAAAAATTACAAGCAGAAAAACTTTCCGATGAACCTATTCAAGCAAGCAAATGAAAGGATTAATGAATATGTGATCTGGATGGTGAACAGTGAAGAAAAAACCGCTCTTCCCGATCGAGTAAAGGCCAATCCTTTTGGTTTGCTCCACATGCTGGGCAATGTGAAAGAGTTTTGTTCCGATCAAATCACGGTAAATGGAAAAACAGAACATGTTCTTATGGGCGGATCATTCAACAGTGAGTTAAAAGACTTACGATACAACAAAACAGATCACACCCAACACGATGCATGGATGCTAACAGATCCTCAAATTCCGAAAAGCATATGGTGGTATTCCGATTGTACCGATGTTGGATTCAGAGTCGTTTGCGAATTTCCTAAAATCAAGAGTCATGAATAAATCATACGAACAGAGTCGCAGAAAATTTATCCGTAATGCAGCCGCTGCAGGCATTATTGGTGCTGTTAGTTTCAACTCCATTTTTACTTCGTGCAGACAGTCCAATCAAAAAGATTATCGTTTTCCTACCATGCTTCCACAAGCTCCTGACGGACCACTTTTAAAAGCCGGAATTGTAGGTTGTGGTTATCGTGGAACCGGCGCAGCCCTCAACTTTCTAAATGCCGGTCCTAATTTGGAAATTGCTGCTCTGGCCGATGTTTTTCAAGATCGGGTTGAAGCCTGCCGCAAACAGATTCTGGAACAAAAAAATGTTGAGGTTCCTAAAGACAATTGCTTTGTTGGCATTGATTCTTTTGAGAAGTTAATGGAATGCGATCTGGATGTGGTCATCCTGGCTACTCCTCCTCACTTTCGACCACAACATTTCGAAGCATGTGTAAAAGCACAAAAGCATGTTTTCATGGAAAAGCCTGTAGCTGTTGATCCTGTTGGAGTACGTTCGGTAATGGTATCGGCCGAAAAAGCAAAAATGCTTGGTTTATCCGTTGTAACGGGAACCATTAAACGCCATCAGCAAGACTATATCGAAACTTTTAAGCAGGTAAATCGGGGTGCTATTGGCGAGATTGTTTCGGCTAACAGTTACTACAATGTAGGCAAATTATGGCATCGAAACCCACGTGCCGACTGGTCTGAATTGGAAAACATGATTCGCAACTGGGTGAATTGGTGCTGGCTATCGGGCGATCATATTGTGGAGCAACACGTTCACAACCTGGATACCATCAACTGGTTTGTTGGCAAACATCCCGTGAAAGCTTTGGGCTTTGGTGCACGCCATCAAAGGGTCTCAGGTGATCAATACGACATGTTTAGTGTCGATTTTGTGTACGATAACGACATTCATTACCACAGCATGTGCCGTCAAATTAACGAGTGCTCAAACTCCGTTTCCGATCGAATACAGGGAACAGAAGGTTTCACCAATTGCGAAAACAGCATTTATGAATTGGATGGTTCATTAAAATGGTCATTCGATTACCCAAAGAAAGGAAGTGGTAAGAACATCAGCCGATTGGCCACGAACCCATTCGATCAGGAACACATCGATTTGGTAACAGCAATTCGAACCAGAAAACCTGTTAACGAAGCCTTCCAGATTGCAGAATCGAGCATGACTGGAATTATGGGAAGAGTTTCGGCATACACAGGCAAAGAAGTGAGCTGGGATGAGATGATAAATTCGGATTTGTATTTGGGACCAAAAACTTATGATATCGGCCCTGTTGACATCTCCAAAGAGATAGCCAAACCCGGAAAAGCTCCTGTGCAAAAATAAATGAGCCCGGTTCATAAAAAAGAAAAAGGGTCTACACCAGACCCTTAATCAAAGAAAACCAATTAATTATGCTATTAAAACCAAAATCCCGGGACACCACTCCCAATTTTTGGGAAACCATTATAAAATGATTTCGCTATTATCTTTACAAGCAGCAGGCCAAAAAATTCTTTTTACTGATTATCTGTCACTTACATAATTTTAGCTTTCAATCAATTGTTTAAAAGTGTACGATAGCATCACAATGCTTGTTCGCATTCGAACATAAAAAAGAGGATTCGTTCAAATCCTCTCATTTTAATACAATCTCTATGAAGTGATCTCTAATAAGTCTGATCTCCCGAGCTACTTTTTCCGTGAATCCATATTTCACCATTTTTAATGTAGAGTCGCTTATCGCCTCGTTTGTTGAAGGCGCGTAAATTACCCGATGAAGCAACCAGGTCAAAACTTAATTGCTCAGGATCGTTTCTCAACTCCATATCTACATTCCCCGAAGTGGTATTGAAATAACTTTCGCCAAGCAGTACGATATTATTTCCCTGGATATCGCCCGATGATGTGGTAAGATGAAGATATACCTTAGAGTTATCGATTTCTGTACTGCCCGAACTGGATACATTTTTCAATCGTCCAACAAGATTGTCAATTTCTACATCACCCGAAGTTGTTCTCGAAGCAACATCACCTTTGATATAGCTCAATTCCAAATCGCCTGATGAAGCTTGCGTAGTCACATTCCCAACGATTTCCTTAATTTCCTGGTCGCCTGAGGTTGACACCAATTCAAGATTACCGGTAAGATTCTTTACCGAAATCTCGCCAGAAGAAGTATTTATTCTAAGATCACCTTTCATATTCTGAGCACTAACATCACCCGAACTTGCGCTTAAAGAGGTATATTTTGCCACTAGTTTCTCACAATACAGATCGCCAGAAGAATTTTTTACTTTCACCTGCAAATCAGAAGGAACCTTAAATTGTAATTTGGATTCAATTCTTCCGCTAAATGAGAATGGTGAATCAATCCAAACACTCAAAACATCTCCATCCACATCATATTTAATCTCAAAATTCTTGCTTTTAAAGGATGATCCTTTGATAACTCCATCGAACTTTACATTGCTTCTATCGGAGCCAATAATTTCGACATCGCAAAAAGAACCTTTTACTTCAAGTTTGTTGATGCCACTAAATTCTTTGTGAACTTCCGCGAAAATGGTCTGCGAATATGAACTCATTGAGCAAATCACAAACAAACTGCTCAATACGATTTGGATAAATCTCTTTTTTGTTTTCATTTCTAGTATGATTTTATGGAATGAATGAGTAAATTCAAGAATATAATATAGGACGCTTGTTGAATAAGTTTAGTTACACATTGCACCTACCAGATATAAATAGATAATCGCTATTTAGAATCTTTTTAAATTAATTAGTATATTTGCCGACTCAAAATGTAATATATGAATTCAAATACAGATCAACAAAACAAACTTCACACTACCAACATCCTCGAAAACAATGAAATATCACCAGGAGTGTATGTGTTGAAATTCAAAAAAATAAAGGAATTTAAAGCCGGACAATATGTAGGTTTAACAACTGATTTAAGTGTTACACCCAGACTGTACACCATAGCTAGTGGCGTTCATGATGACGAAGTCCAAATTCTTTACAATTTAAAGGATGATGGGTGGCTTACGCCAAGATTGAGTGAAATTAAACCAGGAACTGAACTGTTTGTTAGCGATCCCGATGGAGACTTTATTGATGATAAATCGCCTGCCTGGTGGATTGCATCAGGTACAGGAATTGCCCCTTTTGCCTCTATGTTCCGATCGGGATTAAAGGAAAACAAAATGCTGATTCATGGTGGCAGACATACACATTCTTTCTATTTCGAAAATGAATTTTCGCCTGAACTGGGTGAAAATTATATCCGCTGTTGCTCACAAGAATCTGGAGATGGTTTGTATAGTGGAAGATTAACCCGATATTTGCAGGAAATTTCGGTGTTGCCAAAAAATTGCAGGTTCTTTTTATGTGGTAGCCCTGAAATGGTTGTCGAGGTGCGCGATTTGTTAATCAACCGTGGTGTTGAATACAATAGAATTGTGGCTGAGATTTACTTTTAATTCGAATAATACTGAAAGATGGGGAAAGAGATTCTATTGGGAAAAAGTCTTGATGAATTAACGCAAGTAGTTAAGGACATAGGATTGCCGAAGTTTACCGCCAAACAGATTGCTGATTGGCTGTACAAAAAAGATGTGAACGAAATTGATGAGATGACAAATCTTTCTTTAAAAGCACGAACTGCTTTAAAGGAAAAATTCGATTTCGGAACAACTGCAACTACCAAAGTGCAAGAATCGGTTGATGGCACAAAGAAATATCTTTACCCAACCAATCACGACAATAAATTTATCGAAGCTGCCTATATTCCTGATAATGACAGAAACACTTTATGTGTTTCATCACAGGTAGGTTGTAAAATGGGATGTTTGTTTTGCATGACCGGAAAACAAGGATTCCAGGGACAATTGTCAAGCGGTGAAATTATCAATCAGATTCGAAGTTTGCCTGAAAGAGAAAAGCTGACCAATATTGTATATATGGGCATGGGCGAGCCCCTTGATAATGTTCCGGAAGTTCTGAAATCACTGGAAATTCTTACTTCAGATTATGGAATGGCAATGAGCCCAAGAAGAATTACAGTTTCCACCATTGGAATTATTCCTGGAATGGTTGAATTTCTGGATCAGAGCGAATGTCATTTGGCCGTTAGTTTGCACACCCCATTCGACGATGAAAGAAAGAAGTTAATGCCAGTTCAAAATGTGTATCCGATTAAGGATGTTTTGAAAATTATTAAAGATTTTGATTTTGGACGACAGCGTAGAGTTTCATTCGAATACATCATGTTCAAAGGCATTAACGATACAGCGAAACATGTAAAGGAACTTTGCAGAATTCTGGATGGAATCAAATGCAGAATCAATTTAATTCGCTTCCATCCTATCCCTAATACACCTTTGGATGGATCAGATGATCAGACCATTGAATTCTTCAAAGATCAGCTTAATAAAAAGGGAATTACAACAACCATTCGCCGATCGAGAGGATTAGATATTTTTGCAGCTTGTGGTCTACTATCCACAAAGGAGTTGCTAAAACAACAAGAGGAAAAAGATTATTAAGCTTAAAGCTGATACAAACAAAAAATCCTGCCAATTGGCAGGATTTTTTTATATCATAAACTTCAGTTTATTTTTCACTTGATGTTCTCACCAAAAGATCGGCGTGAACTACTACTTCCTTCACATCCTTAGCTCCTGGCTTGTCTTCCAACTGATCGAACAACAACTTCGCAGCTTCGCGACCAACTTGTTTCGGGTTTTGATCCATGGTTGACATTGATGGTTCCATATAACGAGAACGGCGGCTGTTTGAAAAACCAACTACTGCAACTTCTTCAGGAATCTTAAGCCCCAACTCTTTTGCAGCTGCAATGGCTCCAATGGCCAATTCATCATTAATGGCAAAGAAAGCATCCGGACGATTTGAACGTTTAAGTAATTCCAATGAAGCATTCTTGGCATCTTCAACTGTAAAATCACATCTCGAAATCAAGGTTTCATCAATGGTCATATCCTTGTCTTTCAAAGCCTTTTTATAACCTCTCATACGGTTTCTACCAAAAAGCATGTATTCAGGACCCGTTAAGAAAGCAATTCTTTTGGCACCACCATCGATCAAATGACTTACTGCAGAATGAGCTGCTGCAGCATCATCTGCCACAACTTTTGAAACCTCTAACTCTTTCGATGTTCTATCGAAAAGAACCATAGGTACGCCCATGTCTTTAATTTTCTGAATATGATCGTAGGTATTAGTCGCACGCGATAAAGAAAGAATAATTCCATCCATTCTCATGTTCAGGAATCCATTCACGTTCTTTTCTTCTTTCTCCATTTTTTCGTTCGAAGAACTCACAAAAACCTGGTATCCGAATTCATCAGCAACCTGCTCTATCCCTTTTACAACCGATGCATAAAATGAGCTCACAATTTGTGGTACTACAACCCCGATTGTATTCGACTTCTGAGTTTTCAACGCTACTGCCAATGGATTTGGCTGGTATTTAAGCTCTTTTGCTAACTTCTGAACAGCCTCTCTTGTTTGCAGGCTAATTTCAGGGTTATTTTTTAGGGCACGAGATACGGTTGAAACAGAAATATTCAATTTTTCTGCAATGTCCTTAATGGTTACAGGTCGGTTTGCCATAGTACAAAATTTAATCTTATTTCAGTAAATCAGATAAGCGATCATTAATATAATGACTTTTATCAGTTTATCCAACAACATACAAAGATAGTATAATTTAAATAGGACATGTGATTGCCAGCTTACTTTTTCACCCAAATGACATAAGTATTTTTACTCATTCTGAAATTATAATGATCGATTAACTTAACCAATCGACAATCAGCCTCCAAAAGCACGATTAAATGTGACTCTTAGAAGGTATTTATATTAGACCTTCAGGAATAGACTAATTATTATGATATTTATATCCTAAAAACAATAATGCCTACCAGTTGACACTAGTAGGCATTATTTTAAATACTGAATTTGATCTTTAATTACAAATGTGATGATTTGATCACCATCAATTTTTCACGTGTCATTTCGTGCATCGAATATGGAATTCCTCCCACTCCAATTCCAGACTCATCTCTTCCGCCAAATGGCATCCAATCTACTCTAAAAGCAGTATGATCATTCACCATTACCGTTGCTGCATTGAATTGATTCACTGCATTCAATGCTTTATCGATATTGCTTGTAAATACTGCCGATTGAAATGCCAGTGGTAAAGAATTTGACAAATCGATAGCTTCCTGCATTTCCTTATAAGTATACACGCAAATTACCGGGCCAAACACCTCATGCTGAGAAACTTTTGAACTCTGACAGGCATTGAGCAAAACAGTTGGCTCATAACATGTGTCAGATATTTTATGACCTCCCCACAACAATTTGGCACCGTCAGCAACAGCTTCCTTCACCCATTCGTCTACACGATCTACTTCGTAGGTTTCGATCAAAGGACCCACTTCGGTTTGAGGATCCAAAGGGTCTCCAACTTTCAAACTCTTGGCAATCTCTACCAATTTACTACAGAATTCATCAGCTATAGCTTCCTGAACATACACCCTTTGAACCGATACACAAACCTGACCTGCATGATAGAATCCTCCTTTTGCCAGGGAAGGAATGCAATCCTCCAAATTGGCATCAGCTTCAACAATTACAGGTGCCGATCCGCCATGTTCCAATGCGCATCTTGTTCCCGGAGCCAGTTTCGAACGCAAACTCCAACCAACAGCGGCAGAGCCAATAAAGGAAAGGTAATTCACTCTTGAATCCTTCACCAGGTTTTCAGCATTTGTACGGTCGCATATTACTACCTCAGCCCAATCGGCAGGCAATCCGGCTTCCTTCATCATTTTCACCAACTCTATGGCCGACATTGGCGTAGTAGTAGCTGGTTTAATCAGTACAGGACATCCCACTGCAAAAGCTGGAATAATCTGATGTACTGCCAGGTTAAGCGGATGGTTAAAGGCGCTAATACTCAAAACAACACCTATTGGCTCTCGCATAGTGAATCCCCAACGATGAACCGATGCAGCGGTTGTTCCCATTGGAATTTGTTCCCCTTTCATCTGACCAATGTGCTCAATGGCCAATTGAACTCCATTGATTGCACGTAATACCTCTACTTTACTATCCTGGTATGGTTTTCCACCTTCGGCAGCAGCTATTTTGGTCAATTCCTCAACCCGAGTTTGCATGATAGCCTTTGTTTTTTCAAGAATTTCAATTCTTTCAAATGGCTTTAACCATCGCGATTTATCCTGAAAAAGTGCATATGCATTTGCTATTTTCTCTTCTACCTGCTGACTGTTCAACAAAGGAATTTCCTGAATCAAACTCCCATCAAAGGGCGATTTTACTTGTATTGTATTCATCGTGATATTAGTGTGTGTTATTTTGTTTACAAAATACATGTTTTGGCATAAAGTTCTTCATTTAATACTTTATGATTTTCGGAATAATCAACAGGAACATCAATTAAGTGCACCCCTTTTGATTGCAAACATTCATTTAAAATTTTACTGAAATCTTCAGATTTTTCTACTCTGTGCCCCTTTGCACCGTAGCTTTCTGCATATTTTACGAAATCTGGATTAGCATAATCCAAACCAAAATTTTCAAATTTTTGAGCTGCTTGTTTCCATTTAATCATGCCATAAGCGCTATCATTTAAAATAACTATTACCACATGCAAACCAAGTCGCACAGCAGTTTCCAATTCCTGCGAGTTCATCATGAAACCGCCATCGCCACAAACCGATACAACAGCTCGTTCGGGATACACCATTTTTGCCGCCATTGCCGATGGAAACCCTGCTCCCATGGTAGCCAAAGCATTATCGAGAAGTAAAGTATTGGCATGGTAGGCCGGAAAATTTCGCGCAAACCAGATTTTGTAAACACCATTATCCAATGTTAGAATCCCATCATCGGGCAAGGCTTTTCTTACTTCGCTAACTAAATATTGAGGTAAAATCGGAAATTGAGCACTTTCCGAATTGCTTTTAATGTGCTGGTCCACCTCTATTTTAATCCTGCAGAAGTAATCGAAATCCCAATGATTTTGCACCGTAATCATGCGGGTCAGCTCCTTTATCGAAAAGGCAATATCACCAACTACATTTAATTGTGGAAAATAGACATCGTCAACCTGGGCAGCAAAAAAATTGACGTGGATTACTTTTTTCCCTCCCTGTTCCATAAAAAATGGTGGTTTCTCAATTACATCATGACCAACATTAACAATCAAATCTGCTCTTTCCAGTGCACAATGCAGATAATCATGATCCGACAAAGCAGCAGTTCCCAAATACAAAGAATGACGCTCATCAACCACACCTTTCCCCATTTGAGTGTTGAAGAAGTAGATTCCCGTTTTCTCGATAAAATCGCGCAAAGCTTTTGAGGTTCTTTTTCGATTGGCTCCTGCCCCAATCAAAAGCAGCGGACGCTTTGCATTTTGAATCATATCCACAGCCATTTCCAATGATTTTACTTCCGGATTTGCCCTTCGAATAGGATTGGTTTCAAACAAACTGGCATCAATCTCTTCTGCTGCAATATCCTCTGGTAATTCTAAATGAACCGCTCCAGGTCTCTCTTCTACTGCAATTCGAAATGCCTCACGTACCATTGCCGGGATATTGTTTCCATTTACAATCTGCCTGGTATATTTTGTGATGGGCCTCATCATATCCACTACATCCAGAATCTGGAATCGTCCCTGCTTGCTCTTTTTAATTGGTTTCTGCCCGGTGATCATCATCATCGGCATTGCCCCCAGTTGTGCATAAGCCGATGCCGTTACAAAATTGGTTGCTCCAGGCCCTAAAGTTGCCAGGCAAACACCAGGTTTTCCGGTGAGTCTGCCATAAGTGGCAGCCATAAAACCTGCCGCCTGTTCATGCCTTGTAAGAATCAATTTTATTTTGGAATCTTTTAAAGAATCCAGAATATCCAAATTCTCCTCTCCAGGTATACCAAAAATGTATTCAACTCCCTCATTTTCCAACGCTTTTACAAATAAATCTGATGCCTTCATTTTCCACTTATTTACGATATCGAATTAAGATATCAGGTAAAACCAAATTTGTTTCATTTCAACCACTCCGAAGTAAGAATCTATAATTTACTCAATTAAAACCACTTGAAAGAATTTGATTTACCAATGCTTCAGTTTACAGGTTAATTCGAGTAAGCGATATGGAAAAGCTAACACTTAAAGCATTACTTTTGTTCACTCTTTTAACATCAGATTCAAGTATGAAAAATCTAAATAAGAACCTAAAACATTTACGAATTCGAAAAAGATTATCGCAGAGCAGACTTTCTGCGCGAATTGGGATTGGAGCCTCATCCATTAGTTCTTACGAACAAAGAAGGAGTACTCCAAAAATCTCTACCCTTTTAAAGTACTCAGATTATTTTAATCGGAATCTTGATGAGCTTGTAAAATCGGATATTGAAGAGGAAGAAAAGGTAAAAAAGCAGGATACAAAAGGAGAAAATTTAAGAATTCTCCCAATTTTGGTTGACGAGAAGAATGATGAAATGATTAGCCTGGTTCCGGTTAAAGCTGCAGCTGGTTATTTAAATGGTTATTCTGATGCCGAGTTTATCAGTGAACTGCCAAACTTTAGAATGCCATTTAGCGAATTATCGGAAAACAAAACCTATCGTGCATTTCAAATTGAGGGTGAAAGTATGCTGCCCGTTCCTGCCGGATCTTACGTTATTTGTGAATACCTGCAAGACTGGGAATTAATTACCGACAACACCTGCCATGTCGTGGTAACAACAGATGATGGCATTGTTTACAAAAGAATCAAAAAGGATTTTGAGAACAATCAGTTGCTACTAAATTCAGACAATAAAGATTACTTATCCTTCGAAGTAAGTTTAAACCAGGTTGTAGAGGTTTGGAAAGCCTTAGGATATGTAAGTTTTCAGCTTCCAAATATCACTGATATTGAATAATATAGAAGTAGAAAAATATTTTTCGAAACTTCATCTGGAATTCACATTAGCAATTGAAAAATTTCCTACATTTGACTGCTTTTATTTATTCTAAATAAATTAAAAAAACAGATCATGAACCGACTCAATGCTACAACAAAATACAAGGGTGTAATTTATGCCATGGTTACAGCTTTTCTGTGGGGATTTTTACCCATATTTTTAAAAGTTGCTTTACAGGATATTGATCCCATTAGTATCGTATGGTTCCGATTTAGTTTTGCCTTTGCAGTGCTCTTCTTGTACTATTTGTTTACAGATAGAAAGCAATTGAATATCATTAAACGTCCGCCTCTTATTCTAATTATTGCTGCCATTGCATTGGGCGTAAATTATATTGGTTTTTTACAAGGATTGAACTATACGAGTCCGAGCAATGCTCAAATTATCATTCAAAGTGGCCCAATAATGCTAGCCCTGGCAGGTGTAATTTTCTTTAAAGAAAGATTAAACCTGAAGCAGATGATCGGCTTTGGAATTGCAGGAATTGGCCTTTTCCTTTTCTATCGCAACCAATTGCAAGAGTTCATTCACGACACCAATGCTTTCAACCTTGGATTCTTTTGGGTAGAACTGGCTGCAGTAACCTGGGTATTGTACGCAGTGCTGCAGAAAAAACTTGTTCAACAATATCCCGCCCAGGTATTAAATATGGTTCTTTATGGAATTCCAGCTTTAATTTATACTCCTATGGCCGATTTTTCAGCCTTTTCGGGATTAGATCTTAAAACATGGGCAATTGTGATCTTTTTAGGCATCAACACTTTAATTGCCTACGGTTCTATCGCACTGGCTTTTAAATACACCGAAGCCTACAAAGTGAGTATCATTGTAACGCTAAATCCGATTATTACTTTGTTAACAATGGCTGTTTTGGCTAAGTTACAGGTAGATTGGATTCAGACCGAAAACCTGAATCTGTTCTCCTTAATTGGTGCTATTTTAGTGATTGGAGGAGCAGTTACAGCCGTGTTTTTCTCAAGAGAGAAAAAGAAAAAAGCAATGGCTAAATCAACCACTTAAACATGGTCTCGAGGCTCAATATGAATTGTAGCAACAAAGCCAAATTTCTTTTTTATCTCTTTTTCTATTTCGGTGGAAATATCATGCCCGGTTTTAATCGACATATCATGAGGTAGCTTAATGTGGAAGGTTACCTCGGTATGGTCTCCATAATTGTGCACATGAAAATGGTGTGGATCAATGGCATGAGGATAAACCTCTTCACAGGTTTTCTTTAAATCTTCAAGCAATTTCTTATCGGGGCTTTCGCCAAGCAATGAGTGAATAGAATCTCTGATAATTTCATAGGCGGCATATCCAATCATAAAGGCCACAATCATTCCCAATGCGCCATCAACCCACCAGAAATATCTTCCAAGAAAAATACCAATCAGAATCACAAAGGAAGAAATAGCATCGCTTCGATGATGCCAGCCATCAGCCTTCAGGACCTTGGAGTCGGTTTTTCGGGCACCATAAAAAGCAAACTGAGCCAGTGCTTCTTTCACAATTACAGAAATAACCATCACCACAATGGCTATGGTTCCAAATTGCGATGATTCTCCATCTTTTAAAGTGTGATAGGATTCAATCACAAAATCGAAGGCTACCAATAGCAGCAGAATCCCAATAATAAATGCACTAATTAAATCGGCTCTACCATGCCCGAAAGGATGATCATCATCGGCAGGTTTTTTCGAAATTTTTGCTCCAATTAAAACGATAACCGAGCTTAAACTATCTGATAAAGTATGCCAGGCATCAGCAATAATCGCAATGGAACCGGTCACCAATCCTGCCCAATACTTTAGTACAAATAAGATCACATTACCGGCAATAGACAGCCAGCCTTCTGTTTCGGCCCAATTCGATTTATTCAGCTCAAATTTCTTCATACAATCTAATAATCAGATACCTAAGTTAACGATTTTAAACTATATTCCCTTTCACTTTTATCAATTGCGAAGCGGCTAATTTTGTATTCTTTTTCGGATCGATATAAAAATCGATTCTTCCCAAAGCAATTCCTGCCCAACCTACCTGGTTGATCAATACCTCTTCACCATCAAGGTTTTGAACACGCTCTGGTTTTTCAAGCAGCGTATGCGAATGTCCACCTAAAATTACATCCACGCCCCTGGTTTGCTTGGCAAATTCTGTATCGCAATCCTCACCAATATGGCTGGTATGTCCCAAATGTGACAAGCAAACTACCAAATCGCAATTGTTTTCTTCTTTTAAAATGCGAACCATTTTTTTAGATACCTCAACCGGATCGATATAGGTAATTGTTTCCCTGTTGTGAGGCTCTACATAGCCAGTTAAATCGACTCCAACACCAAAAACACCCACTTTCAAATCTCCCTTTTCGAAAATATGATAGGGAGGAATCTTGCCCTCCAAGTCGGTTCCCGAAAAATCGTAATTGGCATTTAGCAATGGAAAGTTCAGGTGTTTTAATTGTGAGGCAATTCCTTTGATTCCATTATCAAACTCATGGTTCCCGATATTACCTGCATCGTAACCAATTTTCGACATCAGTTTAAATTCTGCTTCTCCCTTAAAAAAGTTAAAATATGGAGTTCCCTGGTACACATCGCCACAATCGAAAAGTAAAACATGCTCCTCTTCTCTCCTGATTTTTTTCATCAAAGCATTCAAACGGGCAAAACCTCCCAATCCGCCATATTTTGGATCTTTTTCAGGGAAAGGTTCAATCCTGCTGTGCAAATCGTTGGTGTGCAACAAGGTAATTTTCAATTTGGATTTCGAAGCTGCAAAAAGTGATTTTGAGAACAATCCACTACCCAGAAAAACACCAGTTAATCCAAGCTTCTTAACAAATTCTCTTCTATTCCACATTGTAAATCCTCCCATCTTTTTTAGCTGATATTTTTTCTCCTCGCTTGTGCATTTCACTCATGTAACTGATGATTTCCGATCGCAATAATTTATGCATATGTCGAAAGGTTTCACGCTGTTCAAAAGCCGTGAAACCGCCACCACCATTCACCAGGTAGTCTACACTCATTACATGATATATTTTATCATTCTCAATTGCCTGTCCGGCAACTACAACATTTACTGCTTTGCGATCCTTTATTCCCATTCGAAGACCACTCACTCCTTCTCCACCAAAATAGGCCACTCTATGCATTAGGTTGATCAAGTCTTTTCCTTTCATGCCAACAATAACCAACTTGTTTTTAAAAGGCAACATTTCATACACTCTTCCGGTTGAAATCTCTCCTTTCGACAGGGAAGTTCGAATGCCTCCCATGTTCATCAAAACCACATCTACTCCATGATCTAATTTTTGATCAGCACAATACTGATTGCCAATATCAAACATGGCATCAGCAATAAAATTAGACAGCAATCCTTCGGGTTTACCGGTCATTAAATCCATTTCGGCTACCGATATAATTGTGTTCATCTCCCCATCCAACTGGTGTTTGTAGGAATTGATCAGATTGGTTAAACTGGTATCAATTGTGGAAATCTCATCCAGATCGGAATTAACAGAATAATGCGATTCCACTTGGTTTGCAGTATGTTTTGCAGGTCCGGCGCAAGAAATCATTACCGAAACAACAAGAACATATAAAAGTGATGTGATCAGGTTTTTCTTCATTTCTAGAGTAAAATACTTTAAAGTCTTTTTATTGGCTGGTAAAATTATAAATATATTCGATTATCTTCATTAAATAATTGATAACATTTATTTACCGGTACTTAGATAGAATGAATCAGGCTTAGCGTTGAAAGTGTTTAATGCCTGGCCATTTAAATTATTCAGAACCTAAAAATCTATGGTAAGCTGCATGGGTTCCGATTCATTTATTCGGTTTGATATGGTAAGGCCAATCAGGCGAATACTGGTTTTCAATTCTTCCTGATCCAATAAATCTTCTGCCAGTTTTTGTATCATTTCTTCCCCTTGTATGATTTGCAGTAAAGTTCTGCTTCGGGTTTCCTGTTCAAAATTGCTGTACTTCAGTTTCAAAGTAATGGTTCGCCCTTTAAAATCGCTCTTTTCCAACCTTCTAACCAAGGATTGGGTGGTCTTCTGAATGTCTTTCTTAATCTCTTTTGTATCGATTAAATCGGATTGATAGGTATGCTCCGTTCCTACCGATTTTCGAATTCGATTCGGATTCACCGATCTCTCATCAATTCCCCTGGAAATATTGTAGTAATAGGCCCCATGTTTCCCAAACAACCTGCTCAACTCAAGCAGACTTTTCTTTTTTAAATCTTTTCCTTTAAAAATGCCCAGTTTGTGCATTTTGTCGGCCGTTACTTTGCCAACACCATAAAATTTATCGATTTGTAAATCTTCAATAAAAGCCTCAACATCTTTAGGAGGAATGGCAAATAAACCATCTGGCTTATTCACATCAGAAGCTATTTTCGCTAAAAATTTATTCACAGATATTCCTGCCGATGCAGTCAGCCCGGTTACTTCCTTTATTCGCTTCTTAATTTCTTTGGCAATTAAGGTGGCCGATGGAAGGTTTTTCTTGTTGTGGGTAACATCAAGGAAAGCCTCATCGATTGATAGTGGCTCCACCAAATCGGTAAATTCATGAAAAATATTCATGATCTGCTTGGATACCTCCTTGTATCTATCGTGCCTTCCTCTCACAAAAATGAGTTGGGGACATCTTTTTTTGGCAATTTTTGATGACATGGCCGAGCGCACCCCAAACTTGCGCGCTTCGTAGCTGGCAGCTGCAACAACTCCTCTATCTCCATCACCTCCAACTGCTATTGGCTTATTACGCAGCTCCGGACGATCCAATTGTTCTACAGATGCAAAAAATGCATCCATATCGATATGTATAATTTTTCGAATTTCTTCCATGTTTTCCAATGCAAATATTTGAATAATCGTGAGGCATTCAAAAAATAATCGCATGCATTTTTGTAATTTTACGGCCTACTTATAAAATACAAAATCAAGGATTATTTAAGGTGAATAAAATCAAGGATCTCACATCGGGCAATATCTTTTCACAAATTGTGAAGCTGGCAATTCCAATCATTGCGACTTCCTTTGTGCAAATGGCCTACAACATGACCGATATGGCATGGTTGGGGCATGTGGGAAAAGAAACGGTTAGTGCAGTTGGAATGGCTTTGTATTTGGTCTGGTTTGGATCATCGCTCATGTTCATCCCAAAAATTGGAGCAGAAGTTGGGATCTCCCAATCCATTGGAAGGAATCACCTTCCCGATGCTCAATCATTTGCAAAAAATGCATTCAGCTTGTCATTGCTGATATCATCTGCTTTTGCAGTTTTGGTGTGGATTTTTGCAGTACCCATTATCAGCACATTTAATATCGAAAGCGAATATGTAAATGCCACTGCCGTGGATTACCTCCGCTTTGTGGCTTTTGGGATGCCATTTACGTTTACCAACATTAGCATGTCGGGTATTTATAACGGAACGGGAAACACCCGAATTCCTTTTGTTGTAAATACCATTGGACTTATCATGAATATCATTCTCGATCCGATTTTAATTTTTGGCTGGGGAAGTATTCCTGCAATGGGTGCGAAAGGTGCAGCTATTGCTACTGTTAGTTCGCAGTTTTTGGTATTCCTGATCTTTATTTACAATCTACACATCAGGCAGAATCCTTTGAATATTAAGCACTATTTGGGAAAAATTCAGAAACAATTTCTCGCTCCCATTTTAAAAGTGGGCGGACCAGTAGCTTTGCAATCGGTTTGTTTTGCATTTCTGGCCATGCTTCTGGCTCGGGTTTTAAATGGAATTGCCGAAGGAAACGAAATCCCTTTTGCAGTACAATCCATAGGTGCACAAATCGAGGCTCTTTCCTGGATGACAGCATCTGGTTTTTCTACTGCGCTGGGAACCTTCACCGGACAAAATTTCGGTGCCAAAAAATGGGGCCGAATTCAAAAAGGATTTTTTATTACCCTTGCAATTGCAGGATTTATTGGCCTTATCAGTACAGTTCTGTTTCTTTTTGTTGGCGAATCGATTTTTGGTTTGTTCATGAAAAACAGTGAACAGGGCGTTGTTCAGCTCGGCATTGTATACCTTATTATTTTGAGTTTTTCGCAAGTGTTTATGAGTATAGAAATTACTACTACAGGTGCATTTAACGGAGTTGGAAGAGCTATTCCACCAGCAATTGTTGGAATAATTGGCAATATACTGCGCATACCATTCGCCTTTTTGTTTAGCTATACTTTGCTGGATTTATTGCCATTGTTCCAGGATTGGATCTCATCCGAATCGGTTCAGGTTACAGGAGTATGGTGGGGAATTACAGTATCGAGTGTATTAAAAGGGAGTATTTTATTCTTTTGGTTCCTGATATTGCTATACAAACACCCGGAGAATGAACATCCATTGCCATTTCAAAAGTTTTGGATTCGATTAATACCAAGCAGGTTGCGTCAGACATCAATCATTATTAATCCATTGGAAAATGAAGAAATTAAAAAGGGAGCTTAAACTTACCGAAGACGGTTCGCATACATTTTACATGCCCGATTTAGATGAACATTATCATTCCACTCATGGTGCAATGCAGGAATCGATGCATATTTTCCTCAATGCCGGTTTTGCTTACGCTGATAAGGACCCGATTCATATTCTTGAAATCGGTTTTGGAACGGGTTTAAATTGCTACCTCACCCTTAAAGAAGCAGAAAAACAAAACAGGAAAGTCGTTTATCACTCCATCGAACTTTATCCTTTGGAAAAAGATTTGGTTGCCAAACTGAATTACGCGGACGAAAACGATAAGGCATCTACTGATCTGTTCCAAAAATTACACGATTGCCAGTGGAATACGGACATTCAAATCAATAACAATTTTACGCTTCGAAAGCTTCAGGGCGATCTACTTGATTACAAATTTTCGGCTAAATATGACCTGGTATATTTCGATGCCTTTGCTCCTGATGTTCAACCAGACCTATGGAGTCGCGAGATCTTTGAAAAAATTTATCAGGCTAGCAATTCAGAAGCCATACTAGTGACATATTGCACCAAAGGAATCGTAAAAAGAGCCTTGCGTGCAGCTGGTTTTAAAGTAAAACGATTGCCTGGACCTCCCGGTAAGAGACAAATGTTACGTGCCACTCGAATTGATGATTTTGAGCCGCTTGATGAGCAAAAATATTTGTAAAAAAAGCTTAAAATTCCGGCTAATTTCGAATATGTGAAGGAAAAGCCTTACCTTAGTCGATCTTTATGATCATACTAATCATAAGTTTAAACAAGAAATAACAAATAATTATATAAAATGAAGTACACAGAAGAACAAGATAAGGTAAGCTATTGCCTTGGTTTAAGTATCGCAAGCAACCTAATTACATCAGGAGTAAAAACAATTAGTGTTGAACCTTTCATGGAAGCACTTGATGCAGCATTCAATGGTAAAATGCCAGAACTATCACCAGAAGAAGCTAATTCTATTCTACAGGAATATTTTGGAAGAATTCAGGAAGAGCAAGCTGGGGCAGCAATCGAAGCTGGTAAAAAATTCTTAGCTGAAAATGCTAAAAAAGAAGGTGTAGTTGCTTTGGAAAGTGGTCTTCAGTACGAAATCGTGAACGAAGGAAATGGTGATTTACCTAAGGGAACTGATAGCGTAAAATGTCACTACCACGGTACTTTAATTGATGGAACAGTATTCGATAGCTCTGTGAACAGAGGCGAGCCTGCTACATTCCCTGTAAATGGTGTAATTGCAGGATGGGTTGAAGCTCTTCAATTAATGCCAGTTGGTTCGAAATGGAAATTATATGTTCCTTCTGATTTGGCTTACGGCGCGCAAGGTGCTGGTAACCTAATTGGACCTCACACAACTCTTATTTTCGAAGTTGAGTTGTTAGAAATCGTTTAATTATAACCAAAATATAACGCAAAATGAAGTTAAAAGTATTGTCTCTTGCACTAGGTTTGGGTGCAATGGCTCTAGTTTCTTGTAACCAGAACGGGAACAAGGATGTTGCCTTAAACAATCAGATTGATTCAGTAAGCTACAGTATTGGTGTGAACTTCGGTTCAAACCTTAAGAAAAGTCAAATCACTGAATTTAACGAAGCAGCAATTCTCGCTGGTATTTATGATGTAATGGATGACGATTCGCTAAAAATCGAATTACGTGAAAGCGGTCAGGTAATCAATACATACATTCGTGATTTACAAGCAAAAGTAGGAGAAGAAAACCTTGCAAAAGGAGAGAAATTCTTATCAGAAAACGCTAAAAAAGAAGGTATTATTACTACTGCCAGCGGTCTACAATACAGAGTAATTACAGAAGGTACTGGCGATAAACCAGCTGCTACTGATAAAGTTAAAGTTCACTATCGTGGAACAACAATTGATGGAAAAGAATTTGATTCTTCTTTCAAGAGAAACGAGCCTGCAACTTTTGCTGCTAACCGCGTGATTAAAGGTTGGACAGAAGCACTTCAGCTAATGCCTGTTGGTTCTAAGTACGAATTGTTCATTCCTGCTAAATTGGCTTACGGTCCTCGTGGTGCAGGTGGCGATATCGGTCCAAACGAAACCCTAATTTTCGAAGTTGAGCTTTTGGAAATTGTTGGTGCAGAATAATAAAAAATAATTGACCTGTAATAAATCAGGACAATATATTAAAAACAGAACCCCTTTTGATGTCAATCGAAAGGGGTTTTTTGAAACTTTTATCCGCTTAAAAAGAACACACCATTACTTCGTTCTGAGCCAGATCCACAGCCGACAATTTTTTAAGCCGATTTCTTTTTTTTAGATTTGCATTCCTTTGCAACTCACAGCACGATGTTGTAAATTTAAATTCTTGTTTTCGAAAACTGAAAACGAATAAAACTGTATAATAACCAATAAAATAAATAGTCATGTACGCTGAAATTCATACCGAAAAAGGAGTGATGAAAGTAGAATTCTACGAAAAAGACGCTCCAAAAACTGTTGAAAACTTTGTAAACCTATCGGAATCCGGATTTTACGACGGACTAAATTTTCACCGTGTAATTCCTAGCTTTGTAATTCAAGGTGGATGCCCTGATGGAACAGGTGCTGGCGGACCAGGTTACTCAATTAACTGTGAGTTAGATGGAGACAACCAATATCACGACAGAGGAGTTCTTTCTATGGCACACGCAGGTAGAAACACAGGTGGATCGCAGTTTTTCATTTGCCACAACCGCGACAACACTTCTCACCTTGACAGAAACCACACTTGTTTCGGTAAAGTTGTAGAAGGTGTTGATATTGTTGATGATATCCGCGCTGGCGATAAAATCGAGAAAATTGTAATCATTAAAGAGTAATTCCTAAAAGATAATTAGATACAGATGAATTTTGAAATCAACGGAAAAGTAATCGTTAAAGATGATACTCAACAAATTAGCGATCGCTTTAAGAAAAGAGAATTTGTAATTGAAGTAGAAAATGAAAGAAATTCGGAGTGGAACGATTTCATTAAATTCCAATTAACTCAAGACAGATGTGACCTATTGGAACCAATTTCTTTGAACGAAGAAATTAAAGTTTCTTTCAACATTCGTGGTCGCAAGTGGGAGAAAGATGGAAAAGTGAACTACTTCTCTAATTTGGAAGCCTGGAGAATTGAAAAAGTGCAAGCTGAAGCTGCAATTCCTGAAATGCCGGAATTTACTGCTGATGATGTACCACCAGCTCCGGAAGAAGATGATCTTCCTTTTTAATTAAAATATAAAAGCCGCCCAAGAGCGGCTTTTTTTTATTAAAAAAACTGCCCTCCTGGAGAAGAGCAGTTTATCGTCAAAAAATATTGAAAAAATCCGGTCGGCACCGGCTGTGTTTGAACTTACCTAAAGTGAAGAAATTTATTCACAATTCTGTCGAATGCTGCCAATGAAGCCATGGCAACCACCACCACATAAACAATTACAGGAACTTTCGACAAGCTAACAAAAACTCCATTTAGCAACTGATTAATTGGTGTCAGGAATATTTTATCCAGTTGAGTAAAGAAAGGATGATCTAAATCGCTTACCAGCGTTCTTACATCGGTTCCCAGAAGAATTAAGCCTAATACCACCAGTACACCAATAATACCGAACCATTGCTTTCGCGATCGGGTTTGCTTCACCTCAATTGGCTTAGCCAGCCAATCCTGCATCACATCATCCATCACCTTATTGGTAAAGCGATCCGATGGTTCTTCCAACTCAACATCTTTCATTAAATTCTTAATGAATTCGTCTTTATAGATATCTTCTTGCTTGTTCATGATCTCCTTATTTTTCGAAATCTATAATATTGTTTTTAGCTCTCCGTGCAAAATCATTTCCAATTCGGAATATAATTTTTTTCGTGCACGATGCAACTTTACTTTCACGTTTGACTGGCTTAAACCGGTTACCGAACAAACTTCTTCAACCGAATTTTCTTCCAGGTAAAATAGAGTTAATAATGTTCTGTCCTCTGCACTCATGTTTTGTAAAGCCTTTGTAAGGTACTTTTTTCTTTCTTCTGAGCGCAGCTCCTGCAAAGCCGATTGAGTAGACTTGATATTTACCGATGCCGAATAATCTTCATCAATGGAGCTTACATCAAGTTTTTTTTTTCTCAATTTCGATATTGCAGTATTGTAGATGATTCGATAAACCCAGGTCGAAAATTTTGCATCGCCCTTATAAGTATCTATGGCTTGATATGCTTTCAAAAAAGCATCCTGGGCAACTTCTTCGGCATCTTCGCGATTGCCCATTAATTGCAAAGCCACATTAAACGCCATTTTCTTGTATTTATCTACAAGAACAGCATAGGCTCCAGGATCTCCCTCCTTTATTTTTGCAATGTAATAGCTATCTCTTCTAAATGCCATGTTCAATTCAATTTTCAATTAGGCCCAACAATTAAAAAGACAAACTTTCGTCGATAAATGTTGCTTCAAAAGCGAAATTTTTGTGCTTTTATTTCAATCATCTGTAACTTAGACGCACAAGTTCTACAATCGGTTACAGTTAAATTACAATTCGTTTCAATTTTCTTTTTCTTCAAGCTTTACATGCAAGTTAAGGCAATGATTTTCATCTGAATAATTTATCACGTTAAAACTTTCTTAAAATTTTTTGTAACCGATTTAAAAGAGGTGGCGTCATAAAGATGAAAGCAAAAATCAATAAACGGTTTTAGCGCATAAATAAAGAAATAATTTAAAGTTTAACCTTAAATCACATATTATGGATATCACAGGAGTAGTAGCAATAATTTCGGTATTTGGAGTAATTCCTTTGGTAGTATTTTTGGTACACCGCCACAGAGAAAGAAAAGCATTAATCGAAAAAGGCATGGACATTAGTTTATTGCAAGGAGAAAAGAAGTGTAGTACACTTGAAAGCTTAAAGTATGGAATTTTATTAATCGGATTCGCAGTTGGAATTCTTATTGGTAACATTTTGGATGCTTATACAAGATTGAACGAAGAAGTTGCATATTTTTCAATGATCTTCTTATTTGGTGGACTGGCACTCTTAATTTTTTACAGCATTGCAAAAAAGCAGCAGGAAACTGAATAGAACTGTTTTGGCCCAAACAAAAAAATGCGCTTCGGTATGAAGCGCATTTTTTTTATATCTACGAAGTCGTGCTTCTATTTCCCAATATGGAATAGAATTACCTTTTCGGCAGCTCTTTCGCAAACCGGGCAGAAATGTTTCTCGTTGTTCGATTTCATTTTACAATCCTGAACCGGAGAATAAATTCCTTTTGACATATATCCTCCACCTTCGAACACACCTAAAGTTTTTTCATATTCGGGAGTTCGTGGAGTTGGAACTGGTGTCGATTCATCCAGCATATCCTTCCATTTCGAATCAAAATCGACCATGGTGGTGATATTGGGTTCCCAAGGTTCCACTTCCAGGTTGTAGAAACCATCATATGCCACTGTCGAATTGTAATACTCATCGCCAAGTCCAACAAAACCATGTCCAAACTCGTGGCTCGATACTTCGTATGTCAATTGATTATCGGCCGAACAGCTTGAGTAGTAATTATAAAAACCTCCTCCACCATATCGGTCGGTATTAATCAATACAAATATCTGGTCGTAAGGCACATTGGCACAAATATCATGAAGCGCTTTAATGTCGAAAGTAGTTAGGTATCTTGGCACATCGAAAGTGTAGAATGTGGTATTTACCGCTGTGTTCTTGTAAATGTTTTCTCCCGGAATATCCGTTCCCGATTCCTCTGATACCGATTCCAATGCATAAATATTAAATCGCTTTGCATACTTATCGAAAGGAGGAACATCCAATAAATAACCAGCCACTCTTTTTACATCGGCTCGGAATTTATCCATTTCTTCGGCAGTGTAGCCTTCTGCAATAAAGGCAATATCAACACTCTCTTCCGGATTTCCTTTTCCCATCACCTTTGTAAATGGCACATGCATAGGCTTGTCCCTGCCGATAAAATAATTGGCAGGATTAATTTCGTACTCCCAGATTTTCTCCATGCTCCCATCCCATTTTCTCGATTCCAAAACAAAACGAGCCGTCTTTTTAGGAAATGGCATCACATTTACCTGGTAAAATGCCTTTTTCAATTCCTTTGCCTCGGCAGTAGTTTGCCATTCCTGGAACAAGGAGTTAAAACCTTTCGAATAAATCAATTCATTCGACGCCACATCGTAAAGCTGAAAGCGGAAAGTACCATAGCCAAATATATCTACCAAATTAACCGTACTCCCACCCCAGTGTGGCTCTTCTTTAAGCTCCTTAAGAAAAACGGTTTGTGATTCAGCATCACCACCCATCAGGTAATCGATACGAAGGGTTTTATTTTCGAAGTATTTCTCAAATTTGTCTTGTCCGTAGCTTACAAAGCCAATTGCAATAAAAAACAGAACAAGTAAAGTTTTAGCTTTCATTTTAAAGTTGTTTAAGTTGAAGTGATAAAAATACGAAACGTGAATCATAAAAACACCATGAAATATTCAAGTTCATTTTTCTTTTCCTGATCGAAATAGATATCTTAGATTTTTAATTCACACACAAATATTATTCTAGCATGAAAGAACTTTTGGGAGTTCAATTAAAGAACTGGTTAATAAATGAAGGTATTACGGAATACTGGGCTGTTATTTTGCAATCAGCCATTGCAGCAGTTGTTGTAATTCTTATCGCTTGGTTATCTGATTTTATAGCAAAAAAGATACTAATTGCATTTATAACCAGGGTTGTTCGCAAAACTAAAACTCATTGGGACGATATCTTACTGGAACGCAAAGTTTTTAATAAGATATCACATTTTGCACCTGCTTTAATCATCTATTCGAGTGCCAGCTTAATCGATCATCCATCCTGGAGTAATTTCATTGAAAATGGAGCATATGTATACATGGTTGTCTTGGCCATTATGCTACTTGATACTTTCCTAAATGCCAGTAATGATATTTACAATACCATGCCGGTGAGTAAAACCCGGCCTATAAAAGGATACATACAAATTGTAAAAATCTTCTTTTATGCCTTGGGAATTATAGCCATAATAGCGGTTTTATTCGATAAAAATCCGCTAACCATTATTGCCGGGATGGGAGCCTTTGCAGCTGTTATTCTCTTGATTTTTAAAGATACCATTTTAGGTTTCGTTGCTTCCATTCAGCTTTCGGCCAACAAAATGGTGAACATTGGCGATTGGATTTCCATGCCATCGAAAGGTGCCGACGGAACTGTAATTGATATCAGTTTAAATACAGTAAAAGTTCAAAACTGGGACAAAACCATCAGCACCATTCCTACTTATGCATTGGTTTCTGAATCATTCAACAACTGGAAAGGAATGGAAGAATCAGGCGGTAGAAGAATAAAACGCCATTTGAATATTGATGTAAAATCGATTCATTTTCTTTCTGAAGAAGACATTAACAAGTTTGAAAAGATCCATTTGATTCAGGATTACATGAAAGAAAAGATGGAAGAAATTCGATCTGCTAATCCCGAAGGAGAAATTCCTGTAAACCAAAGAAGGCTAACCAATGTAGGTACATTCAGAAAATACATCGAAGCATATTTACAAAGCCATCCAAAAATTCATAAGAACATGACCTTCCTGGTTCGCCAGTTGCAACCTTCCGAAAAAGGCTTGCCTATTGAGATTTATGTATTCTCGAACGACCAGGCATGGGCAAATTACGAGGCAATTCAGGCCGATATTTTCGATCACATCTTTGCCATTGTACCAGAATTCAACTTAAAAGTTTTCCAGAACCCTACTGGCGACGATTTCCAAAAATTAATGAACTAATATCAATGAAAAATTTTCTTAAAAATCTCACCTTTTTCGAATCCTTAGGCTGGTTTGGAAACATTATACTAAGTATCGGGGTGATTCCACAGGTTGTTCAGACCTGGAAAACACATGATGTAGACAGCTTTAACTGGCCATTTCTGCTGATGTGGGCTTTTGGAGTACTCTTTACTTTTATCTATATTGTGAATGGCGATTTAAATTCGGGCAAGAGGCAATACCCACTTTGGCTAAACTATATGGTAAATATTGTGGCCACCTTTTACCTCTGCTATGCCAAATTAATTTATTCATAAACACGAAATCTAAGCTTAATCCAAAATTGATATGAAGAAATTTTTTACCCTTATTCTTATACTAAGCAGTTTATGCTCATTCGCTCAAACCAAAGTTGGTAATGTTGAACTGCCATCGGAAATGATGGTTAAGGAGACCAAAATGCATTTACAGGGAGCTGGAACCAGAGTAAAACTTTGGATGGATATGTATGCAATGGGATTATATCTTGAAAACAAAAGCAATGATGCCATGCAAATTATTAATGAAGACAAGTGCATGGGCATACGACTTGAAATTATTTCGGGTTTAATAACTGCTGAGAAAATGGAAAAAGCCACACGCGATGGTTTCAAAAACTCTACCAAAAACAACACAAAAGCCGTCGATTCCAGGATCAACGATTTCTTATCGGTATTCTTAAGTGGAGTGGAAAAGAAGGATGTATTCGAATTTGTTTACAATCCGGACGAAGGAACACTGGTTTATAAAAATGGCGAGCTGAAAAAAGAGATTAATGGCCTGGATTTTAAAAAGGCACTTTTTGGAATTTGGCTCTGCGATAAACCTGCCGATAAAAATTTGAAAGAAGATCTTTTAAAGTAGAAGCAAAATAGAATAAGGAGTGATATTAAGTCACTCCTTTTTTATTCGTCCATATTTTATTGCTTTGTGTAAACATGGGAATTGTATTCTAAATAATGCATTTACAAATGCGGTTCGAAAAAAAACTCTATCTTAGCGCACACACCAAACTTATTATCCTGCGGGATAACTTTTATTACAACTCTTTCGGACTTTAGAAATCTGTTTCTTGAGCTAATATTTTGCGCACATAAATTGCGCACATTTATGAAACAAAAACAATGACAATGAGTACCAAGAGATTTTCAAAAATTGTAGGTTCAGGTAGCTATTTACCTAGTATCGAAGTAAAAAACTCCCACTTTTTGAACCATGATTTTTTTGAACCGAACGGACAAAAAATTGAAACTCCAAACGAGGAAGTCATCGAAAAGTTCCGCGAGATTACCGGAATTGAGGAGAGAAAATACGCTACCGAAAAGCAGCAGGCATCCGATTTGGCTTACCTGGCCGCAAAAGATGCGCTCGATTCTTCGAACATCGATAAAGAAAGTATCGATTACATTCTGGTTGCGCATAATTATGGCGATATCAAGCCAAATTCTACTTTAACCAACCAGCTACCTTGCCTGGCTGCAAAAGTGAAAAACCTTCTGCAAATCGAAAACCCAAAGTGTATTGCCTACGATATTCTTTTTGGCTGTCCAGGTTGGGTTCAGTTAATGATTCAGGCCAACTATTACATTAAATCGGGCGACGCCGACAGGGTATTGGTAATTGGTGCAGAAACGCTTTCGCGTGTTTGCGATCCGCACGACAGAGACAGTATGATTTATTCTGATGGTGCCGGAGCAACCATTTTGGAAGCTTACGAATCGGATGAAAATACGGGCATCCTGTCACATGCCATGAGAACAGACACAAAAGATCAGGCCTATTTTTTAAGATCAGACATTTCTGACAATGCCGATTTTGAAGGAAACAGTAACAGCCATTTCATTAAGATGTTCGGACGTAAAATTTATGAATATGCCATTACCAATGTTCCGGGTGTTGTAAAGGAAAGTATCGATAAGGCTGGTTTAGACATCAAAGACATTAAGAAAATCTTAATACACCAGGCAAACGAAAAAATGGACGAAGCCATTGGTAAACGCTTATTCAGACTGTACAAAGAGAGAGAAGTACCAGAAGATATCATGCCAATTATCCTAAAAAACATGGGTAATAATTCGGTTGCCACAGTGCCGGTGCTTTACGATCAAATTGCAAAAGGAACACTAAATGGACACAATCTGAATGAAGGCGATTACGTTGTTTTTGCATCGGTTGGAGCAGGAATGAATATCAATTCATTCGTTTATAAGGTTTGATGTTAAAGCATGTATGAAATGTTAAAATTTTATCTTTTTTAATAAAGATTTATCTAAAAGTGTTGGATTCAAAAATAATTTTTCTAAATTAGCAGGGCTGAATCTGATAGAGGCTAGAGAATAAAAGGGATTGAGGAGAATAGGATATTATCAGATTTGATTTTAAAATTGCATTCTAACCCTAAAATTACTATAAATATTACCCGAATCAAGACTACTTGGTTCGGGTAATTTTTTGTCCGAAAATGACGAGAAAGAATCCAAATTAGATGCACCAAATGGATTCCCTGAAAAAATCCTTTATCTTTCCGCTCTAACCTTATTCTAATGAGCCTAATCTATCAAATATCAATCCTTACCTGCCTGATTTTTTCGATTATTCTGTTGGCAGGATTAGTTTACGCATCTATCATTTTTTACCAGGAAAAGGAAAACAGGGCTGCATTCAGAGCACTTTTATTGGCCTTGTTACTGCCACCTATTTACTTTCTAAGCTGGTTTTACAATTGGGAAATTGTTGCATTAATACTTAGTGCCGACCTTGTACTAATGGGCATTTTATTCTTTATCTCTTTTGGTAAAAAAGCTCAGATCACCGATGATATTCCAAAACATCAGATTGATGAAAGAGATATCATGTTTGCCAGAAATGAGCTTAAAGTGAATACAGATCGATACAAGGAGTACTATTCTAAAAACCCCGACAAGCTGGATCTTGACAATGGGTTTAGAAAAGAACCAGGTTTAACGGCTGAAAAATCGATTTTCTATAATGAAGTAGCATATAAAGCAGGTAATTCTAGCTTTTTTGCAGTTGAGCAGTTTAAAAATTCGGTAGATGGACCGGTTCATCACAGCAAGTCTGATATCAGCAGTAGTGAACTAAGCAAATTCCTTAAAGACTGGAGCAAAAAACTGGGAGCATTGGATGTTGGTATCACCAAACTGGAAAACTATCACTTCTATTCGCATAAAGGAAGAGGTGAAGAGTACGGCAATCCCATTGAGAGTGTTCACAGTCATGCCATCGCATTTACGGTTGAAATGAGCCAGGAGATGGTGGCAGCGGCGCCACAATCCTCCATTGTAATGGAATCGGCACAGCAATATTTAGAAGCTGGACGAATTGCCGTTCAGCTGGCACAATTTCTTCGAAGCATGGGCTTTTCGGCCCGCGCTCATATCGATGGCAACTACCAATTGGTTTGTCCGTTGGTAGCTCGCGATGCCGGTTTGGGCGAAATTGGCAGAATGGGCTTACTAATGACTCCCAAAGAAGGTCCAAGGGTGAGATTGGGTGTGGTTAGTACAGATTTTAAACTGCGAACAGACACAAGGATAAAAGACAACTCGATGCTCGACTTTTGTTTGCAATGTAAGAAGTGCGCCGAGGTGTGTCCAAGCAAATCCATTTCTTTTGATGATCCGAAATTGGTAAATGGCATTAAGAGATGGCAGATCAATTCGGAATCCTGTTTTACCTACTGGTGCAAAGCCGGAACCGATTGTGGTCGTTGCATGGCATGCTGTCCTTATTCTCATCCCGACAACTTGCTGCACAATTTCATTCGATTCGGCATTAAAAAATCATCTCTTTTCAGAATGTTGGCAGTGCATCTGGATGATTTCTTTTATGGGAGAAAACCAAAATCGGCCGAGCTTCCATCCTGGATTCCAAATCATGAAAAAGCGCAGAAATAAATATTCCTGCGCCATTGGTTGATCTTGATTTACTGATACTGCTTTGCAGTCTCAAAATCGTTGCACTTTTTATACAGGTTATACAAGGCGTTCTTCAAGTTTTTGTTGGGCTTGGCTTTGTAAGCAATCAGTAACATGGGTTCTGCTTCTCGCATTTTCTTGCGATAAACGGCCAATTTCTGCTTACATTTCTGATAATCATCATCACTTGGCTTTGCCAGGGATTCATAGGATTTTACCGCTTTGTCGTATCCAGCATTGGCTTTTAAAAACAAAATCATTCCCAGGTTCATATTAGAGCTGGCATCGCTTGGCTTTAGTTCAATTGCCTTTCGATATTCAGTCTTCGCACTCTCCAAATCTTTTAACTTTTGATGCGCAACTGCTTTGAAATAATGATACTTGTGATTTGTAGGATACCATGCAATCAATTCTTCGCAAACAGGCAATAATTTCTCGAACTGTTTTGAGTTCATGTACAGGTAAGATAAACTCTTCACGGCCTTTCGATATTCGTGAGGCATATTTACTTTTTTGGCCAGCAGTACAAATTCCTGGCCTTCAATATTCTTTTCCGATTTATAAATGGCCAGGCATTTTGAATAAAAACTCGGACCTGGAGTACCCATTTCCATAGCCTTTCTGTAGTTTGTTTTTGCCTCCTCAATATTTCCCAGTTCCTGCTGGCAAACACCAATATAGCCATATGCCCACGATTTTTGCATGCGATCTCCAATACCACTTTCCACCAATTTTTGGTAATCGTGTAAAGCTTCTTTGTATTTTTTTTCGAAAAACTTGCTGTTCGCCTTATTCAATTCGGTGTCGAAATCTTGTGCATACAAAATCAACGAAAACAAGACCAATAGAGATGTAAATATTCCTTTCATAATTCAAGTTTGTTAATGATTCTCTACTATTCTGACGCTTATTAAGTCGTTTAGGGTGAATCATCATTCACAATTAGACACAAAAAAACGCAGAAAGTTTATTCCTGCGTTACAATATTTTTTGACCTGATCGCTTTATTTTCTTTGTCGAACCGCTTCGTAAACCATTAATGAAGCTGCAACCGATACATTCAAGGATTCAATCTGCCCCAAAATTGGCACTTTCACCTTTTCGTCCGCCAAACGAAGCAAAGCCTCATCAATACCAGTATCTTCCGATCCCATAATAATGGCCGTTGCAAGGGTTAAATCGGCTTCGGTATAAAATTGTTCTGCCTTTTCGGTAGAAGCAACAATTCTTATTCCTTCCTTCTTTAGGTTACGAACACAAGTTTTTAAGTTTTGAACACGGCAAACCGGGATTTGATATAATGCTCCTGCCGAAGTTTTTATCGAATCAGGGGTAATTTTAGCTGAGTTCTTAAATGGAATGATAATGGCATCAACACCAGCACACTCGGCAGAACGCGCAATGGCTCCAAAGTTTCTCACATCAGTAATCTGATCCAGAATCAGGATCAAAGGCGTTCTTCCTTCGGCCATAATCTGTGGCACAACATCTTCTACCTCCTGGTAAGCAATTGGTGCCACCAAAGTTACTACACCCTGGTTATTTTTTTGATTCAATGAGTTGATTTTCTCAGCTGGAACAAACTGGTACTCTACATTCTCGTCACGAATCAAATCGAATAGGTCCTGATACAAACGACCGGTTAATCCTTTACGGATCAATACCTTTTCAATTTCTTTACCACTTTTAATTGCTTCCATTGTTGCTCTAATTCCGAACAACATCTCCTGTTTTTGTTTAGCCATCTATCTAAAACTTGATTTTACACTTAATCTCAATTGCGGTTTTTCCTTGTAGGTTAGGTATCTCCACAACCATTCCAATGGTCCCATTCTATAATACTTCAACCAAATATAGGAAGAAGCCATTTGGAAAATCCAGATTCCAATCATCCAGAAAAGCAACTCGAATCTTGTAAACTCGCCGAATAATCCAAAGCCGTAACTATAAAAAATGATGGAACAAATTACGGATTGGCAAAGGTAGTTCGTAAAAGCCAATCGACCAACTGCTTCGAGACCTTTCATTAAAAATTTAAGCACATTTAATTGGTAAATCAAAATGATTAAACCAATGTACCCTAAGGAAGTGAAGATGCTTGAAAAGTAATTGTATTGATATCCGTACTTGAAATAATGGATTACTTCCCACCTGTGTTCAGACATTTCCTGTACTCCAAAATGCGAGATGATAGCTCCTACTCCAATTCCCAAAACTGCTAATATTGTATAAAACAATTTCGTTTTTTTTGCTGATAAAATCCCCTGGTTCAACAGCACCATTCCCAACAGCATCATTCCTGTTGTTCTCCAAATTGAAAGCATAAAGAATGATCCTACCTGGTAGTTTATATTCAACTCGGCCCTTTTGATAAAGATCTCGAACCACGAGCCATTCTGATACAATTCAATTTCTGCCGCTAAAGCTTCCGCAGAAGGAAGCATTTCCGCCATTGATTCTTCCAGCATCGATTCGGGCATTGTTTGGAAAAAACCACCTACAGCATAGAAAAACAACATTGGAATAAAATACAAAAACACGACCAGAACCAATTTCCAGGCGTCTTTCATTTTGCGCATTAACAGCACAATTAATCCGATAATTGAATAGGCAACCAGGATATCGCCAAACCAAATAAAATAGGCATGTATCATTCCAAAAAGCAAGAGCCACATCATTCTTCTAATGTGGATTTTTGCTCCATCCATTTCTTTTTCGGCCAATCGATTCACAAAAAGCAACATTCCTGCTCCAAAAAGAATAGAGAATATCGTCATGAATTTTAGCTCAGCAAAAACATGCACAAACCAATATGAAAAATGATCCAAACTACTCATTTCGCCCAAAACCAAAGGATTGGCAAAAGAAGCATTCGGCAAAGAAAACAGTTGTATGTTGATAAAAAGAATTCCTAAAAGAGCAAAGCCTCGTAGAATATCAAGCGAACGAATTCTTTCTTTCAGGGCAGTTGGGGCAGGATGTGGTTTTTGCATTTTTTTGTTTTCAAGTTAGCACTTTTCGCGCAAACATTTAATCATAAAGATAATTCCCGGGCAGAATACAGCTACACGAAAATATCCATATATCTTTAAAAAACAGAATAAGCTTTTTTGATCTGCAGAAAACTCCTACTCCCCACGCTCTGCTATCAATTCCTCCAATTGTTCATTGAACTCTTCCCAGGCCATCATTTCTTTCTCAAGGTCCTGCTTGGCATCTTCGTATTGGGTAAATAAGGATTGATCCTGCATTTTCTCAGGATTCGAAAGCAGTTCTTCCATTTCAGCAATCTGCTCTTCGAATTTTGCAATGTTTTCTTCAGCTTTGGCCACATTGCGCTCCATTTTGGTAATTTTCTTGCTCAGTTCTTTTCGTTCCAGGTAGTTCAATTTATTTTCAGATGGTGCTTCTTCCACCTTCTCCTGTACAATCGCCTTTTTTACCTCAAGTTCCTGTAGCGATTCCATTCTTTTGGCGCGAAGGAAGTCGTAAATCCCGCCAAGGTGTTCTTTGATTTTTTTATTCCCAAATTCATAAACCTTCGATGCCAAACCATCTAAAAATTCACGGTCGTGAGAAACCACAATCACTGTTCCTTCAAACTGCGACAAGGCCTCTTTCAACACATCTTTCGATTTCATATCCAAATGGTTGGTAGGCTCATCGAGCACCAATAAATTTACTGGTTCAAGTAGCAGACGAATCATGGCCAATCGGGATCTTTCACCACCCGAAAGCACTTTCACCTTCTTGTCAACATCCTCGCCCCGGAACATAAATGCACCCAGAATATCCCTGATTTTTGTTCTTACGTCGCCAACAGCAACATCGTCTATGGTATCGAAAACGGTTTTGTTTTCGTCTAAAAGCTGGGCCTGATTTTGGGCAAAATAACCGATTTTAACATTGTGGCCAATCTTACACAAACCGCTGTATTCCAACTCTCCCATCAAGACCTTAACCAGTGTTGATTTTCCTTCACCATTCTTTCCAACAAAGGCAAGTTTTTCTCCTCTTTCTATTACAAACTCGAGTTCACTCAAAACCAAATGCTCTCCATAAGCCTTACTTAAACCCTTGGCTTCACAAACCAAATCGCCAGAGCGAGGTGCTGGTGGAAATTTCAAATTCAGTTTCGATAAATCTTCCTCATCCACCTCAATTCTATCCAGCTTTTCGAGTTGTTTGATTCTCGACTGAACCTGCACAGCTTTTGTAGCTTTATACCTAAATCTTTCGATGAAATCTTCGGTATCCTTAATCATCTTTTGCTGATTAATATAGGCCTTCATTTGTTGTTCGCGACGCTCTGCATGCAAAACAACATACTCAGAATAAGGAACTTTGTAATCGTATATTTTCCCTACAGAAATCTCAACTGTTCTGTTGGTGATATTATCCAAAAATGCACGGTCGTGCGATACCAAAACCACGGCTCCCGGATACACTTTCAGAAAATCCTCCAGCCATTGAATCGATTCAATATCCAAATGGTTGGTAGGCTCATCGAGCAGAAATACATCAGGTCGGCGCAAAAGAATCTTTGCCAGCTCGATACGCATTCGCCAACCACCGCTAAACTCTTCGGTTTGTCTGTCAAAGTCACTACGCACAAAACCAAGTCCCATCAGAGTTTTCTCCGCTTCTGCATCAACATTTTCACCACCCATCATGTGGTAACGGTCGTTCTTATCAGTCAAACTGTTAATCAGCTTCATGTACTCTTCCGACTCGTAATCGGTACGTTCAGCAATTTCAGCATTAATTTTGGCAATCTCCTTCTCCAGGCCTAAAACTTCTTCGAAAGCTGTAAGAGTTTCCTCCATTACGGTTCTGCCATCTACATGGTTCATTTGCTGAGGCAGATATCCAATCTTAATTTCGGAAGGGATGGAAACATTTCCTTTGGTAGCTCCCTGTAATCCTGCAAATATCTTTAACAAAGTTGATTTACCAGCACCGTTTTTTCCAACAAGGCCAATTCTGTCTCTTGAATTCACAAGAAAACTAACCTCTTTAAAAAGAGTAAAACCACCAAATTCAACTGTAAGATTATTTATAGAGATCATTCTGTTCCGATTTTAGATATGGCGACAAAAATAATGAAGAATGAACAATTAATCATGCTCAGTTCAACACTATTTGTCATTAGGTTTCAGGACTTGTTTAGTACTAAAGAAGAAAATTGTTTACAGATGAGTTTCAACAGCTACTTCTTCGCCAATTGTGGCTTTTTTTAACATTTCCGACTGAATGATATTCTCTTTCACTTCAGTCATTACAATATTTTCTGCTTCGGCAAAGGAAATATCGTACACGCGATTTACTTTGGCATACTCCTCAGGAAATCTGGCCAACAGCTTATCGTATAAACGATCCAAATCCTGTTTTTTCGGATTCTGAAACTCCAATTTCAATTCGAATCTACGAATCAACGCCTCATCAATCATGTCAATTTGATTGGTAGCAGCAATCATGATCGAATTCTTTGGCAAATGGTCCATCATCTGAATCATACCGTTTACAACTCGTTTCATTTCGCTACTATCGGTATTGTCGTAATTGCGTTCTTTTCCCAAAGAATCGAATTCATCGAAGAATAAAACTGCTTCCTGGGTTTCGATCATTTTAAAAGCCGAAGCAATATTTCTTGAGGTTTCTCCCAGTTTGGAAGAAATAATGTTCCCAAGATTAATTGTCTTGATTTTTTTATTCAGTTTATTGGCAATTGCCTTGGCTGTCATGGTTTTACCACAACCCGATTTTCCGTATAGTAAAATCTTGTTGATAACAGGCAATCCGTACTTTGTAAGGATTTCAACATGTTCATATTCTCTCATAAACTGAGAAATCTGCGAAAAAAGTCGTTCGTCAAAAACTACATCGTTCAAATCAACTTTTCCTTTGTTGGGTATAAACAAGTGATTCATGCTTAATTATTGTGTTTGCTGTATTTTGTTGTTGTTAATTTAATTCTGCAAACTTAGTATTTTATCCGTAAACCTAAACAAGATCATTTTGAGAGTTTTAGAAAAGAATTACATTTGCGGACCATTTTGTAATTCAACTTACTCTGTAATAAATAATAATTGAATTGTTGAGGTAGAGATGAAATATATACGTTATTCGTATTTGAAGAATGAAAAGCAGTTAATTATTGCTTGCAGTGGAAAAATTATCCGTACTGAATTAATTGCTGAATTTCAACAGATGTTTTCTCTTCTGGATATTAAAACCAATGTGGATGTTTTAATTGATGTGAAGAATGTAAACCTAAAAGCATCGATAGAAGCCAGCAAGATCTACACTGATTTTTTTAACGATGACAAACTGTATCGTTATATCAATAAAATTGCAGTTTTGGCTGATAGTCCCGATCAGGTTGTGCAAACCATGTTGTTTATGGATGGGGTAAAACACCTGGGAACATCGATTAAAATTTTTAGCATGGAGAGTTCAGCAACCGATTGGCTGAATCGCAAAACTGATCAACAAAAAACTTTAAGTGTCCACAAAGCATTATCGAAGCTTGTTTTAAGAAAAGCTTCATAAAAAAAGGAGAGTTTTTACAACTCTCCTTTTTTATATTTTACTGTTTCGAATAGTCTTTATAGATTGCTTTTTCGAACTCTACCCAATGTTCATCGGTCATTCTACCTGGTGTAAACAAGCAAATTCCTGTAGCACCATTTACCATTGATTCGCGAATTGCCTCGCCTATTTCTTCTGGCAACAGACCGTGGTTTTCCGGATCGGCCTCTTTTAATTTAGTTGCAGGATTAGGACAAATAAACAGGCCACTGTACACTGGTCGTTCTCCATTTAAACTCTCTACTGATTCTTTACACATTTTACCAATCCACTCTGTTCCTTCCAGGTAAAAATCGTTGTAATTCATTGGCAGAAATGCATCCAGATTCCATTGATCCCACTCCTGGCGCACCATTTTTACAGCATGCGAATGTGGTCCCGGAAATACTGCAGCCGTAATGTCTTTTCCTTGTGCATGCACATCTTCTACCAGGCGGTTTACAATTTTTGTAATCAGATCCTGGCGGAATTTTTTCCACTCCTGAAGCTCTCTCGCTTCTGCCTGATCGGTAATTTCGATTCCTGTTTTTGCTTTAAAATCGGCCTTGCATTTATCGCAATAGCAATAATCAAAATCGGGATATTCCTTATCCATCACCAAATCATATTTGTTCCATAGGCCCTTTGCAAGAATCACATCCGGGTAACGGATATAATCCAAATGTACACCGTCTACTTCGGGCAATCGGGCAATGGTCACATACAAATTCGATAGAAATTTATAAACCTCCTCTTTATTGGGGCACAAAAAAGTATAATGATCCACATAGGCTGGTTTATCGTAAGCCGATTCCCCATTGCCATTTACGGCATACAATTCAGCAGGGATATTCTTGTCTCTGCCCTGCACCATTGTTGGTATCCAGGTATGGAACTCCAGTCCAACCTCTTTGGCAATTTTCCCAACACGTTGATAAACGGCCGGATCGTGACCTCCGTTGTACATCAATCCATCAATCCCTTTTTCTTTTAAATCGGTAAATTTTTCCAACAGTTCGGTGTCTGTTGCTTCGCCAGGACCACCTAACCATGCAAAACATGGAACTTTTGTTGATTGATTGGTACCACAAGACACCAACAACAACAAACTGATAACAGCAAGTAGCTTGTTCATAGTAAGATTATAAATAAGATTTGTGGCTTTGGAATACTCGCTAAAGATAACAAATTAAACTTACATGTATCAAGATTAAAGTATCGAGAAATACAGTAATACTTTTTGACGATTCAACTTTTCGACTGTTCGACTTTTTATATCTTTGTGCCCAAATTAAAAATAGATAACAAGTGGGAAGAAGAAGAAACAGAAAACCCCTTCTGCAAAACATTAGAATTGAGAAGTTAGCCGCCGAGGGAAAGGCCATCGCAAAAGTGGAAGAAAAAGTATTGTTTGTAACAAACGTGATTCCGGGCGATGTAGTGGATGTACAGGTGACCAAAAAACGCAAAAGTTATATGGAAGGTAATCCTGTTTTTTTTCACGAACATTCGCCTTTAAAGAAGGATGCTTTTTGCGAACATTTTGGTGTTTGTGGTGGATGCAAGTGGCAAAACCTGCCTTACGAAGAACAGTTAAAGTTCAAACAGCAGGAAGTAATCGACAATTTGGAGCGTATTGGTAAAGTAGAATTGCCTGAAGTGAATGATATTCTGGCATCGGCTAAAACTGAATTCTACCGCAACAAACTGGAATATACTTTCTCGAGCAAACGCTACCTAACCAATGAAGAAATTGCCAGTGGTGAGGATCTAAATCGTACTCCTGCGGTTGGTTTCCATGTGCCAAGATTATTTGATAAGATTGTTGACATCAACAAATGTCACCTGCAGCCGGAACCTTCGAATGCCATTCGTTTGGCGATTAAAAAATTTGCTTTTGCCAACGACTTAAGCTTTTTCGACATTCGCAACCATGAAGGATTTTTGAGAACTTTGATCATTCGAACTGCATCAACAGGTGAAAACATGGTAATCGTTACTTTCTATCACGAAGATGTTGAAAAGAGAGAAGCTTTATTGAACCACCTGGTAGAAAAATTCCCTGAAATCACATCATTAATGTATGTGATTAACGAAAAGGCGAACGATACCATTACCGATCAGGATGTAATCTTGTTTAAAGGACGCGATCATATTTTTGAGCAAATGGAAGATTTGAAGTTCAAGATTGGACCTAAATCATTCTATCAGACCAATTCGGACCAGGCTTATGAGTTGTATTGCAAAACAAGGGAATTTGCTGAGCTTACAGGCGACGAAGTAGTTTACGATTTGTACACAGGAACCGGAACAATTGCGAATTTTGTGGCGAAAAAAGCAAAACAGGTTATTGGTATTGAGTACGTACCAGAAGCCATTGAAGATGCTAAGGTAAACTCTGAAATTAACGGAATTGACAATACAAAATTCTTTGCCGGTGATATGAAAAAGGTACTGACCAAAGAATTTATCGAACTTCACGGTCAGCCGGATACCATGATTGTTGATCCGCCAAGAGCAGGAATGCACGCAGATGTTGTTGAAACCATTCTGCACGCTGCTCCAAAACGAATTGTTTACGTAAGTTGTAATTCGGCAACCCAGGCACGCGATTTGGCCATGATGGACGAAAGCTATAAAGTAACAAAAGTACAGGCTGTAGATATGTTCCCACACACACATCATGTGGAGAATATTGTGCAGTTGGAGAAAAGATAACAATTCCTAAAAAGGAAAAAATAAAAAAGCTCGCAAATGATTCTTGCGAGCTTTTTTATTATCCTATTTTTTTGGGTATGGTAAAACTAAATTTTGAACCTCTGCCAACATCCGATTCCACCCATAATTCACCGCCAAGGAATTCTACAATTTGCTTGGATATGGAAAGCCCCAATCCAATTCCTCCATGCTCTCGTGTAAGGTGATTTTCGATTTGTCGGAACCTGCTGAAAATGATTTTCTGATGCTCGGGTGATATTCCAATTCCTGAATCCTGTACGTAAAACAAAACCGTATCTTTCAGGTTTTCGCAACCAATAATAATTTCTCCAACATTGGTAAATTTTATCGCATTCTGTATGAGATTGTTCAATACCTGAACCAGTTTCCCTTTATCTGTTTGTATCCTCAACTTGGCATTGTACAAATGATCCAATTGAATGTTCAATTTTTTTCTGTTCGCCTCTAATTGGTGAAGATCTTTAATTCCATCGAGCAAATGATCGATACACACCGTTTCAATATTTAAATCGAGCTGTTTGGCCTCCAGAAGCGAGGCATTCAAGATATCATCCATAATTGTCATCAGCTGATTTCCACAATCTTTAATGATGGTACCATACTCTTTGCGTTCTTCGGCCGTAACTTTCTCGTCGCTAATAAAATCGGTAAAACCTAAAATTCCGTTTAATGGAGTTCTCACCTCGTGACTTAGGTTGGCCAGGAAAGCACTTTTTAACCTGTCGTTTTCTTCAGCTTTTAAAAGAGCATGCGTTAATTTTGCTTCGGTATTTTTCTTTTCAGTGATATCGAGTCCAACTTTGATATAGCCAATAATTTTTTGCGCTTCGTCGAGAACCGGCGAAATCGATGCTGATTCCCAGTAATAACTACCATTTTTGGTTTTGTTGAAAAACTCTCCTTCCCATTTCATTCCTGAGGATATTTTACCCCACAAATCGCGATATACATCAGCCGATTGCTTTCCTGATTTTAAAATTCTTGGATTTTTTCCTAGCAATTCTTCAATTTCGTAACCAGTAACTTTACAGGTTCTTGGGTTTACATATTCAATATCACCATCCAGGTTTGTAATTACTATGGAAACCGGGCTTTGCTCTACAGCATTCGATAATTTTGTAATTTTTAGAAGGTTTTTATTCCTGGTGGTTACGTCTCTAACCACACAGTGTAATAATTCCTTTCCTTCAAACTGTACAATATTGGCATTCACCTCTACTTCCTTCACCTCTTTAGATGCGGTGCGATGTTTTGCCTTGCAGGTTCCCCTTGGGTTTTTGATTACTTTCTCAATATTTTTCCAGGCAGTTGATTGTCCTCCAATATTTAAATCCCAAATTTTCAGGTTCTGTAATTGTCTTTTGCTATACCCATAAAATTCACAAGCCTCATCATTCACATCTTTTATGGCTCCATCTTCGAGCGAAATCAGCATCATTACCGATGAGCTGGAATAAAAGATATTCTTGTAACGATTTTCAACCTCGCTTAGCTTTTCCTGCAGTTTGACCTTATCGGTTAAGTCAACAGCCGAAACAACAAACTCCTTTTCGTTTAAAGGGAATGAATCGGTATAAATGTATTTTCCAATATCGGAATGATAGGAGTAAAAGCTTGTGTTCTTATTATCTTTGATTACCGTATTAAAATGCGCAATCCATTCAGGTTCAGTATTGGGGAACAAATCCAATAAGGTTTTGCCAACCGCATTTTCTCTCGATATTTCTATAATTTTTTCATTGGCAGGATTCATATCCTTATAAATCAGATCGACCAAATCACCTGCTTCATTTTGTACTGCTTCGAAAATTACAATTGCAGAATTCGTAGATGAAAAAAGAGTTTTGTATTTCCTTTCACTCTGAATAAGCTGTTCTACCAACTTTTCATTTTCCAATCTATGCTCTTCTATAAGCAAATGATCTTTAGATAAGCTGACTAGCGCTTTATCCTTTTTGTTTTTCAAGGAACTTAAGTCTTCTTCTATCATGTTTTTAAATTCCTTAAAGAATTTCTTTACTGCAGAATCGAACTTTCGCTTGTTTTTATCAACAATGCACAAGCTGCCAAACCATTGGCCGTTATCAGCCTTTAAAGGATATCCCAGGTAGGTGATTTCATTGGAGTTTTCCAATAAAAAATCATCGGCTCCAAGCTTTTTATCGCTTGTGAATACCTTTCCATAATGGGAAGAATCGAGTCGTTCTTTTACACCCAGTTTGAATTCCTTCTGACTGGAATTGCTTTTCAAAAGCAACTCAATATCGGAATTACTTACACGGGTTATAAACACATTGGATATATTGAATGATTTAGAAGTTAAATCCAACACATCCTGCCATTTACTTAAAACAGCATTGGAAATTTTTAATTGGGTAGTAGTAGTGCCAGACATTATATATCGTTAGATTTAAGAGTAGTATTTACAGTCTAATTAAATGCTTACATGAATCAATACGACTAAACATAGAAATTGTTTTAAAAAGATAATGATTTTATTAAATAAATGATTCATAAATGCTTACAAAATTACAATTTACTCACTTACTTTAAATAACCCTAAGCCCACTATCCTTCATTTTGTTTACTATTTTATCTACTTAAAAATCATAGATATGTTCATTAATAACAGGAAGTAATTGTAATATGAATAGAATCTTAAAAAAAAATACGGTAAATTAAAGGGATAAAAGCATTGAAACTACAACATGACTATTACTACTGAAACTTACCACCAATTTATCAACTCATTGCTTCTTGGCGATCGAAATCAGTGTCATCATATCATTAATGAGCACTGGGAGAAACAGTTCCCTTTGTTGATCATTTACGAAGAGATGATTAAAAAAGCAATGTACGAGGTTGGCGATTTATGGGAAGCCAATAAAATAAGTGTGGCAACCGAGCATTTATCCTCGGGAATTATCGAATCTATTCTCAATGATTTACAGCTAAAGCTTAAGCATTCGGCAAACAAAAAAAACACGGTTTTAACCGCTTGCGTAGAAAACGAATTCCACCAAATTGGCATTAAAATGATTGGTGATGTTTTTGAAAAAAATGGTTGGAAATCGTATTTTCTTGGAGCCAATACTCCAAATAGAGAACTTGTAAAGTTTGCCTCTCTTATACAACCTGATGTATTTGCCGTATCCTTAAGTATTTATTCTCATTTGCCCGCATTGGAAAAACTGATACTTGCGATCAGAACAAAATTTCCTAAACATCTAATTGCAGTTGGCGGACAAGCCTTTCGACATGGAGGAGAAGAAACCATAGCTCAATATGAAAATGTTGTTTTGTTACAAGACACTTTTCACACCGAAAAATTCATAAAAACACTTTCAGCATGAATAAATCAGATTTGATATCTAGTGCGAATCAAATTCCTAAAATTGGGGACAAAGCTCTCGAAGACTACCATAAAAATGCCGACAAACTAATTGCCAGGGTAAACGACTTAATGACAGAACAAGCTGATTTAAAAACCCTGATAGGTGATGAAAACCTGGACATGATGAAGGATAATCATAAAAACCACCTGGATTTTATGGCTTCTCTTATGGCTAATTTTAATGCTCAAGTATTGGTCGAAACCATTATTTGGGTATTTAAAGCTTATCAGAATCATGGTTTTAACACAAAATACTGGCCCGTTCAACTTGAATCATGGAAAAAATCCTTAGAGGAATATTTACCCCTTCAATCTTGTAAAGAAATAATGCCCCTTTATGATTGGATGCACTCCAACATTCAGCATTTTTCGAAATTGAGCAAATAATATAGTAAAGGCATATGTCAAACATCAATCGCATCATTCAAGGTTGGCAACATGAAATCGCCAGTGTCATTTCAAATGAAGAGCTGGTATATATCATACTTTTAAACGACAATGAGGAAATTTTGTACCTGAACGATTCGATGTCTCAACTACTAGGCAAGAACAGACTGCAGGCCTTTATCAATCCAAATATTCGAACTTTACTTGAATTGGATACTGATCCTAATCCAATTTTTGTGGGTTACATTACCATTGGCGATTTGCAAACAGTAAATACTTCGCTATATGCTCATGTATATCGAAAAAAAGATGAAATCCTAATTCTTGCCGGTGCAAAAGTTCTGGAGCTGCTCGATCAGAATAAGCAAATGGCAGAGCTCAACCGAGAAGTAAATACCCTGCAACGAGATTTGATTCTTAAGAATCATGAACTGGAAGAAACTCTGAATCAACTTCACGAAAGCAATCAAAAATTAGAAGAACTCAACAACAACAAAGATTTGTTTTTATCCATTTTGGCCCATGATTTAAAAAGTCCTTTCAATTCTCTACTTGGCTTCTCATCTCTTTTGGTTGACGACCTTGATACTTTGGATCAGGAGTCCATTCAAAAATATGCCAAAATTATCAATGAAATTTCAACACAGTCCTACCACTTACTCGAAGACATTTTGAATTGGCAAAACTCAAACAGTGGTAAAATTCCTTATACCCCAAAATCCTTTGCCCTGGCAGAAATCCTGACACCAATTTATAAACAGGTTAAATCAAGGGCAAGCGAAAAGAATATTCATTTGGATATCTTGCATCACAGCCAGGATTTCGTTTATGCAGATTACGACATGCTTTCAGTTATTCTAAGAAACTTGATAGCCAATGCCATTAAATTTACTTCGACAGGGGGAAGAGTATCTATGAATATCGAGCAAAAGCAAAAACATATGGAATTTAGAATTTCTGATACAGGAATCGGAATGACAGAGAAAGAGGTTCAAAGAATTGTTGGGTCCTCCGAAATCAAGAGTAAAGCCGGCACAAAGAATGAAAAAGGAACAGGGCTGGGATTATTAATGTGCAAAGAATTTATCACCAGGCATGGTGGAGAATTTGAAATTAATTCGACTCCCGGTGAAGGAAGTACAATTATTTTTCGCCTTCCACAAAGGTCAAACTAACTTACTTGAATCCTTTCAGTTCATAAAAACTTAACTTGCAATTCTATATTTTGTTGATTATATTGAAGTTACAATCTAACGACTACTTAAATAACCAACAACCACACTCATTATGAAAGGACTCAAATTTCAAACCCGACTAATTTTAGGCTTTTCTCTCATCCTGTTTTTTAGCTTTATTATTGGAATAATTTCTTTTATCGAAATTAAAAACATAAGCAAGAAAACAGAAGCTATCTACCGTCATCCACTAGCTGTAAGTAATTCTGTTCGTGACATTAACATCAGCATTAATGCCATTCATCGTTCGATGAAAGATGTTGTGCTTGCCAAAAATATCGAAGAATTATACGAATCGATTTTAGTGGTCAACAAGCATGACAGACAAGTTTACACTTCCTTTAAGGTTGTACAGGAACGCTTTTTAGGCGAAAAAGAAGTTGTAAATGATGCCTACCAGGCTTATCGCGATTGGGAAAAAATCAGAAATGAAGTAATCATGCTCAAAAAAGGTGGACATGATGAAAGAGCCGCGGACATTACACGAGGACGAGGAGCGTTCCATGTAAATCTACTATTCGAAAAAACAAAAATCCTGACCGATTTTGCACAAAACAAAGCTGATGAATTCTATCTAAGTACCCTGGAATCGGAGCAAAAAAGTTTTGCCATCCTCATTACCAGTATTTCATTAATATTACTGATAAGTATTGGTACTGCACTTTGGCTTTCCAAAAGTATTTCCAGACCAATTCATCGCTTTATCGATGAAATTAGTACCATTTTTACGAATGAAGATGATTTAATTCAGAACATTCAGAACAAGAGTGAACAGGAAATTTTAGGAATTACTTCCAAGAAACTAAAATCTTCCTATCAAAAACTCAACGATTTTAACAAAGAACTCGACAAACAAATTGAACAGCGTACTTCTGAATTAAAAGAAGCAAAAGAAAAAGCGGAAGAAAGTGAACAGCTAAAATCGGCTTTCCTGGCAAATATGTCACACGAAATCAGGACGCCCTTAAATTCGATCCTGGGTTTTTCGGAGTTCTTGCATAAAGATGACCTTCCACGAGAAAAGAAAAAACTGTATTTAGATATGATTGACAATGGCGGTCAGAGGTTGCTAACGATTATATCTGATATTGTTGATATTTCGAAAATTGAAGCAAAACAATTTAGTTTAAGTTACGAAATTGCAATGCTGAACGAAATTATCGATAAACTTCACCAGCAATTTTCAATTGCGACTGGTAAAAAAGGGATTGAGCTCAAAACGTTGAAAGCATTAGACGATTACTCGAGTTTTATATCCACCGATATCACAAGGCTTTCCCAGGTGTTCTCCAATTTATTGGAAAATTCGATCAAGTTTACCAATGAGGGCGAAATTGAATTTGGCTACCAAGTACACGAAAACAGGCTAGTCATGCATGTTCGCGATACAGGTATTGGTATCCCGAAAGATTTTCATCATTTAATTTTTGAACGCTTCAGGCAAACCGATTTACAGGAAGCAACACTTCCAACCGGAACAGGTCTTGGTCTTTCTATTGCCCAAGGTATTGTAGAGCTGTTTGGTGGTAAAATATGGCTTGAGTCGGAAGAAGGAACTGGTGCATGTTTTTATTTCGAACTTCCTTATTTGCCTACTTCCACTAAACAGGTAAATAAAAAGATAAAGGCCGATGAATTCTTTTATCACACCAGTGGAAAAACAATTCTTGTGGTTGAAGATGAACCTTCAAACTATATCTATGTAAGAGATTTACTGAGTGAATACAATTACAATATTTTACATGCCGAAAATGGCAAAGATGCTGTTGATATTATCAATAACGATATTAAAGTGGATTTGATCTTAATGGATATAAAAATGCCGGTTATGAACGGTTTACAGGCCACCAGGGAAATCCGTAAAACAAATAAAACCATTCCTGTAATTGCCCAAACTGCTCATGCCATGTCCGACGATAAGAGGCAAGCATTTAATGCTGGTTGTAACGACTTTTTAGCCAAGCCAATTACCTTTCAATCCTTCTCAGAGATTGTACAAAAACATTTGAGTCAATCCAATTAAGCAATTCTTTTCTCATTATTTTGTAGGTTTATATCAGTAATAAAACCACATTAACATGAGACGAAAAGAACGAGAAATAACTGATCCTAAGTTGCTAGAGGAAATATTGAAAGGGGCGAACATTTGCCGCCTGGCCATTAGCAACCATCCTTACCCATATATTGTAGCTTTGAATTACGGTTATGCCGATAATTCACTCTTTATTCATTGCGCCAAAGAAGGCAAGAAAATTGATCTTTTAAGGAAGAACAATAAGGTAGGTTTTCAAATTGAAAGGGGCAGTGAAATTATTCCTCATGAAGAATCGTGCCAATGGACTACAAAATATCGTTCGATTATTGGAACAGGAGAAGTTGAAATGATTGATGATTTCGATGAAAAATGTAAAGGCTTGGATGTGATTATGAATCATTCTGGCAAAGCCGATAATTCTTACCATCCCAAAGCAGTTGATAAAGTACTGATTCTGAAAGTAAAAATTAATGAGTTTAGTGGCAAACAGGCAGGTGATTGGTAAAAAATAAGCTTCATCAGAAAAAGATTCCCGATGAAGCTTAACTCAATTTCCTTAAAAGGATTTATTTACACCTTCTTTAATTTCCACCTGCCGGTTTTAAACCAGTACAAGGCAATTAAAGTAAGTACAGCTTCGGCAATAATGATGGAATAAAAAACTCCATCCTGATTCCATCCGAACTGAATGGCCAAGAGGTAAGCTACCGGAATTTCAACAATCCAGAAGCTAATCAGATTTAATAAGGTTGGTGTTTGGGTATCGCCGGCCCCGTTAATCGCGTTCAGCAGCACCATTCCCATACCGTAAAAAATAAACCCACAGCTAATAATTTTTAGCGCCTGTATCCCATTTTCAACAATTCCCTGGTCGAGGGTAAACAGCTCGATAAAAAATCGTGGAAACAAGAAGAAAAGCACTCCTATTAATCCCAGGAATATGACATTGATTTTTCCTGCTGCCCATACCGATTTCTCAGCTCTTTCGGCCTGGTTGGCACCCAAATTTTGCCCTACCAGTGTTGCTGCCGCATTGCTCAATCCCCAGGAAGGCAGGAGAATAAAAATTAAAATGCGGATGGCAATGGTATAACCAGCAATAGCGGCACTTCCAAATTCTGCCATAATTCTCATTAAACCAATCCAGCTGGATGTTGCAATAATGTTTTGCCCAATTCCTCCGAGCGATAGATTGATCAGTTTCTGAATGGTTTTCCATCGTAGGGTAAAATGCTCTTTTTTGATGTGAATTTTTCCAACCCCTTTAAAAAGCAAAACAAACTGATAAATTACGGCCACTCCCCTACCAATACAAGTTGCAATTGCAGCCCCTTCCACTCCCATTCCTGGAATAGGTCCTAATCCAAAAATCAGCAATGGATCCAAAACAATATTCAAGCAGTTGGCAATAATTAAAACTCGCATGGAAAGTGCAGCATCGCCAGCCGAACGAAATATGGCATTGTTAATAAACAGCAGCATGATAATCATGTTACTGCCCAAAATGATGCTTGCATAACCCGACATCTCGTTCACGATAGTTGAGTTGGCTCCCATTAATCGAAGCAGGTCTTTCGAAAAGAAAATGCCTACAAATGCAATAAACACCGATGCGATTGCTCCTGTTGCAATGGCCTGAACAGAAACTTTAGCTGCTTTTGAATATTTCTTTTCGCCCACTCTTCGGGCAACCAGTGCTGTTGTGGCCATTGATAGCCCAAAACCAATGGCATATACTATGGTTGTTATCGATTCTGTAATTCCCACAGTGGCAACAGCATCGTCGCCAAGTTGAGATACAAAAAAGATATCGGCCACAGCAAAAACCGATTCGAAGATCATTTCCAATACCATTGGAATGGCCAACATAAATAAGGCCTTTCTAATGTTTCCATTGGTATAATCTCTCTCTTCGCCCGAAAGGGCTTCCTTTACTAATTTAATGAATTGAGCCAGGCGATCAATTCCTTCTATTTTTGTTCTTTTATCCTTTATATTTTGTTGCATTAGGTTTTCGCTTATGATGATGAATTAAAATGCTTGCAATTCTCTTTGGTTTAAAATATCCTGTTTCGACATTTACGAGCTCCGTTTTGGGAGCACAATCATACATTGATGTATTCATAATTTTTCCTCCAATAAATTTAGGTGTGTACAAATGGTAATTCGGGCGGCTTACGCCTCCGTTACTTGTGATTCATAAAGATCAATAGAAATGGGAAAGCCTAAGCTAATTAGCTCTTGCAGATATTAGGTAAAAATGTGACATTCATATTCATAGCTTTCCTCCTCATTTTGTGAGTATCACAAATATAGATCAAATAATTCAATTCACAACACTTTTTTTTATTAGTCTCTGAATACCAGTTGTAAAATCGATCGGATGCTAACAAATGTTCTTTTTTATGCTCAGAAATTTCCGTACTATTGAAGTCTGGCAACAAACCAAATAAATTCTAAAAACATGAATAAGATTTTTGTATCAGCATTAGCTGTGATACTAAGTGTAAACATTTGTTTTGCAAACTCTACCGATGAGAACAAGCAAAAAACCATAAAAAACTGGCTGATAACAGACGCCATAGAACTGCACTTGCCTGCATTCAATTCAACCGAAGATTTTAGTGGTAGCACCTTCGATTTGAAAAATCTTTTACAGGAAAATCAAATTGATCTTTGTAAGATGAATCCGAAGGAGTCGGACAAATTGAACTGGAATGAATCGGTATTGACCTGGAAAAAGAAAAAAGCCAATTCTAAAAACTTTGTATCGCTTCCATCCAATGAGAATCAATTGTACTATTTGGTTTCTTATTTGTATACCGATGAGTGGTGCGAACTGGAGTTGGAGATGAAAAGTTATCCAATGATCGAGGTTTATATTGATGGAAAAAAACAATTATCTCAATACAAACACGAGTCGGATGAAGCCAAAGAGTCGAGCAAAAGCTTAAAACTTGAACAAGGACATCATAAAATTGTGGTGAAACTTTTAAGCGGTGAAAAGAACAATCAGTTTTCATTATCGCTTAAAGCGAAAAAAGACTGGAACAGCGATTTATTTGACCTGAGTTTATCGTCAAAACAATATATGGATATCCATAAAGTATTGGATGGAACAAAAGTAAAAAGCACCTCTTTATCATTCGATGGCAAATATGCTTTGATTTCTTACAGCAGAACATTGCCTCCATCGGATAAAAGTGAAAACTGGAAAGAGATACAGGAAATTGAAAGCGGAAAGATTCTGTACTCGTTTAGAGGCACACAGCTGTCCAATATCAGTTGGTTGCCAACGGGAAATCAAATTTCTTACACCAAAGCATACAATGGCAAAACATCTGTTTTTGTTTTCGATTTTGAGAAGAACACAGAGAAGCAAATTGCAGGAAGTATTGCAGATTTTTCATCTTACACCTGGGCACCTAATGGAAAATCGATAATTTACAGTGTTGGAAAAAGCCATTCGAAAGACTGGAAAATGAAAAAATTCCAAGGCATGGAAGATCGTTTACCATGGTACAGATACCGATCGTTCTTGTACAAACTTGATGTTGCAAGTGGAGTAAAACAACGCCTTACATATGGAACTTTAAGCACCAGCCTGGCCGATATCAGTCCTGATGGAAAAAAGATTCTTTTCACAACCTCACGCCCCGATTACAGTGGATATCCTTATTTCAAACAAAACCTTTACCAGATGGATGTGGAAACTTTTGCAGTAGATACCATTTGGAAAGACAAACTTGTTGGTGGGCAAGCACAGTATTCGCCCGACGGAAAACACTTGCTGGTTCAGGGTGGTCCATCCTGTTTTGGGAAAATTGGCGAAAACATTGGCGATCATCCGATTGCTAACAATTACGACGGTCAGCTTTACATTTATGAATTAGCAAGTAAAAAAGTTGATCCGATTACTTACAATTTTAATCCTGCAATTGATGCTGCTGTTTGGAGCAAAAAGGATGGCAAGATCTATATCAAAGCACAGGATCAGGATTACGTAAAATTATTCTCTTACAACACCTCTTCCAAAGAATTTACAGAACTGAATACCAGTTCGGATGTAGTTCGAGGATTCGATTTATCAGAAAATGGTTCAGCATTAAGCTATGTTGCCTGCGGAATTTCCAGTCAGTACAAAGCTTTTGTTTACAATGTCGCAGACAGTAAGGTAAAAGTGATTTCAAATCCTGAAAAGGCACATTTAGCCAATGTTGAATTTGGGATGACTAAGGATTGGAACTTTACGAAAGAAGATGGTACTACCATTATTGGCCGCGTATATTTCCCTCCTAATTTCGATTCGAGCAAAAAATACCCGCTAATTGTAAATTACTATGGTGGTACTTCGCCGGTAGAGAGAAGCTTTGGAGGCCGATATCCATTAAATATGTATGCCGCCATGGGATATGTGGTGTACTTGTTACAACCAAGTGGTGCAACTGGTTTCGGACAAGAATTTTCTGCTCGCCACCAAAACAATTGGGGAATTATTACTGCCGATGAAATTATCGATGGAACCAAAAAATTCATCAAGGATCATCAATTTATCGATGCCGATAAAGTAGGTTGTATTGGAGCATCCTATGGTGGATTTACCACCCAATTGTTACAAACCAGAACCGATATTTTTGCTGCTGCCATTTCGCATGCCGGCATTAGCGATATTACCAGTTACTGGGGCGAAGGTTATTGGGGATATTCTTACAGCATGAATGCAACAGGAAAATCTTTCCCATGGAACAGAAAAGACATTTATGTGGATCAGAGTCCTTTATTTAATGCTGATAAAATTACAACTCCTATGTTATTGCTTCACGGAAGCGACGATACCAACGTGCCATTGGGAGAAAGTATTCAAATGTACCAGGCTCTTAAATTACTAGGCAAAGATGTTGAGTTTGTACAGGTAAAAGGTCAGGATCACCTGATACAAAACTATACCAAACGCATTCTTTGGAACAACACCATTTTCGCATATTTTGCAAAATATTTGAAAGATCAGCCGCAATGGTGGAATGATTTGTATCCGGATAAAAATTTATAAAGTATGTAAAGGATGTCTAACAAGGCATCCTTTTTTATTGCTTTAGCAGATAGAGAAAAACTAAGTCATTATCAATAATGATAAACACTATTGATGCTTATGTGAATTATACTTACTTTTATTACCGCTAACATTTTAATAGGTGTAGCATTAAAAATCAATCATTTAAAAGAACAAAACATGCTTATCGTTATATCCCCTGCCAAAAGTTTAGATTTTGAATCATCGGTACCTACCAAACTGCATTCCGATGCTGGTTTTACAAAGGATGCCGAACAGCTGATTAAAATTCTCCGCAAATTAAAAGTGGACGAAATTCAGGAATTAATGAGTGTTAGCCCAAAACTTGCGCAGTTAAACTTCGAACGCTTTCACCAGTGGAGCCTGCCATTTACATCGGAAAATGCAAAGCAAGCCTTACTGGCTTTTAAAGGCGATGTTTATACAGGCATTGATGCGGATAGTTTAACAGACAAAGATTTTGAATATGCTCAATCGAAACTTCGTATTCTTTCGGGTTTGTATGGTGTTTTAAAACCAATGGACCTGATACAGGCCTACCGCCTTGAGATGGGAAAGAAATTAGGGAATCGCCGGGGAAAAGATTTGTATGAATTCTGGGGCGATCGAATCACAAAATCCATCAACCAGGATTTGAAAGAATATGGCCATAAAAATCTGATTAATTTGGCCTCAAATGAGTATTTTAAATCGATAAACTCAAAGAAAATTAATGCTGATATTGTGACTCCGGCTTTTAAAGATTTAAAGAATGGACAATACAAAATGATCAGCTTCTTTGCCAAGAAAGCACGCGGATTAATGACACGATTCATTATTCAGAATGAAATCACAAATCCGGAAGACTTAAAAGCATTTGATTTAGATGGATATATTTTTAATCCGAATTTATCAAAAGAAAATGCTCCTGTTTTTACACGCGATCATTAAAGAAAATTTACATTATTAAAAAGAGTTTTAGGTCTTGTTTTTACTCTCAAATTTTACTATGTTTAAATGTAAGACAATCCGAGTATTAACCCCTTAATCCTTCTACTATGACTGCTGAAAACTATGTTGTGAAGTATGGGAGTCTTCTAAAAGAAGAAACCTTAGAAGTTATTGATGATAAAATTTTACCTAATACCATTGTTCTGGAAGCTACCAATCCGTTCCCGGGATATTATGAGTATTATGATGGTTTTCAGAAAGATGTTCAGCCTCATTATATCTATTTGGTATTAGACAGAAAGTATGATTTAGAGGAGTTCACCAGGGCAACTCAGAAGATCATGAGTTATTTCGAAGCAAATTTTCATGCGGCAATTGGTAACATTACCATTTACAATGATGTGTACCATGCAATTCGTATCAGAAGGCTAACAGCTTATGATCAGATTAAGGAACTTCAATCGTGTTACAGAGAAGAAGGAATTGATTTTAAATCGGGTGCTACGATTCCTCACAATTCAAAGGCAATGATTCAGCTTGACAAGTTTTTTGCTTTAGATATTATCGAGGATGGGTTTTTCAAGGATCACATTGAGCCTAACCATGGGTATTTTACCATCCCTCAGAAGCTAAATTGGAAGCAGTTTGAGCAACTTACCAAGCAAGTGAAGTACAATATGGAAATGATACATTTCGACGTTTCCCTGGGCTTTATTTACGATCATTTTAGAGCAATTGACATGATAAGGGTATATGCTGAAGATTTGAACCTTGATTTAATGAAAAAGATCAAAGCAAAATATCTTGAGAGAATTAAATAAACAGAGATAAAAAACAAAAAAGGGAGGTTTTCAAATTTGAAAACCTCCCTTTTTTGTAGGCAGTATGTTTAAAACACAGGCGAACGAACCGCCTTAATTCTTTTTCTTCTTTTGTTGGTATCCACTGATAAAGGAAAGGAGAAGGAAATTTCGTGCGCCCCCGTATTGGTGTGTATCAGCTTAGAAATGGCATAGTCGTAGCTATAAGCCACTTTAAATCGTTCGGTAACAAAACCTGCCATAGCAATGAAAGAGTCGTAGTTTGGCTCAAAATTCTGATTGAACCACAAACCAAATACAATTGAACTTTTACTGGCATAAACACCGTAATTCATTTGTGAAAAATCGCCCTGTTTCTGATATAACAAAGCTGGTGCAATGACCCAATTGTCTGCGTAGGTTCTGCCTCGCCCTCCCAAAACAAACTCAGCTCCGGCATGAACCGTATATTTTGTTTGCAACTTATCTTCCTGTTCATCATCAAAACTCAAATCAGGTTTTGCCAGGTGATGGGCTGCAATTCCAAAATAGTAATCTTTGTAGTAAGCAATCGTACCTAACGAAAAATCCCATCCATCTTTTCTTCGATTTACAGGGTCGCCCGATGAATTATGCGGAAAAATATTTCCATAAATCGGAGAAACCTGGTCGGGAAAAACGAGGTTTTGCCAGTCGACCTTTTTCTGCATAAAAGCAGCCTGTATTGCAGGTCGAACCACAAACTCATCGTTAATTCGAAGGTAGAAGGAATACATTCCGGCAAAGGTGGTTGTTTTAAGCGCTCCATCGCCCTGATCGTCCTGAATGACCATTATCCCTATCCCACCATTTAAAGCCTCGTAGAAGTTATCAAAAGCAACGCTATAGGTAACATAGGGCAAGTCGAGATTTGGCCACTGATTACGATAATTCAAACTTACATTGGAATTGTTAGTAGACCCCGCCAAAGCCGGATTTAGATATAGTTTATTTGCGTAAAATTGTGAAAATCGGATATCCTGTGCAAAGCTATACACCAGGGAACCAAAAAATAATACGCAAAAAACAATCAGAGCTTTCTTCATCGATTCGTAATTTATAATTCCACCGAATTATTCAAGGTTTAGGAAGTGATTTCGGACTTTTAGGTATAAGTCCGAAATCACTTGTAAAATAAATTTATTTTATTGATAAAATAAAACTTTTCTTCATTATCTAATCAACATGAAGGTTCCTTTATTGGTTAACTCACCGTTGATAAATACCATCCAGACATATGCTCCTGCCGGACAAAGGTTTCCATTGTATTTACCATCCCAACCTCCGTTGCGACCAACTTCATTGGTTGTGTACAGTAATTCACCCCAACGGTTGTACACGTACATTTCAAACTTCTCAATATCGTAGTTGATATCCTTTAAGTAGAAACGATCATTTTCGTTGTTAGAATTTGGTGTAAATGCGTTAGGTGATTCAAGACCTACCGGCTTCACATCAATTTCAACAGAGTCGATGGCTGTACAACCCAGGTTATCTTGTACTATCAGTTTATAGATACCTGTCTCCGAAGCCTCATATCGCTGTAGAATACTACCATCTTGCCATTCGAAGAAGTATGGTGAGTATTCCAATGGAAGGTTGGGTGCAATTGTCACCGTTTGTCCTTCAAATATGCTTACAGGTCTTCCTTCTGTTAGCTCCAGCTCATCCGGACCATCATAAATCAGGTTGTTTCTTAAATCCAGATTTGGTGTTGGATTGATTACAAAGTTTTGCTCATCGCCACAACCATGCTCATTTTCTACCGTTAACAGGTATTTTCCTGGCTGATCAATTGTTCGGGCCTCATCTGTGAAACCATCATCCCAGATCGGATTATCCATACCTGCAATGTTCACCTCGAACTGATCTCCTTCACAACCGAATTGATCTTCATCCAATGTAGGATCGGCTACCATATTTACAACTACTTCGTCCTCAGCTTCACAACCATAAAGATCTGTAACGCTAATTTTATAGGTATATGTTCCTTCCGGAGCATTAATAATTTTAGGACTTCTTGTATCAGGAGCATCCAGGTGATCTGGATTTGTCCAGGTTATTTCACCAGCATCTCCAACAATATCCGTAAGCAATTGCAGTTGATTACACTGACCAACGGTAGTGTCGGCTATGCTTGTAACAATTGGTAATGGAGCTACTGTTATTTCAACCAAATCCATATTTGTACAACCATGTTCATCCATAACAGTGGCAATTAACACCTGCGATTCACCTGGTGTAAAAGTTGGTGTCATCGAGTTGGCATCATCCAAGTCTGTTGCTGGCGACCATTGAATATTATTCTCGTCGGTTTGTGCATTTAATGCAAATGGCTTACAGCTACCAATCGTAACATTATCTGTAATATTTACTGTTGGTAACGGATCTACATTAAGCGTAGTTTTAGAGGTTACATTCGAACATCCGTTCTCATCGGTATAGGTATAATGTATATTGTAGGTTCCCGGGCCTTTCTCTGCCGGATCGAATACCTCTTCCGAGATATCGTTAACCCAATAAATACCACCTTCCGGATATCCTCCTGCAAGCGTGAAGCTTTCCTCACAAACACCTTTCGACTCGAATGCATTCAAATTAACAGTTGGCAATGCATTTAGGGTAACCAATGAGTCTACTTTTGCCTCACAACCTGTTTCTATATCAGAAATAAATACTGATAATTGACCTGTATCATCGTCACCCCATGTAACCCTGGTTCTTAAACCAGCGTTAGGTCCGGCAAGCACACCACCATCAACCGACCATCCATATTCATTATCATCAATCTGATTGGTTAAATAAGTAACACGGTCTTCTTTTGCACAAAGCTTCATTCTTCCGAAAATAGCTGTATTTGGCAATTCGTGTACTGTTAATAGTGTTGGCTTGGTCGATCTTGAATCTGTACAATTATCAGATACGATACAGGTATAATAACCATTATCGGCACTTGTTGTTACACCCAGGTTCAATACTGAACTGGTTTCTCCAGCAAGGTCAACACCATTTAATTTCCATTGATATGTTACATTATTTCCATCTACATCAGCAGTTAGTGTAACTTCTTCGCCTGAACATACTTCAATATCAGCAATTTCAGACAAAATTCTCAATTGAGGTGTAACAGTAAGAGTAATATCTGTACCAATTGCCTCTGAACAGGAATTGTATACTCTACAGCTATATACTGCATCATCATCTAGTTGAATATTAGTTAAACTTAGCACCGGAGAAGTTTTTCCAGCCATATCAACTCCATCTTTTCTCCACTGGTACTTAAGGTTTTCGCCAGTAGCTTCAACATTAAATTCTACCAATGATGTGTTCTCACAAACTTCATTACTTGCACTTACACTTGTAATACTCGGTAATTCTATCACTTCAAGCGATCCTGACGTAGAAACATCACCACATAATCCGCTCACCTGAACCTCATAATCACCTTCCTGGCTTAATAATATTGCGTCGTAGTGCAGGATTTTGTCTGTCGAAACTTCAACACCGCCAAACATCCATTTGTATTCAATATCTGAAGCTCCCGAAACATTTGGAATCCAACTCAGTTCATCACCTTCACAAACTGTTTGGGTACCCAATGCTGCAAGTAGTGTTGTATTTTCATAAACGCGAACGGTAACCTCTTCTATAATACCACCTGCTGGTGCGCCTTCACCTTCAATAATGCATCGGTACACACCGGCATCTGCACTTGTAAGTTCAGCAATGTATAGTGTAAGCTCGGTATTCGCAAGCGGAGTACCATCTTTGGTCCACGAAACACTTGAAATTTGCCCACTCGCATTAATTGTTAGGTTTAATGGTTCGCCAATACATTTCTCTTCAAGACTAGCCAATCCATCTTCAACCACAACAGGCTCTTTCACAGTTAGTTTACCTGATGCCAATCGTATTCCACAAGAACCTGTAATTTCACAGTTGTAATATCCGGCATCATCCATCTGAATATCAGTAAAATTAATAGATGGTCCTGTTTGAGGTAGTGCTGTTGTTACACCATCTTTCACATGAGTCCAGCTGTAGGTTAGGTTATGTCCTGTTACATCAACAGTCATTGTATAATCTTCGCCTACAAATTTTACTACGTTCTTTAAAGTGGCTTTCAGAATCGTTCCCGGATTTACAGTAAGTTGAGCGGTTTCTGTAAGTGTTCCACCGCATCCATTATCATCCGTTACAATACATTCTACTGTATAAGTTTTAGGAGTAAACGGATCGTCTGGTAAGATATCTAATCCACTTCTTAGTAAAGTTGGAATGCTAACACCCAGGTCAACCCCATCAATTTTCCATTGATATTTCAAGTCGCGGCCCGTTGCTTTGGCTCTAAACACTACATCTTCACCTTCACATACGACCTGATCTGCAATAGGCTCAAGAGTAGGTTTTGGGTTCACAACTTGTGTTCCCACCGATTCACTACTACCACAAACATTAGAAACTGCCACTTTGTAATTTCCTTCCATTGCAGGAGTCGCATTTCCTAAATCTAAGGTTAAACCTGATGTTGTATCTTCAGAATCATCGCTAAGTGTCCACTTAATTTCATCATAAGAACCACTTACGCTAATTGCACCTAATACCAGTGGATCACCTTCACAAACAGCCGTAAGGTTTTCAATTCCTGTTCCATCAATACTTGGAGCATCAATGATCGAAATATCGATTGTATATGTAATTACACTTCCACAATGATGTTCTATTTCACATCTATATGTTCCAGCATTTGCTAAAGTTACTTCAGCTACAATATAATTTGTAGTGGCTGCCAAAGGATTTCCATCATGTGTCCATGTATAAGATTTCACATCACCACTTGTCTGAACCTCAAGGTTCAACTCACTGCCAACACAAATCTCATCATTTGCATCCCATGTATTAATTGCTACAACAGGTTCAAATACATTCACATATCCAGAAATGGATTGAGTAGAACAACCATCGCTAACTTCCAACTTGTATTGGCCCGACTGATTTTTAGCAGTTGCTACCAAGCTGTAATCTGCTGTTGTAACACCTGTATCTACTTCATCTTTATACCATTTGTAGGTAGTTGATCCTGTTAATCCAGCATCAAAATCTACGATTGCTGTAAGTGTTTCCGTGTTTCCAACACATACCTCACTTGCATTATCCCAAGGATCAATACTTAATTCTTTATAATGAGATACTTCAAAAGTATCAGTAAAATCAGGACAAACACCATTTGACATTGTAACTTCATAGTTGCCATTATCGGTATCAGCAATTGTATGAATTGTGTTTGTAGTGGCTAATGCAATTCCATCTTTTTTCCATTCATAGGTGATATTGCCTGTTCCATTCAAGCCCGATAATTCGATCTGCTTGCTTTCACCAGAACATAAGTTTTGATCATCTACAGGAGCAAAACCAACAGGCTTAACCACCTCAACAGCAACTATATTCGAAACATCATCGGTACTTGAACCGTCTTTTACAATACAACGGAAAGTCCAAGTATTCATTGCAGTAGTTACATTAGCGATACGTAGTTTGGAACCATTTGCAGTTAATACCTCGGACATGCCTGCTACCACTTCGGCATTGGCATAAGCACCACCAGTACTGTACTCCCAATCGTATGTATAACCGGTATTGGTTCCGGTAATTTCAAACTCTACCGCATCAGCCTCACAAGCTTGAAGATTAGCTGGTTGAGTAAATATTTTAATCAATGCATTTACAGATAAACTTACTGCTGCACTTGTTACCGAGTTCGAACATCCATTGTCAACAATGCACTGATATTGATTTCCACTTAGGGCAAGTCCGGCATCAGCAATGGTTAATGTTGCTGCATTTTCGCCAGGCATATCTGCAAAAGCTCCACCTGTACTTACCTGCCATTGGTAAGTAATTATCGGTTCACCCGAAGCTACCACTGTAAATACTGCATCATCGCCATCAACAATTGTAATATCAACAGGTTGTGTTGTAATGGCCACTTCTTCTAATACAGTAACAACTGCTGCATTGGAATTAATGGTATTACATGCTCCTGTAACTTCACAATAGTATGATTCTCCGTCGGTTAAAGTTCCTACGGTATATGAATCTGAAGTTTCTGTACCAATTGCACCCGCGCTGTTATACCATTGATAAGAGAATGGACCATCTCCGCTTGGAGTAATTGTAAATGTAGGGTGTGCTGCACTTTCGCAAACATCTACATTATTTATGGTATTTAGAGTTACGAATTCTTTTACATCTACATTAAAGTTAACGATTTGATTATTACAAGCTTGATCGTTATATACTTCACATGTATAGTCTCCTTCTTCGGCCAGGCTAACATTTGCTAAATTCAGACTGGAATTTGTAGAAAGTATTGTTGCAGGATCAGAATCTTTATACCATTTGTATTTGATATCTGATCCAGTAGCGCTAACGCTCATATTTACAACTTCATTCATACATGGCGTAAAGTTGATCGTACCAGGAGTTATCGAAATATCTTCTAATACCCTAACTTCTACTATACTCGATTCCTCTGGAGTAAATCCGGCATCAACATCACATCTAAATTTCCAATTGTTAATGTCTAAATCTGTTGCAGGAATTGTTAATGTTGAAACATTCCCAACAGTTGACATGCTCATACCAGCTTGTGCCACTATGGTTACAAATCCACCTCCACTTCCATCGTCATATTTCCATACATAATTTAAACCTCCAACATTTCCTTCTACCGATAGCGAAGCATTATCATTAAAACAAACTTCATCATCCGTTGGCTGAACCAAAATTTTATCAACAGGAACAATTGTTAAAATTGCCTCCCCACTTGTTTTGTCTGAAATACAAATACCTCCATCGGTACTTACAATACACTGATATTTGTAGCCATTGAAAGTAGCTTGATCTGCTCCTGTAATCACAAGTGTTTCGGTTGTAGTTCCAGAATATTTTCCTACGTCTGAAATATTTACGAAACCTGATCCAGAATCTTCCTGCCATTGGTAAGAATAATTTGGTTCACCAGAAGCTGTCACACTAAATATTGCAGTTCCTCCATCGGCAATAGTTAAATCTCCCGGATTTGTAACATCCAAAGGTTCAACTACATTTAGCGTTGCACTCTTAGAATTTACAGTATTACAAGCAGTACTCACTTCACAATAATAATACTCGCCATCAACAGGAGTAGTTTCTGTAAATGAGTTACTTGTTGCACCTGCAATTTCGCCTGTACTATTGTACCACTTGTAGGTAAATGGTCCATCGCCACTTGCAGTTACGGTAAATGTTGGGTTAGGATCTGAAGAACACATTGTTACATGAAGCGGATCGCTAACTGTTGCCAATTCACGTACGTCAACATTAAATGTTCTTGTGATATCATTACATCCCAGGTCATTATAAATTTCACACTTATAATCTCCTTCATCAGTCAGGTCTACATTACCAAAATTGTAGGTTGCACTGGTAGATAAAATTGTTGATTCTGCTCCAACTTTGTACCATTTGTATTTGATTTCATCACCTGTAGCTGATACAGTAATAGCAAAAGGCTCGTTGAAACATGGTGTAAAGTTTGCATCTAAAGTTGAAACTGCAATATCTTCCAACACACGAATTGCCACCTCATTGGAATACTCATTCGTACTTGATCCATCACTAACCAAACAACGAAATTTCCAGGTGTTCATTCCTGTATTAACAGAAGGTATAGTTAATGTTGATACTTTTCCAACTACATTCGAAGTCATGCTATGATCACCAACAGCTGATTGATAACCACTTCCGTCATCATATTGCCATGTATAAGTTAAAGCATCAAAATATCCTTCAATAGTTAAATCTACACTTGATCCATCACATGCATCCATTCCCACTGGATGAGAAGCAATCTTAATTACAGAATTAATGCTTAAAGTTGCGGCACCACTTGTTTTGGTCGGAACACAAACTCCACCATCAGTATTCACAACACATCTGTATTGATTATTATTGAATGTAGCTATATCAGCATTGGTAATTAAAAGGTCAGCAGTTTTTGTTCCAGAATATTTTCCAGCTTCTGCAATATTATTCCAACCCGAACCAGTATTTTCCTGCCATTGGTACGTATAGTTTGGTTCACCTGTTGCCACAACCTTAAATGTTGCGTTGGCTCCATCGGCAATATTTTGATTCAATGGATTAATTACATCCAGTTCCTGAACAACAGTTAATGTCGCTTTTTCTGAAGTTGCTGTACCACAAGCATCACCACTCACAACACAATAGTAAGCTTCACCATCAACCGGAGTATTTTCGGTGTAGGTCGCAGCTGTTGCTCCAACAATAACTCCACCATTATTGTACCACTGGTAATTCACTGTTCCCTGTGCATCTCCAACAACTGTAAAATCGACACTTGCCTGAGTTTCACAAATCACTTTAGAAATTGGATTTGTTACACTTGGATTTTTATTCACAACAAGATCGAACGACTCTACTGTATTTCCGCAGTTAAGATCATTTGTTAAAGATACTTCATAAGTACCTGCTGCTGCCAAAGCTACAGTTCCCAAATCAAGAGTTGGCTGATTCGACAAAATTGTAGTAGGATCAGTAGTTTTGTACCATTTGTAAATGATATCATCTCCATTGGCAGCAACAAACAAACTAACTGTCTGATTTTCACAAACGGTTGTATTTGCAGCTGATTTAGATGTTACCACAATTTGGTTTCGAATATCAAGGCTAATTGACACCTGGTTATCGCCACAATAATCGGAGCTTACTTTGGCAATATAAGTTCCGTCGTGAGTTGGACTTGCCGCAGGATCAATCACATAGTTAGTTGCATCTGCATTTCCATCGGTGATTAAAACGCCATTTTTCCACCATGTAATGCCGTTGTGTTCGCCACTTTCCGTGATATTTAACTCAACGAGACCGGCGCATTTTTGCAGGTCGTTATCAATGGTACTCAAAACTGGCTTCTCATGAACTTGAACAATATAGTTTTTATTCAAGTTGTCACAGAAAGATGTCACTTTTGCTTTATAGGTAAATGTTCCCGGCGTATTGTGAACACCAAGCTGAACCTGATTCAAATCACCTAATCCTAAAGAAACATCACTTGAATTTGTCCAGTCAATGGTATAATCATCTGAATTTCCATTCACTTCAATTTCAAGAACCGGTTGCTCACCCTCACAAATGTGAATGGTCTCGTCGGCTGGATTGATGATAGAAACATGTTCATTAACGATTAAATCTCTTTGAATTGAAATTTCGTCACCACATTCCAAAATCACCTTACAATAATAAGTTCCTGCATCAGCAGTGGTTAATGATGCAATTGCATAAAAATCTGCATTACTAATTACCGCTCCAGAAGGATTATTAAATCTCCATTCAAAAGTTGGAGTTCCCAAGTATGCAATGTCAATTCTAAAATCTGTATCACCAACACATTTTTCAATGGCCGCTCCTGTTGAAGCAGTTGTTACCTTTTGAATATCCAAATCAGCACTTACTTGTTTTGACCTGCCACACTGATCGGTAACAGTACAAGTATAGGTACCAGTATTTGCTTCTTGCACATTGGTTATACTAAGAACATCTGTAGTAGCACCTGCAATTACATTATTGTTATTGTCTTTCCACTCATAAGTTAAGTTCGATAATGCTGGAACATTGTCGATATCTACATTAAAATCAACATCTTTGCCAATACAGGTTACAATGTCGTTCATTGTAGCTGTACCAAAATCAGGAATCATTTGCCATGTAAAGGCATGGCTCACCGGATCACCAGTACAATTTGGTTCGGCAATAAATTCCCAGCTACCTTCCGTCGTTGTATTTACTTCGAAAGTATACGGATTTGTGATCACAATTTCGGATCCGTCAGGTTTCTTTGCTTTGTACTGGGCAACTGCACCATTATCAGCAAAAGTAACTGTAACATTTGTTGGGTTACAGAATGGCCCAGCTTCATCGGCAGTAATGCTACTCACTACCATTTTTGCTACAACCGTTAAGTCTGCAGTAGAAACTTCTGTGTCACAACGGTTCGAGACTGTTACTTTATATTCTGCATCATCACTTAATTCGATTGGTGCAATAATTTTTTGTGCACCTGCATCTGCCTGAGGTACTCCATCTTTCTCCCAGCTAAAACTATAATAGGATTCTGGCTGGTTAAGAACAACTTCAAATGTATGGTTACCACTACCTTCACATAGAGTAACATCATCCAAAGGGTCTGTTATAGTTACATTTGGATAAATATCTAAGTTATCAATTGACAATGTCAGGTCGTTAGGACATTCAACATTCCCACCTGTAGTTGTATAAATACTTGAAACACTAACAGAAAAAATAGAAGATCGATGATCCATTGTAGCAGGAAAAGTTAAAACTGAACCGTTTTCAGCTAAATCAGTAATTCCTTCTTTCCAATAGTAAGTCAAAGTTCCACTACCACTAGCATCGGCAGTAAGAATAATATCGTCATCCTCGCAAAGGTCGGCGTTTACAGTCAAATCATTTAACACTGGTGCAGCCAACACCTCTAATGTTACTTCATCAAAAGACAAGCTACATCCATTTTCTACTTCGCATCGCACAGTGTAGGTGCCTGCAGGATTATCTGCTGCAAAAACAAATGGATTCTCTAATGATACAGGATCGGCTCCACCGTTCACATACCACTTTACCTCACCGGCATCACCTGTTACCAAAGCAGATAAGGTAGATGTTGTACCAAAACAGAAATCTGTTTTATCAGCATCAATGCTTACAGTAGCAGGTTCATCAACCAATACGGATAAATCTACATGCACATCATCAGCACTCGAACCACATTGTTGGTACTCCTCTTTAAAACTAATTGTACACCTGTAATCTCCTTCACTCTCTTGCTGAGGATCAAGGAAAATAAGTTCATGAGTCTTGGTTCCTGAGAATTCGGCACCATCTGTTAAGTCGATATAATTTTCTGTTCCCGCTTCTTTTTTCGACCAGGAATAGTTGTACCAGCTTGTATCTCCATTTGAAACGTCCAAAGAATTTTGAACACTCTCACAAAACTGGAATTCTTTACCACTGTTTGAATAACTGTAGTTAGGAATTACTCGAGCTACAAAAACGGCTGTATCTTGCACCGCCTGTACAAAAGAAATACTATCCAGTGCAAAAATGGCATCTTGTCCGGATAGGTTTTTATTTACAATTTTAATGGTAGCTTTTTTCGCCCCATTTGGTTTCCAAAGAGCTGAAGCCGATTGCCATGTACTTACATCATCAATCTTAAAATTATCGATTACCGTATCATTATTAATCAATACCTGGAGAGATTGATCGAAATAATTTACTCCATCTATTGGCTTTGCCAATCTACCATTCAATTTCAGAATGTAGTTAAACTCCTCTTCAACCGGAGTTGGGTAATGTTTGTAAATGGTATCACCTTGATTTTCTGAATAGGCTATAAACATATCCCAATCATCCATTGCCGGAAAATCTTCCAAAATTGGATTTACCTTTACAGGAGAATTGTCAATTGCAAATTGTCCTTGCTCCACCAGGTTCCCTGTTACCAACTCATATTCAGATTCAATCAGGTTGGTTCCATCGGCAAAGTCACCATTACTTAAAATATCTAATTCGGGGTCGCGATAATACCCAACTACATAATACGAAGTTTCCTCATCTGGTGCAGGCACCACAAGAGGATCATTTACAATTATTGGGTCATTCACAAAATCGTTTACATACCATTCATAAAAATCTGGTGTTGGTTCTTTGATACTCACCTGGATATCATCGTCATAACTTTCACAAATCAAATCCAAAGTACCATCCACATCCACATCCAATTCAGGAATAATTTTTGAGATTGCTTTGGTAAAACCAGAATAGTAACCGGCGGCACCAACATAACCATCGCGAACCACCCATGCAACATTAATTGCTTTATTCGATTTGAATCTATAGTTCCCTTCAAGGTTGTTTATCGTATAGCTAACCCACTCATCATTTCCGGGAACAGGTACAGCTGAACTTTTTGGAACTGTATACTCTGTAGTCGTTCCTCCTAATGTTTGTTCATATAAAATCTGTGCACTTTTCTGAGCCAAAATTGTGACAATAGCATCCTGAACTTCTTCCTGCGCCAAATAATCGGCATAAGGAACAACCACCTCTTTAATACCTGTTGCAGCCAATGGAGGGATAAAGTTTACACCTACGGTAGGACCGTGAGTACTTTTATCACCAGACATGGTTTGATACACATAAACATCTTTTTCTTTTGTATCAATAAATAAATTGTCATGCAATGCCGTTGTTCCTGAGAAGAAATTATCAACTACATAATAATCTCCAGCGTCCAAAGGAGCACCAGGATTTTGATGTACACCATTCACCCATACTTCTGTTCCATCAACAGTTGCTACAACAATAGGACGCTCTGTAGTATTATCCTTTCCTTTACCACGCATCACAACATACTGGTCACGCACCTCACCAATCGGAACAATTTGGTCAAATCCCATATCCTGACCATCATTTGGACCTGATGTCCACGAACCTGATGTTACAGCAATTTTCGCTGTAGAAGTAATAGATGTACCGTTCATTCCATTCCAGGTACTCCATCCTCCATTTTTGAAGGCAGTAAATTCATGATCAACACCAATTACGTAACTTTCACCTTTGCTAAGGTTCACTTTAATTTCGTAGTCTGAATCAATAGATTCAAGTGAAATGGCATTCGTTCCATTGTATTTTGTAAGGTAACCACATTTAATATCAGTAAAAGTCACCTCACAATCTTCAACTGCCATTACCGAGATAAAATGGCTTCGTCTTGATTGGGCATGATATGCATCGGTGTACAAATGACCTGATCTAAACTCTGTACCATAGGCATAGGTTCCCTTTGTTGTTAAGGATCCACCTTGCACAGATGATATGTGTCGAATATTCACAAAGAAAGGTGCATCCGGAGAATACAAACGAATCCCTTCCTGAGTCAGGACTTTATTCAGCTCTACGGCTCCAATTACCCCTAGAGGAAAATCATAGTTATATGGATAATTGTAAATTTTACCTTTACTGGCACCACTTGGTGTCTCGAATACATATTCATAAGGTGTATTCCTTGAAATCACAATCGGTTCACTTGCATTCAGCAATGTGCCATCACCCTTATAAATATATACATTCACATCCTTTGTCGAGTTGGTTGACAAAACGGCTGTATGCTTTCCAATATCACCATTATTACTGGAACCATTATAAAATGGAGGTACATAATGTTCATAGTCATACTGAGCAAATCCAGACATAGGAATTGCAAAGAGTATGAAAATTGATATTGACTTTAAAATTTTTTGAAAACGAGTAAAAATTTTACCATTTCTCATATCTATAGATTCAAGATTATAATTGTTCAATCCAAAAGAGTTCTTTGTACTAATTTCAAATCACTACTTTCTTTCAATCCGCCTCAATCCAACAAAGACAAGGTCAGCGAGTTAGAGTAAAAACAAACAAAGCATATTTACTAATCATTGTATGTATGGTTTCATTTGTTCCACAAACCTACCTTTTAAACTGATAAAAGGAGTATTTTGTTACACATTTGTATAAATATTTAGTAAAGTTAAAAAAAATTAAACAAGCGGTCAAAAATAAAAAAAAGGCCTCCCCAAAGGAAGGCCTTTCTTTACTATATTTATGGTATTACGTTTACTTCATAATTGCCTCAACTTCTTCAACCGAGACTGGAATTCTTTTACCAATTAATCGATTGCCATTTTCAGTTACCAACACATCATCTTCAAGACGAATTCCACCAAATTCACGATACTCATTTACTTTATCGTAATTGATAAAATCAGTATGTAATCCTTCATTCTGGAATTTATCTATTAAAGCTGGAATAAAGTAGATTCCTGGTTCATTGGTCAATACGAATCCTGGTTTCAATTCTTTACCTAAACGCAAATAGGCTGTTCCGAACTGATCGATTCTTTGAACCTCATCATCATAACCAACATAGTTTTCACCAAAGTCTTCCATGTCATGAACATCAAGTCCCATCATGTGACCCAAACCATGTGGCATAAACAATGCATGTGCACCTGCCTTAACAGCTTCTTCAACATCACCTTTCATTAAACCAAGTTTCTTCAATCCTGTCGCCAGAACTTTACAAACCTCTAAATGAATACTTTGATAAGTAACACCCGGACGAATCAATTCGTTTCCTTTATTAATTCCTTCAAGCACAATTTCGTAAATTTCTCTTTGCTTTTGAGAGAACTTACCACCAACAGGAATTGTTCTGGTATTATCAGAAGCATAATGAGTATCGGTTTCAGCACCACAATCTACAAGCAATAAATCACCTGCTTTTAACAAGTTACCATGTTCGTGATTGTGAAGAGTTTCACCTCTTTTAGAAACAATGGCAGGGAAAGAAAGCATTCCTCCTGCTCTAAGAGCAATGGCTTCAACTTCTCCAGCAACCTCTCTTTCATACACACCATCTTTTGCCATTTTCATAGCGGTAGTATGCATTTCGTAACCAATGGCAGCAGCTCTTTCTAATTCTTTAATCTCATACTCATCTTTAATTTCACGCAAAGCAACAACTGCTTTGATAAATTCTACCGATGCACTTTCTTTAATTGCATCAAGAGGAGTACCTAGCATTTCGTGAATTAAAATTTTATTCTCTGCTCTGTAAACAGGCAGGAAGTGAATTTTACGCCCAGCTTTTACTGCATCAGCAACAAAAGTTTTCAAGTCGGCAAATGGAGCAGTATTCTCCAAACCAAACTCAGCAGCCTGATCAACAACACTTGGCTGAGGTCCCATCCAAATGATGTCATCAATATCTACATCATTACCAAAAACGTAATCTTTGTTATTGTCAATATCAAAAACACCTGCAAATCCTGGATGATCGATACCGAAAAAATATAGGAAAGTACTATCCTGACGGTAATGATAAATATTACCGGCATAGTTCATTGGAGCGTCTGGGTTACCTAAAACAATTGCAATTCCATCTTTCATTGATGCACGCAATTTCTCGCGTCTGTTTATATAAACTTCTTTTGGAAACATGTTAATAGTATTTAAATTTTAAGATTTTGTAAGATACAAAAATAGCTCGCTTTTAAATTCTTTTTTATGTCATTTATCAGTTTAGTCCATAAAAAAAAAGGCTTCCAAGATGAAAGCCTTTTTTTAAATCGTATATCGATATTATAATTTAATTTCTCTGTCGACAGTCTGTTCTAAAGAGATCAAAGTTTCAGTTTTCGACACTCCAGGAATATTTTGAAGCGTGTTAATTAAAACATCCATCAAATGCTGATTGTCTCGACACAACATTTTTACAAGGAAAGTATAGTTTCCAGTCGTAAAATGACACTCTACAATTTCAGGAATTGCATCAATTTTGTCAACAACCATTTTATACTGATGTGCGTGATCTAAAATGATCCCCACAAATGCACAAACTTCGTATCCTAATGCTCTAGGTTTTACAATAAATCGAGAGCCATCAATAATACCAGCATCTTCAAGTTTTTTTACACGCTGATGAATTGCAGCTCCAGAAATTCCACACTCTCTTGCAATTTCAAGAAATGGTATACGTGCATTTTTGATCAAATAAGATAATATCTTCTGATCTACTTCATCAATTTGAATTTTCATATTCTAATAGTTAGGGTAAATCATAAAAGGTTTATTATATTCAGTTGCCCGAAAACCTTGTTACAAATCATTACAATAACAGCAAAATTAATAATAATTTATAACCACATAAAATCTATTTGCCTTTGATTGCGAATTTAGAATGAATAAATTCTATTCTATGGAAATAAATTGATTATTACACGATTAATCATTAAAAACAGACTAGAATGTTATACAAGTAATATATCTCTGTAATAAAAAATTAATTTTGTGGCTTAAACACAGTAAATACAGAGCATAAGACTTTAAAGAATGAAAAAATTAAAACCTGTAATGTTTGTTGGAACAGGATCTGATGTAGGTAAAAGCATCGTAAACACAGGATTCTGTCGTATTTTATTGCAAGATGGATATCAACCTGCTCCATTTAAGGCTCAAAATATGTCTTTAAATTCTTTTGCAACACCAGAAGGGTTTGAAATCGGCCGCGCACAAGCTGTTCAAGCCGAGGCGTGCGGAATTAGTTGTCATACCGACATGAATCCAATCCTATTGAAACCTACAAATGATAAAAGCTCACAAGTGGTTTTGAATGGAAAACCTGTTGGTACCCAAAGTGCTTACGATTACTTTATGGGCAACAATAAATCTGCATTGTTCAACGAAGCCAAAGCTGCATTTTATCGTCTGGAAAAACGATACAATCCAATTGTTCTTGAGGGTGCTGGAAGTATTTCAGAGCTGAATCTTAAATCGAGAGATATTACCAATATGAAAATGGCAACCGAAACCGATGCGGTAACCTATCTTATTGCTGATATTGATAAAGGAGGCGTATTTGCAAGTGTTTATGGAAGTATTGCACTTCTTGATGAAGAGGAAAGAAATCAGATTAAGGGAATACTGATTAATAAATTCCGTGGTGATATCAATTTATTTGAAGAAGGGAAAAAGATTATTGAGGATTTAACCGGTAAGCCTGTTATTGGTGTTCTTCCATATTTTAGAGACATTCACATTGAGGAAGAGGATTCTGTGAGCCTGGAGAAAAAATTTAGCAATGCCCAGGCTGGAAAAATAAACTGTGCTGTAGTATTGCTTCCCCGCATGGCAAATTTCACCGACTTTAATGTATTGGAACACGATCCGCGTGTGCATTTGTACTACACAAACAATATAACAGAAATTGAAAATGCCGACATTGTAATTATTCCTGGTAGTAAAAACACGATTTCTGACTTACAGGAATTAAAGAACAATGGTGTAGCAAAGGCCATTATCAATGCTCGAAAGAATGGCAAAAAAGTGATTGGTATTTGTGGTGGTTACCAAATGATGGGTAGCGTAATTTCTGACCCCCAAGGCATTGAAGGGAATATAAAACAAATTAGCGGCCTGGGATTACTACCCATTGAAACTGTAATTACAGAAGAGAAGCTAACTGAGCAATGTGAATTTGCCTTTAAGAATTACAAAGATACCTGTGAAGGTTATGAAATTCACATGGGACAAAGCAAATCATTGGTGAAAGGCAATCCTTTAAATCAATTATCGAACGGCAAGCAGGAAGGTTATATTTTGGATGATAATTGTTGGGGCTCATACATTCATGGAATTCTGGACAACACAGTTGTTATCAACGATTTAATATCTGGATTTGAAACAATATCCGATCATGATTTCAACTATAAAAAGTTCAAAGAAGAACAGTACGATAAATTGGCCGACGTAATTCGAGAGAGTGTTGACATGGAGTTATTTTATCAACATTTATCTCAGGAGTAAGAAATGAGCATCAATAACAGATATATTATAACCGGTGGTCCCGGATCAGGAAAGTCAAGCCTTTTAAATGCATTGATTCATAAAGGATACAAAGGTTTTGAAGAAATTTCCCGCATTGTTATCCGTGAACAGCATGAAATTAATGGAGATAAACTTCCGTGGAAAAACCTGGCAGATTTTGCCGAAATATGCTACGAAAGAATGTCAAAACAGCTGGATGAATGTAATTCGGAATCTTACTGTTTTTACGATAGAGGGATTCCAGATATTATTGCCTATGTGCGTCGCGGAGGTATTCAGGTTCCTGAAAAGTACTTTAAAAAAAGCAATCAATACAATCCAATCGTTTTTATTGCTCCACCCTGGCAGCAAATATTCATCAACGATGCCGAACGCCCAGAATCTTTTGAAGATTCAATGGAAATTTACCGCTTTTTGAAGAATACCTATTCAGACTTAGGCTTCGAGGTTATTGAGCTTCCAAAAGTATCTATACCTGAAAGAGTCGCCTTTATTGAATCTTGTTTAGGCTAAATTGACTATCATTTTCCAGCATGCAGGAGATATCAAGCACATTTATTTATCATCTTGCAAAGACTGCCTTACACCATCAATCACAGCTTTAGCAAGAAGTTCTCCAAAAAGAACATGTTTGCCACAATACACTACTTCCGGACCAGTGCCACAAGCAATAGCTGTTGAATCGGTTCCCGTTCCGGTTGCAAGCAGTCCGGAAACCCGGCTTTTAACATCTAAATCCTGCATACATGCAGCCTTGGCTTCTGCTACCATCATCACACATTCCACCATGGCTGCATCAGATAAACTGGCATTTGTTAGCAACAGAATATTAATGGTTCCTACTTTCTCACACTCCTCGTTCATGAATTTGTAATCAGCCGAATCTCCTGCCCTTCGAGCATTTGAAACTCCTGCTGTTACCAATGCATCGATCCAAATGCCTTGCTCTTCGACACGAATTCGACGAAAGCTTTTCATGATCGCAGCAGTCATCATTCCCACGCAAAGTCCATCCCATTCATTGTTTTTCACCATATTCGACAAAGTCACCTCTGGCTTCTCAAAATTGGTTCTTTCTCCTTTAAAGTTGGCATCAACCTTTGTATTCAGAAAATGATCTGCCTCCTGAAAGCCACCGTTTAGAATGGCAGAACTTAGCATCCTCACCGGCTTTTCAAACTTCACATGAAGAAATTGATCATTGTGTTCTATATCGTAGTTCATGTTTTATTCTTTTTTCAGTTTTTGAGCAAATGCAAAATCAACTGCTTGTTCGTATTTTTTAATTCCAAGCGACTTCTTAATGGCTTTGTATACCTTTTTTTCATTTTCAAAGTGCATGGAAAAATACTCCCAAAAAGGTTTCATCTTTTGCATGATTTGAGTCTCACCCTGCAGGTAGGATCCATACAATTGAAATATTTCATCATGCATGGCCATTAATTTATCTTTTCTTTCGTGAGGAGCCGGAATCTCTATCCCTTTTATTCTTTTTGGCAACCAATAATCTTGTAAAATGCCTCGTCCTATCATTACATGATTCAGATCTGAAAAAGAATCCATCACATTTTTGTAATCGTGAAATGTGCATATGTCTCCATTGTATGCCAAATAGTTTCCAAATTTCTCATACAAATCGCCAAATCTACTGAGATTGGGCTTCCCTTTATACAACTGCTTGCCAATACGTGGATGCACAATAACCTGGACTATTCCATGATCTTTTAGAATGGGTAATATCGAATCAACATCCTGGTCATCAAGTAAACCCAAGCGCAATTTTACCGTGAGGTTTATCTTATTTTGATAAGCGTTTGCAAGGATTTCTTCTACCTTTTCGGGATGGGGCAATAATCCAGATCCTTTCCCCTTTTTAGTTACCATTGGATATGGACATCCCATATTCCAATTCATTTCACAGTAATTCAGCTCAGAAAAATAAGTTTCAAAATATTTAAATTCTTCTGTCGACCCGCATAAAAACTGCGGAACCAAATCTTTACTGCCCTCTTCGAAGGGTTCCACTTCTCGTTTATGAGCCGTTTTTATCCCTCCATCATTTTGTAAAACAAGAAAAGGAGTATAGAACTGGTCTATACCCCCAATATGCTTTTGATAAGCTTGCCTAAATACCCAATCGGTATATCCCTGTAAAGGTGCGAGCGATATTTTCATTCTCTTTCAATTATCGTCCAAAGCTCAATACGCCTAACAGCTGCTTTCTCTGACGATAGTATTTTAATCCATCTTCGGTTGCAATGCTTTTCACAAATTCATCGATCATGGTATCGTAAATGGTGCCAAATTTAAATCTCTCTGGCGGATACAATTCCGGGTTATGCATGTCTTCCAAACGAGAAAGATACATTCTACCTACCATTTCGCCACTTAAATCACTACGATACATGCCTTGTGCAATCCCTTTTTGAATGTTGATCTGAATTTTATCAAAAATAAATTCCATTCTGGACTCCATATGGCTTGCATAGATTTCCGGGAAATAGCTTTCCAACTCCATCGTAATCGAAGGAGTTACATGCTCAAACTTGTCGTTAATCTCCTGACTTACAATAAATAGAATATCAATTGCATTTTGACCTTCAAAATTATATTCTAAGAATATTGCCTCGAAACTTTTTCTTTCGTATTCAAGAATCTTTTCGACCAATTCTTCCTTTGAGCTAACAAAACTTGAAATATCCTTTTCTGTTACACCAAAATCCTTAATCTTTTCAAAAGAGAAATCCTTCAATCCATTTTTCAACAAAAAGGTTCTTACCTTCTCTATAATACGCACAAATTCCTTATCCATATGCTCTTATCACTATCAATTTTCACGAATTGCAATTGTACAATTCTCTTTTTTAATATAGGCATAAAATTAAGAAAAAAAGCAGAGATATTTCTTACCAGAGAAAATACAATACACATTCTCGAATTTTATCATTAAATGCTCAATATTGATCGCCTTTCTGGATTTTTTACGCCCAGCAAGGATAATTATTCAACATTTAAGCGCTTTTCATTGATAAAAATTGGTTATTCATAAAAATAGAAGGTACAGAACTTTTAGTTTTTAAAACATATAGTATCTTTATTGCTGAATGGATACTTTTAATACATAGGGTGATTGAAAGTTCTTTTTCATAAGTAAATTTAAGTAGTAGTTTTTGGGCGGCTAGTCACCGCCCATTTTTTTTGCCTATAATTTCTTGACATTCCTTACAATATCTTTTATTTTAATTAGTCTAAATAAATTAAATAAAAGATATGGAAAAAACACTACACGCATTTACCTGGGTAGAAATTCCGGTAAGTGATTTTAAGCGAGCCAGGCAATTTTACTCAGCTATTTTCGATTATGAAATGCCTCAAGAACAAATGGGCGATCAATTAATGGGTTTCTTTCCCCACGATTTTCAGAATGGTGGCGTAGGAGGTGCAATTGTTAAGGGAGATATTTATACGCCTGGCAATAGTGGAACATTGGCTTACCTGGATGGTGGAAGCGATTTAAACAATGTTCTGAATCGTGTTGAATCAGCCGGTGGAAGTATAGAAATACCCAAGACCCAGATTACGCCTGAAATTGGATATTTTGCCGTTTTTAACGATACCGAAGGCAATAGAGTTGCACTTCACTCCAAAGAATAAAAAAGGCTGCCTAATGAGCAGCCGTTATCGATTATTTCTTTTCTAATTCTTTTTCAATTGCTTTTTTCATGGCATTGAATTCGTCGATATTGAAAAGTCGGGTCAGAAAAATAATTTTTCCCTCACGATCAATGATCACATTCCTGGTAACACCACTTTTTCGATGGGCATATTTTGCAAAAATATTAGCGCCATCATCTAAACCTATTGGGTAGGTAACTTTGGTTGCTTTAATCAGCTTCTCAGCTTTTTCAAGCGGCTCATCTCTATCGATTCCAAAAAGGGCAAAGTCTTTGTTTTTATGAACCTGCCAAATTTCTTTCTCGATATGTGGCATTTCTTTTCTACACACCCCACACCAACTAGCGGTAAACTGCAGCATTACCACTTTTCCTCTCAAATCCGAAAGTTTAACCAGCTTGCCATCTGTTAATTTCATTTCAAAGTCAGGAGCCATATCTCCTACTTTCACTTTATAACCTCTAGAGTCATTCTCATCAGCTGCTACACTAAGTATCATACCTAAAATCAATATTATTGATAACGTTATTCTTTTCATATTTTATTCTTTTAGTCTCTAAACCTAATTAAATTGCTAAAATAAAACAATTTCCAGCCATAGTAGGCATAATTTTTGCAGTCTCTATATCGTTAATATCTAAATAAATACAACAATGAAACGAATTATATTTTTTCTAACAGTAGCATTTTTCATTCAAATTAATTTTGGATTTGCTCAATTAACAGCCAAAGAGGCTCGCCAACAAAAAAAAGAGCTAAAAATGCAAGAGGTTCAACAGCTTGTTGAAAGCAATCATTTTATTTTTAAAGCAGATGCACTAACTACATCTTCAGGCTATTACAAAGATTTAGATTACAACTACGATCTTATTCTGGCAAATGATTCTGTTCATGTTTACCTTCCTTATTGGGGAAGAGTTTATATGGCTCGAATCAACGATGATGCCGGATTCAAATTCAGCGAATCAATCGATAAGCTTAAATTTAAAGACCGAGGCAAAAAAGGCTATCAAATTAGTTTTACAAGCGAGAATAAAGGCGATAGTTATTTCTTTACATTGGATGTTAGCAAATTGGGATATGCTTATTTAAAAGTGAATTCTACCAGGAAAAGCTTTATTTCCTACGATGGTACCATTCATGCCCATACGCAGGAATAGCAACTACCATTTTAAATACCCAAACATCTGTCTTTTAAATTCTTGTTTTTTGTTCTTTAAATAAAGGCTCACTGCTTTGGTAAGCAATTTGTCTTTAAAAAAGAATTTTTTTATCAGATATGCTGAACCTGCATATGGCAATGCAGTAATCATGATATCGACGGTTCTAACCGTGTGCTTTAACGAAAGATAAATATATATCAGTTTTACAATTAAATTACCTGTAAGGAATAGAATTGGTGGTGTTAAAACTTTATAATCGATAACACCATGAAAAATGGCATAAACGATAATACCCGGAAAAAGTATTGCATCTACCACACCAGCAATTACACTCCAAACAGCCAATACTCCACTAACATATAATACATTAGGAAGCTCTCCCTGTACAATTTGCTTGGTCAAAAGTTCTTTTTCCTGATCAGAAAAATCATTGAACTCATTCACAAACATACAGAACTGATTGCTCTCGCAGCTACATTTCTCTGTATATGATAGATGTTTCATATTAACTCGATTGCCCTAAAAGATTTCGCACCAAATCTTTTACATTTGCCCTGTACATTAGAATACAACTGAACACTAAAGCTGTAATAGCCATTGCAAACAATTGTCCGCCATCACTAATTCCATCGTATTCCACAACAACTCCTAAAGGCGTTACCAAATGAAATCCAATAGCTCCTATCATTAAACCTGCCGTGATTACCGAAGCATATTTCCAGTAGTTAGGCAAAAAGAATAGAATTCCTGTGATTAATTCAATCGCACCTATGCCATATCGGCCCCAAGGCTCCATACCAATGGTAGAAAAAACATGTATGGCTTGCGGATGGCCCGAAAATTTAAAATGTAGTGTTTGTATCAAAATAATTGCTGTTACAATTCTCAATAACATTTCAATTGTTCTATATTTTCTTTTCTCTTTCATAACTCATACCCTTTAATCATTCATAAAACTACAAAAGAATAACTAGATCTTCTGCCATAATTTATAAGCAATATTAGTGCATACTTTCAAATTAAATTGTGATCTTAATTACATTTCCATTAAAATTGTAATTCCTGTTAAATCTGAAAACTAAAAATATGAATCGAATTTCAATCTTTCTAGGTCTTTTTGCCCTAATTATAGTAGGAGCTTGCTCGAATCAAGCCAATGAGCAAAAAACCGACATTTCCATTGATAGAATGATAAAATACATCAAGGATCTTTCGGCAGATGAGTTCATGGGACGCAAACCTTTCTCGGAAGGAGAGCTTAAAACCATTAATTACATTGCTGATTTATACAAAGAAATTGGACTTGAACCTGTAAATGGAGATAGCTATTTTCAAGAAGTACCTTTGGTTGAGGTAAGCCTGGATCCTCCAAAAAACCTGAAGCTCAATTATAATAACGAAGAAGTTGATTTAAGCTATGCCAATGATTTTGTAGTTTTTTCAAGACGCCTTCAGGAAAATATCGAGTTAAAAAATTCTGAATTAATTTTTGCTGGTTATGGAATCGTAGCTCCTGAATACAACAGAAATGACTACCAGGATCTGGATGTAAAAGGAAAAACCGTAGTTGTAATGGTAAATGATCCTGGGTTTGGAAAAGAAGACAAATCGAATTTCAAGGGCAACGAAATGACTTATTATGGCCGATGGACTTATAAGTATGAAGAAGCTGCCAGGCAAGGTGCAGCCGGTTTGTTAATTATACACCAAACAAAGCCAGCAGGTTATCCTTGGTCGGTGGTTTTGAATTCCGCATCGGTACCAAAATTGTATCAGCAACCAAATGACGATTACATGTCGAGATGTATTGCAGAAGGTTGGATTACCTGGGAAACGGCCGAAATGATGTTTTCAAAAGTCGGTAAAAATCTTCAAGAGGAACTTGACAAAGCAAGCCAGAAAAACTTTAGCGGATACAGTTTAGAAGCCAAGGCCAGTGTTAGCTTTAAAAATTCTGCACGATTCGATAAAACTCAAAACGTACTAGGTGTATTAAAAGGCAGCGACTTAGCTGATGAATACATTTTTTATACTGCTCATTGGGACCACCTGGGCATTGGGCCAAAAATGAATGGTGACTCTATCTATAATGGAGCCGTTGACAATGGAACATCTCTAGCCTGGATGTTTGAAATTGCCAGAGCCTTTAAAGCAATGCCAGTGAAGCCACGTCGATCAATTGTATTTCTTGCTCCTTCGGCAGAAGAGTCAGGTTTGAATGGATCTGGATACTATGTTGATCATCCTATTTTTCCGCTGGAAAAAACTGTTGCGAATTTTAACAACGACCTTATGCTTCCATATGGAAGAATGAAAGATGTCATGATAACCGGATATGGGCAATCGGAACTGGAAGATTATGTAGCCGAAATTGCAAAAGAGCAAAATCGATATATCCTACCCGATCCTAATCCTCAATCGGGCATGTATTTCAGATCGGATCATTTTAGCTTTGCACGTGTTGGCGTACCTGCTTTGTTCGCTCGTGGTAACAATGATCATATCGAAAAAGGAAAAGAGTATATGCTGGAAAAAGAACGCTACTGGTTGGCAAACCATTACCACAAACCAGCCGATGAATATGAAGACTGGTGGGATTTAACCGGAGTGGCCGATGATGCCGAATTGCTTTTTAAAGTCGGATGGAAAATTGCCAATATGGAGGAGTTTCCTAAGTGGAAAGAGGGTTCGGAGTTTAAGAAGGTAAGAGAAGATTACATGAATAAATAATACAAAAGGAATGGCAATTGTCATTCCTTTTTTTTGTTTTATTGTCCCGTCCTGAAATAAGTTGACAGTAAATCGACTTATTTATGAAAATATTGAGAAAGACTGTAGCAAGGCGTACCCAACGAAATTATAATTTATCCTTTAAATTGTCAGTTGTACGTCAAGTTGAAGAAGGGGAAATGACCTACC
>NZ_RZNH01000076.1 GCF_013141825.1 Marinifilum caeruleilacunae
AAATTTAGGTTTTCATTTAACGGGACAAAGATACTAATTCTACTTCTGTAACTAAAATTTAGTTACAAATAAAGACGTTTTTTTTCAGATATCCTATTTATAGTCCAAGTTTCTAAATAAAAAAAACACTGTATTTTTAATCGTAAACGTCTCATTTGCAATAACGTAAACGTTTGTTTACTAGAAAACACACATATCTTATTTAGAATCCTTCTTCAGTGAATAAAGGGAAAAAAAGGTCTTTTTTTAAGAAACGTAGGTTTGTTAATTAAGAGGAGCAAGATGGAATCAGGCAAAGCCTTGATTTAAATCTGGCATAGCCTGATTATTAAGATTGTAGAAAATAACTATAACTACTATTTTTTAAAAGAATAACTATTTATACTTCATAATCCCTGATTATCTGCATTATAGAATTTAAGTATAACTACTTTTCAACTATTTAGGTTCGTATAAACAAAAAAAATCCCCCAACCTTGACAGATACAAAATAGGCATTTGGGAAAGCATCGCTTAGCGATTATACGAGGAAGATCTTAGATCGTCTAGATCACTAATCGACACAAAGGTAAATACCTATTTTGTATCAGTAAAGGTCAAGCAAGTGGGGAAGTTTTTTTGTAATCACCGGCAATGCTTTTATTATTATTTTCTTCTCTCCGAGGGGCTAGCTCTTGCCAAGGAAGTTGTTGTGTTGTACACTTATTACGGTGTATTTTTATTGTAGTGTATTTTTATTGTATTAAATTCTTATTACACCAAAATAAAAAACCCTGGAACGAATCCAGGGCATTCTCATAGTATCATCCTTTTGGCGCTAACAAGTTGCATCCCTGCAGAGCATGTTTCCTTCCTCAAATGACAGTTTAAAGGTATAGTAATATTAGGCTTCTGCAAAGCCTTTTAAAGGGGAAGAATTATTCCCCCTTAAAATCCCCCTTTTTTAAGAATTAAGAAGAGATTGCTCTAAGTCTCTGATAATCAATATACCTTTTTTGTACCCTTGATCATTTAAACTTGTACCCTTGATACTTTTTCCTTGTACCTTTAGGTTGTTTTTTACAAGTTTTATTTGTTAATTTGAATTTACTTACACAAATTAAAGTTTTCATTGAGACAATTTTAAATTGTCTTTTAAACCCTAAAAGTACAAGTTATGCAGAAGTATAAACCCATTAGAGATTTACCTCAATATTCGGAAAACCCTTTCGTTGAGAATGCTATACAAAAAGTAGAAGAAAATACGGTATCTAAAAGAAGATTCATAAAAGGAGCTAAAGGTATTGAGCAAACAATTATCAATTCTGATGGAGAAATAACAGGTCAAACAGCTTTTCTTCAGCAGATAGAAGTAGACGAAGATAAGTTTGCAAAACTATATTTGTCTCAATTTGCTGCATTCTGGGACTTGTCTAAACCTGCAATCAGAGTTTTTGGTTATATAATTACATGCTGTCTAATACCCAATAAAGACATCTTCTATGTAGATAAAGAAGAAGCCTTAAATTATACTGGATACAGCTCAGAAAGATATATTTTGACGGGGTTGTCCGTACTATGTGAACATGGAATAATAGCAAGATCCAAGAACTCATACAAATACTTTATAAACCCTCTAGTGGTGTTCAATGGAAATCGAGTCACTTTTGCAAAGACATATGTGAGAAAAAGAAAAAAAGCGAACCAGGAAGATAAAAATCAGATGCAACTTCCCTGGGGAGAAGAATGAGAATAAGATCCATCATTCTTTTAGTTCAAAATGCTTAAAAATCCTCATTAGCGAAGCGGAAATATTTGTGCGAAGCACTCCTATTTTTTCTTTTTCTTCTTTTTTAAAGATGATTTAGTAGATAAAAAATGAGGGTCTTTTTCCATTATTAATTCAAATTTATCTTTAGGTACGATTAATACAAATAAGTATCGGAATAAAGAATCAAGAAAGACTCCTCCAGAGAAATATTTTATAAAAAATTCAAATGCTTCCATAACTAGTTTTTTCTAATATATATTTCAAACTCAGGGTTCGTAATTGTAAATAGAATTACTAGCTCTAAAATGCAGTTTAGAAGCTGAAAAATAAAGGACAAAAAAACACACCCATTGAATAACAGGTGTTTATGGATTTTGACTTTGCTTTTTTTTAGATTTTTATCTTTTGAAGGTTAATTTTTCAGATCAAAATACCATGATAAAAACCTTCATAAATAATTATATTTAATGAAAAATATTCTAATTAAATGAAAACAACAAAATTCTCAAAAGAAAAAATAGAGTCTCAAGATGATTATAACCAAGTGATGTCAGAAATAGACGGACTGGTTGATTGTCCCGATTATTCTGAAGAATTTTACAGACTGGTATTCTTATCTAAATTGATAGAAGACTATGATATTGAAACTGGAGAATATGACTTTTAATAACTATTGTTCTATGGGTTAACAACAGCAACAGTCATCTTCTCTTTTTATTTCATTTTCAATTGCTTGCTTAACAAATTGGTTAAGATTTAACTTTCTTTTAACTGCAAGCATAGATGCGTCTCGATGAAGATCAGATGAAACTCTAACATTGAATGACCCTTTGTAGGATTTTAAAGGTTCTTTGCCAACTTCCTTACAAATGTAAAGGTAATCATCAACTGCCTCTATAAAAGCTTCTTTAATCTCAGCAATACTATCACCTTCAAATGTCACAAGGTCTATAATACCCTCAATTTTACCATGCAAAATATCATCCTCTTCAATGTAATTGAATGATCCAATGAAATTTTTGTAAGTAAGAGTGTTCATTACACTTATAAGTTATCTGTTATATATAGCCTAAGTCTTTAAGACTTTTAACAACGCTTTTTAATGCTCCGACCTTTATTTCGTTACCAGGATGCGGTTTGTGAAGTCTTATCACATGCTTTGTTTCCTCATGAACGAACGCGATCCTTGAACCTGACGTTGCTCCCTTATTAAAGGATTTATATCCTAATCTCTTAAGTAGAGTTGTCATCTCCTGAATTGTAAAATCTTTCGGGAGCGACAGTAATCGTTTTATTAGTTTTTCTTTCTGTCCCATAGAAGAAAATTTAGGTTTTCATTTAACGGGACAAAGATACTAATTCTACTTCTGTAACTAAAATTTAGTTACAAATAAAGACGTTTTTTTTCAGATATCCTATTTATAGTCCAAGTTTCTAAATAAAAAAAACACTGTATTTTTAATCGTAAAC
>NZ_RZNH01000077.1 GCF_013141825.1 Marinifilum caeruleilacunae
ACAAACCCTCTCTGTTTAAAAAATAACCGAAAAAATTCTCACTCGGTGAGACTCTTCTTCTCATTTTTTAACAGATTTTTGAGACTAGTCAAGAAAACACATTGGATTTATTCTCATTTTTTACAAAAAAAATGAGACAAAAAGTCACAATATCGAGACATTTAGTCACTGTAGAGAGAATTTTTTCTCTCCTGAGAGAATTTTTTTTCTCTATAGAGACTAGACATCCAGTGTTTATGCGGGTTACGAGACATATAAGAATATAAGAAATATAAGATCTAAGAGGCTTTGCTTAGCTCTGAGTAAAATTTTTATCGGCATTGTGATAACTGGGCTTCGCAATAGAAAACCAAAAACCATCTGGAAAACCATCCCAGTTACCCCGATTCCGGGGCCCTGCTTCGCAATATGGAGGATTTTGCTATAAAAACCGTCCTGGCCGGACGGGCCAACCCTTCAAAGCCACACAGCAAGCTGTGTAGCTTCTCAGCGTTTTAGAGAACGAACTGGAGGTGGACTTACTGTATCCGTAGGGGTAGAAGCTGCTTTAATTTTCTTTGCTGCTTCATTTTTGTTCTTAATCTTAAATCTCAGCAATCTATCGCCCCCACGGGGCTTAGAGCTTGTTTCAACATCTGTAATGTCGTCAAATCCACCTGCGCTTCTTCTGCTCTTTCTACCGTAGCTTTGTTGTGATCTGACAGAAGCATGACCCATAATTTTAGCGATTTTTTCAGCATCAAAACCCTCTGAATTTTTCAATTCTGTTGCTTTTGCATGTCTAAAAGAATACGCCGAGGCGTGATATTTTTTCCTGGGCCATAGTTTTTTGCTTATTTTTGTAATGTATCCGGAAAACGCTTTTGCACTTTCAGTTTTAATTTTTAAATCATATGCCTGAGGGTTTTTCTCAAAAATATCTATTATAGATTTGTAATATTGAAGATTTTTATCTGTGATTTTTACCGTAACCTCTCTAATTCTAATACCTCTTTTTTGTTGATAATTTAATTTTGAGCCGATGATTTTAAAACTTAACTTATTGTTTTTACTATCAAAATTAACTTTAATGCCAGTTTCGATCTCGTCCGGTCTGCAACCTGTGGCATATAATGCCACAAGTGCGTTAGCGCATTTTAGATTATGCGAAATCGCATATTCTAAAATACTTTCTCTAAAATTATCATTTAGTTTTTTTATATTTCGTTTTGAATTACCCATAATTTCTACCTGAAAAATGATCTCTAATGTTTTCAATTACCTTTAAGGTTAAATAACAATCGACGGCTGAATTATGCAATTTTAAGTTTTTCGTTTCGATATTAAAATAATTTGCAGCAAATTCGAGCTTTTTCCATTTGTATTTATCTGTATCATAGTACTCATTATGTTCACCATAAAAATACGCAAAATCTTTCATTACGCAACGAGATCTAAATTCTACATCGTCGAAATCGTTATTTTCTTTATATTTATATCCTGCATAATTTAAAGATCTATATATTGTTGAAAGATCAAAACCTTCATTATAAATAAAAATAGTTTTATTTTTATTTTCTTCTGTGTTTATTATTTTCAAAAAATCCTCATATATAGGAATTATATTTCTACTATCTTTGATCATTTTATTAGAAATATTATGTATTGACTGTGCTGTTTTTGAAATCTTATTCCTGGTTGGTTTGCAATATTCGTTAATTAATATATTGTTTTTGTCGTCAATCAATGAAAAACTAACAACCTCACCAACAAGATCTGTTGTTTCTGTATCAAGTACGAAAAAACCGTTTTGCGTAAGTTGTTGATATTCATCAACAATTACTTTCAATCTTTTATCTTCTTCATTATTTATCTCTTCTATTATTTTATTTAATTCCTCATCTGGAATTACTTCGTCATTTTCAATTTTTGTTGCCATAATTTCACCTCATTTATTGTTTTTTATATTGTTAACATCAAATTCCGGAGATTTCAAAATTTCGCTTTGCTCAAATTTGAAATACCGTAAAACCCAAACCATCCCCCCATTATTTAAATTTTTCGCGTTGCTTCAAAATTCAAACAATGACCCCCGGTTGGGGGTGGCATAATTTCGGGTAATAAAAAACTTACCCTTCATAATGCCTTGTTGTTCCACCCCAAGAACGGGGTTGAAACAACAAAAGATAATATAGTTATATCCGGGTTGAAATTAATGTCAATATTTGAAATGTGGAGAAAATGAGAATAAAAAAATCCCTTAGAAAATAGAATTTTTTTCTATTTTTTAAGGGATTTGGCCCGTCCGGCGAGGACGGTTTTAAGCATATTTTGAGCGAAGAATTTTTAAATTTTCTTCTTGTTGTTTTTCTTCTTCTTTAATTTTAATTTCTTTAACAAATCTTGCACGATCGCCATTGAAAATGATCGCCGGGTTAATATAAAAAATGTATCTTTTTACAGATTTTGCGATCATTTTCTTTTCTAATAATTCTTTTAAACCTCTATAGTAGACAGCTTTTGAAATTGCTGACTCGTATTTTTCAGCTTCCTCTTTTGCTGTTTCGAAATTTAAATAAATTTCGTCACCGCCTATCTGTTTTTGATACAAACCCATAATTATGAAAAACAATTTAAATCCGGTTTGAGACAAATCAAAATAGAATTTGATTTGTCCTGTAAAAATTTTTAAAAATTCTTCCCTATCAACTTCTTGAATTTGTGATATTGTTGTTGTGAAAACCCCCTCTTCTGTTTCTACTTCTGAACCCCGATCAACAGTTAGTTTTTTCTTTTTAGTATCAATAGACATATTGAAAACAAACGGGTTCTTTTTATGTTCGATCTCACTATCGTTTTCAATATTAGTTTTTTCTTTGTGTAAAATTTCTACATTGTTTTTCTTTGTCATATACAAACCCTCTCTGTTTAAAAAATAACCGAAAAAATTCTCACTCGGTGAGACTCTTCTTCTCATTTTTTAACAGATTTTTGAGACTAGTCAAGAAAACACATTGGATTTATTCTCATTTTTTACAAAAAAAATGAGACAAAAAGTCAC
>NZ_RZNH01000078.1 GCF_013141825.1 Marinifilum caeruleilacunae
CATACTCGCGCCATCTGGGGCTTTATGCTCAACAAAAAACCCACTTACATTTTACTGCAAGTGGGTTGGGTTTTTCTTATTTACTGCTTCGCAGAGTCCGAGTTACAAACTCGAACTAGCGGGCTGTGCAAACTCGCGCCATCTGGGGACCAAACAAGCATTTTAAAGTAAAAAAACATACTTTGCATTATAAAACGTAAGCCTACTCACATTGCTGTAAGTAGGCTTATATTATTTTAAAAATAATTTAAAACGGCCATAAAAAAAATCCTTTTTCTAACTTCTTTAGGTATAAACTATAAGTGACATCCCCTCTTTCCATAGGTGCTGGATAAAATAATTTTACATTTAAGCAAAGACAATCTTTCTTTTCATCGAAAAAGCTTAGAAAATAAATAAAATCATAACCATTTTCTAATGAATGTTCCAACAACTCATTATAATCCTCTGATAATTGCTTCTTACATTCTTGTTCAACCATTCTTAGATCAAGAAAATGCAAAGCATCTGAAGTCTGAAGATCAAGTTCAACAATTTCAGCCTCCGGAGAATTTTTCATTTCTTTAAAAACCTTCATCGCCTCACTTAGGAAAGAAATAGGTTCTTTAAATACAGGATTATCATTAGAAGGTGTGCTATTTTTGAAAAATTTATTCATTATCGTCTTGATCTTCTTCTTCATTATTGTTCTGATTCTCTTGGTTATTTTCATCATCATCATCAGTTTCTTCATTACTATCATCTTGTTCTTCTTCAGTAGAAGTATCAGAACTCTCTTCTTCTGAATCAGAATTAAATAAGTAAGGGAATAGTTCCATTAATATAGCAACATCACCATATGGATTTATCCATTCATCAACAAATTCTGAAAATGCATTCCTCCCAACTAACCGTTTTGTATAATCCTTACCAAATTCTACTTCTTCTTCAAGTTGAGCATACATTATTTCACAATGAACTAGAAAGATTAATTTAACTTTATAAAAAACATGAGAACCATCACCTGCAGCCTTCTGAAAATGTCTATTCCCAATTTTCCCATTTTTCAACTTATGCCCATCATGTCGAACAACTTTCTTTCCGTCAGAAGAGCTTTCCATCAAGCGCTTTGATTTCTTTGCACTCCCTTTACCAACAACAGTAACAGATCCATTATTTCTTAGAGTTTTCTCTGCTTGTTTTCTGGAAATTCTTTTAAGTCTACCATTTAACATTTTTTTAAAAATCTTAAAGCCAGGACCTTTTCCATTAACATCTATGAATTTTATTGGATTATTAGCAGCATACACATAAGGAGACTGAAAATTATATTTCTCCGCAAGTGGGTCAAGTGTATGGAATCGAGCTAAGCTAGGATCATACATCCTGGCTCCATAATCTAACCAATCCGTCTCATCCTGCAACTCCTTGCCATTATAACGGTATTTCTGACTTTCATCTTCTTTACCACCTTGCATTCGCATTCCAAATGGGTAGTAATGGTTGATTTCCTGAACTGCACCATCTTCATTCAAACTTAAACTGGTATTGCCTAAATGATCTTTCACAAAGAATTGGTAAGTATTATCTCCCGTAGAAGCTACCTTTAACTTCCCTTCCTCGTTCAAAATATATTCCAAAGAACCTGCCTTGTAAACAAAATTACCTAAATATTGTAAATTTTCTTCACTGCTCCACGAAATGAAGTTCGATAAAATCCATCTTTTCCTGTGGCTTCCACATGAACACACAATACACTTCTTCCATAAACATAACAAGAAATTATATTTGAACAGACTTAGTCCAACAAACAACCCACTTACGTTTTACTGCAAGTGGGTTGTTTTTTTTCTTATTTACTGCTTCGCAGAGTTCGAGTTACAAACTCGAACTAGCGGGCTGTGCAAACTCGCGCCATCTGGGGCATGAAGGATTTACTGGACAGTAAGATAAATTTGAACCAATAAAAAAAGCCTGGACTTGCCAGGTTTTTTTTATCTTTTAATTATATGGATTATTCCATTTTCTTTAAAACACCCTTTGATGCAAATGGAGTATTTTTAGTTGACAAACTTTCACAATCAGATGAATTTACCCTTACCATATCTTGGCTCTGTAAAGCTAACCTAATTGCAATCCAACATTTATCATTATAAATAAATTCATTCACAGGATAACCTATTCCCTCTTCGTCTTCATCTATTTCAACATCACCTTCTTTTAATTTTGCAGTACCTTCTAATACTGACACGTCAGTACTCTTTTTACTGATATTTTTTAAACTAAAGGTTACAACATTATCTCCATTAGCCTTTAAAGCAACAAGCTGTACTATTTCACTATCCTCAAACTTAAATACATCGTATGTATTATATTTTGAAACAAAGTCTGCAACTTGTTTTTGACTGTCAATTTTAGACTCATTTGTCTGTGCTTGTGTATTTGAACTACCCCCACTGGAGCAACTCATAAATACTAAGGCTGTGATATAAAATATTATCTTTTTCATTTTTGTATTTAGTTTATCTAGTGCTTGAGTAACTACCCCCAGATAGTCCGAGTTTGCACCAACCGCTGGCGCGAGCGTCTCGCTCGTGTCCTGTGAATACAGGCAATTACAACAGTTCAATATCAAGCTGTCCTTTTTCACCAGCATAATTTTTAGCACTACTATATTTCCAGTGATGTGCCT
>NZ_RZNH01000079.1 GCF_013141825.1 Marinifilum caeruleilacunae
ATGAGGAAGAAAATGTAATACAGGAAACAGCCTATTATCCTTACGGCGGAATAATTGCCGAGCTAAGTAGCAAAACAAAATATAATTACCTTTACCCTGTGAAATAAGATTTGAGTCTTTTGTGTAAAAAAAGTTTGCCATAATAAGTCTTTAGATATTTTTCACGTTTTAATGCATCTTTCTGGCAGAGACAAGCTTCGTAATATATAAGCACTAATGGCAAACGGTGTTTTGTAGACTTTACCTCTCCCTTTTGATGCTGCTCAAATCTTAGTTTTAAATTTTTAGTATAGCCAACGTAGAGCTTCTTGTCTTTTTGGCTAAAAAGGACATAAGTATAATACATAAACTAAAGTTAAGAATTTAAAACTATTTCACTGGGTTTATACAGGCAAAGAGTTCATTGATAGTTTGGGGGTAAATTGGTACGACCACCATGCGCGTTATTACGACCCGGAGGTTGGCCGTTGGTTTGCCATTGACCCGGCACTGCAGGCTTCGAGTCCTTACTTGGCGATGGGGAATAACCCGATGATGAATATCGATGAGAATGGAGAGTTCTTTATTGAAGCAATGTTGATTGGAGGTTTGTTCAATGTTATGATGAACTCAGGTAAAATTGATAACCTCTGGGATGGCCTAGGGTATTTTGGTGTTGGGGCCGCCGCAGGAGGATTAGGAGTAGGAATGTCAGGAGCAGCATGGAGCGCAATGCAGGGTTTAGGACTGAATGGTTTTGCAATGGGTATGGCACCTGCGGTAATGGGTATTGGAGAAGGAGCTGTAGTAGGTGCAGCAGCAGGATTTAGTGGAGGATTCGTTAGTGGAGCAGGAAATGCCTGGATGAGCGGAGCCAGTTTTGGAAGTGGTTTGGAATCTGGACTTAATTATGGATTTGCTGGTGGAATCTCAGGTGGGGTGATGGGAGGATTAAGTGTTGCTTGGCAAAAATTACAATATAGAAGAGCAATTAATAATAGTTTGGAAATTGAGGATAGTGGTGTTGAAATGAATGGTAGGAAAATTGTTGCTACCGAGGAAAATGCTAGGAGGTTTTCAGATGCAGTATTTGGTGATGTTGAAGGGCTTGATAACATATTTGTTAATAAAAATCCAAATTCAGAAAATTACCTTTTAAAAGATGGTAATATTATTAATAGAAATACTGATGTATTGGCTGGAGGAGTGACAAGTATTTCAAGTAAAATGGGTACTGGTTATTCATCGAATGTTTACCTAAGCAAAAATGCATTTCAAAGTAAATTTAAGTTATACTTGACATTAGGACATGAATATGTACATGTTACACACAATAGTTTCCCTGGTTTAAGAGAAATGTTTCCAATTCAATTTAGACAATTTAGTGAACATGCGGCATATAAATGGACATGGGAGGCAAGTCAAAAACTTATTCAGTTAAAACCTAAGACTTTATATTTTGAGAAGATGAATAAGTATTCTTCACATTTTCTTTTTGATTGGACAGCTGACATTATAAAACATCATAAATTTTTACCTTTTAACTAATGAAACAATTTGTATTAATTCTGTTTTCTATAGCATTGGCTAATAGTTGTGAAAAAAAATTAAAACCGATACCTGACATTTATTATGAAGATTTATTGAATGAAATAATTCCACATAAAAAGATAGAATACTGGGAGTACAGAAATTATGACTATTTAGAATCTACAACTGAAATAATAATTGAAAAGGGAGATAATTATAACTCTTTAAATATACCTTATTTAGAACTAAAATCAAGTTTTAGAGAAGGGTGCCATCCTACAATGTGTTTTGATTACATCGTTGCAATTGAGGATGGTAAATGTGTGTATATCGATGAAATAAGTGAGGTTAGTGAATTTATCGGTGAGATTAACAATATTGCAGAAGCACTTATTTTAAAATATATAGTAGCACCTGAATTATACTCAATTAGTGAGGATGGAGAGCAGGTCGGGATGTATTATATAAATAAAAAAGAAGTGAATTTTATTTTGCTTAAAGATGAGAGTGTATGTCCAAAAATCATTGGACAGTACTTGTTAACTATTAATAGAACAACACATGAAATTACTTCGAGTAGAATTAAAACATATTACCAAGAAAAAATATAATATTTTCTCCTAGCAAGCGCTAATTTGCACTATCTGCTGGTGCGAGTGTTTCACTCGTACCTGTTTTCGAATAAGATAAAGGAAAAAAACAAGCCATTTGCACAGCATTGTTGGTGGTTTGTTTTATTAGGGTGTAAGGTCTGTTGTATAGGCTGAGTGTGAGCTGTAAGGTGCGTTAGAGGGAATGTGAAAAAGAAATTTTAAGGAGTAATTCGGATTTGGTAGAAGCCACACGAAAGGGGTAGTTTCACTAATCTCGTAAACTGGGAATGTGCGGCAGCGAGGTGCCAATAACCAGGCTTATTACGATGGCAGCCTAAGCGCCATGGCCTGGAAAACAGCAGGTCGAAAACGCCATACCTACAGCTTTAGCTACGACAATTGGAAAAACCTTTCGGCAGCCAATTCCAGCGATCATCCTTATACCACAGAGTATATGTATGGGCGCAATGGCAACATTAATTTCCTGAAAAGAAAAGATAACCTTGGCCTTTACCAACATTTCGAGTACGATTACCAGGGCAACCAACTGAAAAAGTTGTGG
>NZ_RZNH01000080.1 GCF_013141825.1 Marinifilum caeruleilacunae
ATATATATATATATTATTATCTTAATATAATATATATATATTTATATAATTATTATAATATATTTACTCTATTTAAGATTTATATCTATATATATATAATATAAATATAAGTTCAATTTATCTTATCTAAAAGAGATATTTATTAATAATAATTTATGATTTATAAATTAATAATAAGATTTAAATATTATTTATAAGTATATATTATTATATTATAAATTATTTATATTATTATTTAATTATAATATTTTTAATAAAATAGTCCGCTCCCCTCCCGCAGGGGAGGGGGCGGACCCCGAAGGAGTGCGGGACCCCATGGGAACCGCATCCCTTTTTATTCTTAATTAAGAAGGAGATAATAATTTATAAAAATTAATATTTATTTTATGTAATATTAATATTAATATTAATATAATATAATATAATATAATACGGATTAAATATTACCAGTTGTTCACAGGTAATATAAAATCCTATTGTTTCACCTATTATTAATTAATAGTTCCGGGGCCCGGCCACGGGAGCCGGAACCCCGAAAGGAGAATAAGTATATATAATAAAATTTAATAAAAAAAAATAATTATATAATAAATATATATATTATAATATTATATAAATATAAAATATAATTGATATTAACATTATATAATTAATAATATAATCAAATAATATAAATATAATATAAAAAGTTTTAATTATTAAAATTATATAAATATTATTTAATAAAAATAAAAATAATAATAATAATAATAATAATAAAGTCCGGTCCGCCCCCTCCGCGGAGGGGGCGGACCCCGAAAGAGTGAGGGACCCCCCCGTATACTTACGGGGGGAGAACCGAACCCCTTTTTTTATTTAAAGAAGGAGATAAATATTTATATCTTTATTTATAATTATATATAAATAAAAGTTTATTAAAATTTATAATAATAATATAAAAAAGTATATAATAAATTTATTATAAATAAATAAATATTTAGTAATAATATTTAATAAAATTATAAATATTATAAATAAAATATTAATAATAAATAATAAATATATAATATAATATAATATAATAAATTAATAACAATAAGATATCCGGGTCCCCTAAATAATTATTATATAAAATAATAATTGGGACCCATACATATAAATATAAAATATTTTAATATTTATATATAAATAATAATAATATATATTTATATTATATTATAATATAACCCTTTCCAATTAATATTAATATTAATATTAATTACTTCCTTAAAAAAATAATAATTAATTAATTGATTTTTATATTAATATAAAAAAGTTAATATATATATTTATATATAAATAATATAAATTAATATAAAGATAATAAGTCCCCGCTTTCAGCGCAGTGAGGGACCCCCTCCCGTAAATATACGGGAGGGGAGACCGAACCCCAAAGGAATAATAAATAATAGTATGTATTTAAATAAATATTTAATATACTATTTTTTTTTATTATTTTTATAATATATTTATAATAATATATTTAATTATAATTTATAAAAAAGAGATATAATATTTTATTATATATAATATTAATATAATACAAATTAACATTATTTAATTATTATTAATAATATTTAACTTTATTATTATCTTCTACGGTTGGACTCCTTCTTAAAAAGGGGTTCGGTCCCCCTCCCATTAGGGAGGGGTCCCTCACTCCTTCGGGGTCCGCGCCCCCCGCGGGGGGGGGCGGACCGGACTATTATTACTATTTATTTATTAATAATAAATAATAAATTATAAAGTCACTGAAAGAGTGAGGAATTTTCCTTTTCCCAAGGGAAAACCCCAAAGGATAATATAAATATTATAAAATTTTTATTAAATAATATAAAATTCAATAAAATAATTTTAATTAATTAATTAATTAATTAATATAAAAATAAATATTTTTAATTAATATTAATATTAATAGTTCCGGGGCCCGGCCACGGGAGCCGGAACCCCGGAAGGAGAAATATAAATATAATAGTATAGTATATAGGAAGTTAATAATAATATAAATATTATATAATATATATATGTATATATATTATATTATATAATTAATTTTCTCCTTTTGTATTTACATCTTAATAAAATATAAAATATAAAATGTTATTAACAATAAAAATTATTAATCTTTATAATATTAATAATAGTAAATTTATTTATATATCTCCTTTAGGATGGACTCCTTCGGCCGGACTCCTTCGGGGTCCGCCCCGCGGGGGCGGGCCGGACTATTTTTATTTTTTTTTTAAAAAATATTAAATATTATAAATATATTATAAATATATTATAAATATGTTATAAATATATTATAAATAGAATATAATATAATATTATATATTATAATGATAAAGATTATATATATTTTCTTTTTTTTTTTATTTATTATTTTTAATAAGTAAAAATTATATTATATATATATATATATTAGATTTTATAAGTAATATAATATAAGT
>NZ_RZNH01000081.1 GCF_013141825.1 Marinifilum caeruleilacunae
AATACCAGTTTATCCTTAAAGTGTCCAGTTCAGTTTGAAGAATTATAGAATCATTCTCAAAGTCCATTTTTTTCTTTTCCGTAAATTGAAAAAGTAAAAAACCTGAAAATAAAATCAATAATGTTGTTTTCATCTTATTACTGCCAACGTTTAGTATATGCAAAGTAGGCGATTGCGGGATTCAAACTTATCAAACCGTTGAGAAGTTGAAGCGGGCTACAACCCTTGAATTTACTACTGTCACGCCTATTTTGTATATACATTGTTACCTGCTGGGCTTTTTATATTTCAACTATTTCATTTGTTATCTCTTCAAGTGAATTCCTAATTGTCAATATGATTTGAGATGTATTAGGAATTATAGTAAGTCTAATTATTTCTCCCTTTTTATATTTTTTGTAATTAATTAAGCTTTCCTTTACCCTGTTATTGAAATTATCAAACTTATCCTTACTTGCTTTAAAATACGAGTCTTTGACTTCAAATACTCCTAATCCATTATTTCTGTGCGCAATAAATAGTTTGTCGCCTACAATAATTAAATCATTAAAGTTGCTGTATTGCTTTACTTCAACTGAAATAGCAAAACTTTTAATTAAATCAAGGTCGGAATAAATGGTAATATGTTCATAAATACTACCGTGATTCATAGTTGTTGATATTAGCCCAAGATATTTAGAAGTAATTCTACCATCATGAATACTTTCATAACTACTATTGTATTTAAGTCTCTTGAAATGTGACAATTCCAATCTTCCCTCAGATTCTAAGTCATAATACAAAATATATTTTGGCAATATCAAGTTGTCAATTGCGATTAAAAGACTATCATTAATTACTAATTCATCTACTGCCTTTCCCCACATCTGTACTTCTTCAGGAACCTCTAGTTTTTCCCATTGATTCTTTTTTATCTGATATTGAATTAGAATCTCTTTACCCATTTCTCCTCCAACAAACAGGTTGTTATCGAATAACAAGAGAGTCTTTGGTTTCAAATCATATGGAATTGTCAGCTTTGTTTCCTTAGATAATAGAAAGTCATAAAGAACAATACTATTTTTGGCTGTGTCAAGAATTGCTACTCTTGATTTTTTATCTGTGGTAAAGATTGATTTTTCATTAATATCAAATGTTTTATGCTCTACTATCGCTGAATTTTCAAATGTATTCAGTGATATTACACTATCACTATTAATGAGTAGAAAATAGTCTCCTTTCACTCCATTTTGCCCAAGTGCAGTTAGAGAATAAAATAATGTCAATATTGCTATTAGTTTCTTCATTGTAGTATCGTTTTTTTTAGCCTTGCAGGTAACGGCCTCGTATATGAAAAGTTGGCGATTTAAAAGCACTTCACCATCCGAATGCTACGAGCCGAAGCTTTTGTTTTGGTTATAAATTTAGTTTTTTATGTTAGCCAAAACAAAAGTTTTGGCGGTGTTTATTAAAAGCTCAAACCCTCGCAAACCACTGTTACGCCTATTTTTTATATACATTGTTAGCCACCGTAATTCAGTTAATATTATACTCAAATATCTGATACCAATCCCCTTTATCAATTTTCTTGATAGCTCCGTTTTGGTAGTAATCTATCTTTGTAGTTGAATAAACTGATTTATCATCATCTTTAATCCCCATCTTCTCCACAAGTCTATTTGACGAATCAATACTATACGTTATAAATCGTCTGTCTGACAACTCCCCATTATAAATGAATTCATATGTCTCAAATACTTTGTTTTTAGCATAAGAATATCTTTCTCTAGATTTTAGTTCTGAATCCCAATAGCAATCAATTTGAACTACCCTATCTAAAGAATCAATTTGGATATTATACTTTTCAATCCATGTAGTTTCACTATCGACAACAGATTGAATAAGAATACTTGTATAGTTTGAGAAGTATTTCTTAGTTTTTGTTAGATGCCAAGATGGGTACTTCTCAAAGTCTTCATCTATTAATAAATCACCAACCACTCCATCCTTTAGGCGTCTTGAATATTCATTAAAATCAACTGAAATCAGATTGTTATCTGAATCATAATGGTAAATGTTATGAATACTATCTTTAGATTCAGATTCATGTACACCTTTAATTGAATGAATATTTTTCAAGTACGTGTATTTGTAACTATAAACCCCTTGCATGGTACCCTTCCTATCCCAGAAATAATCATTTTGCTCAAAGATGATGTTACCTAATGAGTCAAATTCAACGTATTTTGCAGATTTATTTGTGTCTGTGTGTACCTGAATTATTTTACAGTTCCGTATATTATTCTTTGCGATTATTGCTGGGTCAAATAAATTTAATGCAGTGAATTCTGGGCCATCAGTTATCAATTCGTAATATTCACTTGAAATGCCAGTGTCATATTTTTTAAGTAGTCTATTATAATTCTCCTGATTTTGAGAATTACAACTTATAATCAAAATATAAACTAGTAATATGTATAGTGTTCTGCTGTGCATGTTTATGGTGGCTAACGGTTTTGCTAAAATTTGAGGGCGATTTTCAACCACCTCCTTATCAAACACCGCTACCGTTTATTGTTTTTGTTACATTATCTAGTTGAGCGTCACCGCCCTTAAATTTTAACTTTTGTTACCTCCTGTTTCGCTCCATTATG